>NZ_JAGOIT010000061.1 GCF_017995515.1 Propionivibrio sp.
TGCGTACGCGTTACAGCAAGGGGGCGTGGTGGTCGTGCCTCCCCTCAGGGAACAGATCGCTGAACGACTGGGCAAGCCGGTTGCGCTATCGACGATCTATCGGATGCTGGCGCGCAATGGCTGGCGCAAGCCGGCGCCTGACACGGCCCATCCCCAGGGAAATCCTTCGGCGCGTGAGGACTGGAAAAAAACTCCAGGGGAATCTGGATCAGATCGTGGCGAGCTGGAACAACGACCGGCCGCTGCGGCTGATGTTCCAGGACGAGGCGCGTTTCGGACGCATCCCGGACACACGCTACTGTTGGTGCCGTCGCCCAGTTCGACCGCTCGTCAATGCCATGGTAACGCAGCAATATACCGACGCCTATGGCGCCGTCACGGCAATCGCTTACCCGCCAGGGCAAACCGCTCTCCTACTCGACAGTCAGAACGCTTTGGTTGCGGGCAACGACCTCAGCCGACATTCCTGACGCTAGAATGCACGACCTTCGACCGAAGGCCAGGACGGATGCCGAGGCGCAAGGACTGGACTCGAAGAAGCTGCTCGGACACACCAGCGAGCAGTCACACAAACGCTATTTGAGATCGAAGGAAATCCCGATTGCCATACCTGCCACGCGAAGAAAAGCTAAATAGTTTTAGACAAAAAGCGGAGTTTTAGACAAAAATGACCCCCAAACTCAGTAAACAGGCCTGTCGCATCTACGGCATCAAGAACTGCGACACGATGAAGAAGGCGTTGGCCTGGCTGGCCGCCAACGGCATCGCCTGCGAATTTGTCGATTACAAGAAGGCCGGTGTGGCGGCGGAGCATCTGCCCGACTGGAACCGCCGCGCGGGCTGGAAGGTACTGCTCAACACGCGTGGGCTGATGTGGAAAAAGCTCTCGGACGCGGAACGTGCCGACGTCGACGAGGCCAAAGCCTTGACGCTGATGACCAATTACCCGGCGCTGATCAAGCGGCCGGTGCTCGATACCGGTGCGAAGCTGATCGTCGGCTTCGCTCCTGAAAACTACGCTGCGGAATTCAAGTGATGAACAACTACGTGCAACGCTTTCTGTTTGAAGACCTCGACATCCGGGGCGCGGTCGTTCGCCTGGACTCGGTGTGGCAAAGCCTGCTGGTCAATCGCAATTATCCGGCGCCTGTCGTCGAACTCCTGGGCCAGATGAGCGTGACCACCCTGCTTCTCGCCGACAATTTGAAACATCCGGGTCGATTGACCATCCAGCTGCGCGGCGAAGGGCCGGTATCCCTGCTTGTGATCGACTGCAGCGAATCGCTCAACCTCCGCTGCATGGCACAACACGGCGAGAAGATCGCTGCCGCGTCGCTCGTCAATCTGCTCGGTAAAGGGCAAATGCTCTTGTCGCTCGACATGGCGTCGATGAAGGAGCCGTACCAGAGCGTCGTGCCGCTCACCGGCAATACCATCGCCGAGGTTTTCGAACACTATCTGCAGCAATCGGAACAACTGTCGTCGCGCTTTTTCCTGGCGGCGACGGCGGAAGGCGCGGCGGGACTTTTCATTCAGAAGATGCCGTCGACCGATGCGCGCGATCCCGACGGCTGGGCGCGCGTCGAGGCGCTGGCGGCGACGGCGAAGCCCGAGGAACTGCTCGACCTCCCGGCCGAGGAACTGCTGACGCGCCTCTTCCACGAGGAGACCGTGCGCGTATTCGACGAACAACGGGTGACCAACAACAGCCCGGAAGATCGCGTGAAGGTCGGCAACATGCTGCGCTCGCTCGGGCGCGAGGATGTCTATGCGGTAGTCAAGGAACGCGGCGTCATCGTCATTCGCGACGACCTCGCCAATCACGAGTACCGTTTTGACAAGGCCGACATCGACGAGTTGTTCAGCAACGTGCCGGAAACGCCGACTTCGGTGCACTGATCACGTTTCTCCGAGGAAGGGTGCCGATGAGCCCCCCTCTTGCTTTTGCGCTCAGCGTCTGTGAGAAAACTCGAAATCCACCGCAGAGGCACGGAGGCGCAGAGGTAACGCAGAGGAGGAACGCCGTTTCCAAGGGCTTTCTCTGCGAAAACTCTGCGTCTCTGTGACTCTGTGGTAGGTGTTTCGGCATTTACTCACAAACTCTCAGACAAAACGGCGCGCCACAGCCGTGAATAGTGCGTCCCGGATTGCCTGAAGATCGCCGTCCCCGAAACCGGCAATCATCGTTTTGTCCATCCATCGGCTTGCCAAGCCAACAACTCACCCACAAAATGGCCACTTCGCCGAACGCCCCACATCGGTCGTTCAGATGACAACGGTTGGGACCGGGTGCCATACGTCGCGTTGCGGCGCAGACAAGACTGCCATATGGGTAAAGCAGCAAACAACTCGGTAAGAAAAGAGATCTTCAGAAGCAGCATGCTCTTCTCATGCTCGATCCTGATCGTCTTCAGCGTCATTCTCGCGAATGTTCTTTACCGCTACGCCGCAAAACGCAACGGCAGGAACAGGGTAATGGCGGCCTGAACTTGCGGCCTGCTTTTGCGGCCTGTGCTTTTGCGGCCTGATTACCCCGCCCGACACGATCCCGCTCAGAGTCTGTGAAAAAACTCAAAGCCCACCGCAGAGGCACGGAGGCGCAGAGGAAACGCAGAGAAAAAACGCCGTTGCCAGAGGTTTTCTCCGCGAAAACTCTGCGTCTCTGCGTCTCTGTGGTGGGTGTTTCGGCATTTATTCACAACCTCTCAGTCCTCGGCGAACTCGCTGAGCGCCTTGAACACCGGCGAGGCGAACTCGCGGCGCGCCATGACGAAGACGATCAGGAAAGTCGAGAGGATGAAGAGCCAGGCCGAGACCATCCAGGCCATGACCGCCATGCCGAAGTAGTACGCGCGCAGGCCGCGATTGAAGTCGTTGCCGGCGCAGGAATTGACGGCGGCGAACTTGCGCGCGTGCTTCTCCATTTCCGCGTCGGTGCCGACCAGCGGCACGGCGCCGAGCGCGATCGTCAAGAGGTTGAACTGGCGCAGCGACCAGGTGAACTTGAAGTAGGCGATCACGAAGACGCCGATCAGGATCAACAGTTTGAGTTCCATCGCTTCGCGCGAGAGCACGCGGGCGAACGGGAGGTCGGACGCGGTGCTCATCAGCTGGTCGATCGCGCCCAGCGCGGCGAACAGCGCGGCGATGATGTAGATCGTGGTGTTGGCGTAGAAGGAGAGGCTGGGCAGCAGGTTGGCGATCATCGCCGCGTCGCTGACGCGCGGGTCGCGCTTGAGCATGACGTAGGCCCACTTGAGGCGCAGCTTGTTGGTTTCCTCACGCAGCCGCTTGGTGCGGAACCAGCCGTGCTCGACCACCTGTTCGTAACCGATCCAGCTCGCCACGAACAAGGCGAGCCCGATCCAGTCGAGCCAGCTGAACTTCGTCAAAAAGCTCATCAAATTCATAGACATTCCCATTCAACAATCCGCAAAATCGATTGGTCCTGAAAACCTCACCGCAAAGGCGCGAGGGCGCAAAGATCGCAAAGGAAACAACGGGGGAGATCGTACTGGATCATTCACCCTGGGGGTTACTACGAAAGATACGCGCTGTTCGCGTAGCGCTTTGATTTCCTTTGCGAACCTTTGCGATCTTTGCGGTGAAGAACCGGGTTTTTCAGGTTGATACGACGGTGGACGCGCGCTCCGCATTTTTGGCCTATTGATCCGGCACGAGGAAGTCTCGACTTCCCGTCCCAACTTCCGTTCGGGCTGAGCCTGTCGAAGCCCGCCCTCCCTTCGACAAGCTCAGGGCGAACGGACTTCAAACATTCCCTCACCGTATCCATAACGCTCCGGCACCACGCTGCGCCGTGTTCTTCTGGTTGGACGGCATCGCGGCACCGGGTGGGATAATACCCCTTCCGGCAACGGCACAAAGGCCCTTTCCCATGACCGACCCACGCACCCGAACGCTTTCCGTTTTCGCCGCATTGTTGCTCGGCATCCTCGTCTATTCCGGCCTCGCACCGTATGACCGGATGACCTGGGCGCTGGAAGTTTTCCCCGCCGCCGTCGCGCTCGTGCTCATGGTCGCCACCTACCGCCGCTTTCCGCTGACCACGCTGCTCTACGTGTGCATCTTCGTGCATTGCCTGGTCCTGATCCTGGGCGGCGTCTATACCTACGCACGCGTGCCGCTCGGCTTCCAGATCGCCGACCTGTTGCATCTCACGCGCAATCCGTACGACAAGATCGGCCACTTCTTCCAGGGCTTCGTCCCCGCCCTCGTCACGCGCGAGATCCTGATTCGCGGCGCGTTCGTCAATGGCCGGAGGATGCGCGACTTCCTGATCACCTGTGTCGTGCTGGCGATCAGCGCCTTCTACGAGCTGATCGAATGGTGGGTCGCCGTGCTCGCCGGCCAGGGCGCCGACGAGTTCCTCGGCACGCAGGGCTACGCGTGGGATACGCAGTCGGACATGCTGCTGGCGCTGATCGGGGCGGTTGTCGCGCTGGCGTTCTTCTCGTCCTGGCACGACCGCCAGTTGGCGAGGCTCAACGCGCGCGGATAAACACGCTCAGAGCACCTTGCCCGGATTCATCAATCCCTGCGGGTCGAAGGTGCGCTTGATCGAGCGCATCATCTCCATTTCCAGCGCGTCCTTGTAGCGCAGCATCTCCTGCCGCTTCAGCTGGCCGATGCCGTGCTCGGCGCTGATGCTGCCGCCGAGTTCATGCGCGAGGTCGTGCACGATCGCGTTGACCTCAGGCTGCGATGATATGAACGCCGCGTTCTCGCCGGCTTCCGGCTTCGACTGGTTGTAGTGCAGATTGCCGTCGCCGAGGTGGCCGAAGGTGACAATGCGGATGCCGGGGAACGCCTCCTGGAGCGCGCGATCCGTGCGTTCGACGAACTCCGCAATCTTCGAAACCGGCACCGAGATGTCGTGCTTGATGCTGATGCCTTCGATCTTCTGCGCCTCGCTGATCGTCTCGCGCAACGCCCACAGGCGTTTGGCCTGATCGCCGCTCTGCGCGATGACGCCGTCGGTGATCGCCTCGCTCTCCAGCGCGTTGCCGAGAAACTCCTCGAGCGCGCCGCGCAGCGTCGCGTCGTCGCCACCGCCCGAAAGCTCGACGAGCAGATACCACGGACTCTCGGCGAGCGGCGCTTGCGCACCGGGAATGTGCCGCAGCACGAAACCGAGCGAGACGTGCGACACCAGTTCGCACGCGGTCAGCGTCGCACCGAAGGTCGCTTGCAGATCGCCGAGCAGGCGCACCGCGGCGCGCGGCGAATCGACCGACAGCCAGGCGATCGCCGTCGCGGCGGGCAGCGGAAAGAGCTTCAGCACCGCCGCCGTGATGATGCCGAGCGTGCCCTCGGCGCCAATGAACAGCTGCTTGAGGTCGTAGCCGGTGTTGTCCTTGAGCAGGCCGCGCAGGCCGTGCCACACCTCACCGCTCGGCAGCACGACTTCGAGCCCGAGCGTCAGCTCGCGCATGTTGCCGTAGCGCATCACATGCACGCCGCCGGCGTTGGTCGAGAGGTTGCCGCCGATCTGGCAGCTCCCCTCGGCGGCGAGCGAGAGCGGAAAGAGGCGGTTATGCTCGACCGCCTTCTCCTGGATCGTCTGCAGCACGCAGCCGGCTTCGACGGTGATCGTGCTATTGACCGGATCGACGGCCCGGATGCGGTTCATGCGCGACAGGCTGATCAGGACGGCGGTGCCGCTCGCGTCCGGGATGCTCGCACCGCAATGGCTCGTGTTTCCGCCCTGCGGCACCATCGGCACGCCGTGCTGCGCGCAGAACCGGACGATGGCCGAAACCTCCCCGGTCGTCGCGGGACGCACCACACAAGCCGCCGCGCCACGATAGCGGCCGCGCCAGTCGATGAGATACGGTGCCGTGTCGTCGGCGGCAGTCAGCACATTCCCGGCGCCAACGATGGCGCCGAGTTGCTCAATCAGATTCGAGGGATTCAGGGGATTACTCCGGGCGTGCAAGCGTGCAGGTCTGGCTATGGGTTCTCGGCGGTTTCTGCGATTTCGGCGTAAAGGTCGTGCTCATCCGCATCGACCACCTTCACACGCAGGAAGTCGCCCGGCTCGGCGTCGAAGAATTCGTCGATGAAAACAAGGCCGTCGATCTCCGGCGCGTCCGACGCCGAGCGCGCGATGGTGCCTTCGTCATCAACCGCGTCGACCAGCACTTCGATCTCGCGCCCGATCCTGGCGGCAAGCAGCTCGGCGGAGATGTCTTCCTGCACGTCCATCAGGCGGCGCCGGCGCTCTTCGCGCACCTCATCGGGCACGGCGCCCGGCAGTTCGTTGGCGGCGGCGCCTTCGACCGGCGAGTAGGCAAAGCAGCCGACGCGGTCGAGCCGCGCTTCTTCGATGAACTCGAGCAGTTCCTCGAACTCGGCCTCGGTCTCGCCCGGGAAGCCGGTGATGAAGGTGCTGCGGATGGTAATGTCGGGGCAGATCTCGCGCCAGGCGCGGATGCGCTCCAGGTTGTTCTCGGCGCTCGCCGGCCGCTTCATCGCCTTGAGGATGCGCGCATTCGAGTGCTGGAACGGCACGTCGAGGTACGGCAGGATCTTGCCCTCGGCCATCAGCGGGACGAGGTCATCGACGCTCGGGTACGGATAGACGTAGTGCAGGCGCACCCAGATGCCGAATTCGGCCAGCGCCTCGCACAATTCCTTCAGGCGCGTCTTGACCGGACGCCCGCCGAAGAAGCCGGTGCGGTATTTCACATCGACGCCGTAGGCGCTGGTGTCCTGCGAGATGACCAGCAGCTCACGCACGCCGGCTTCGGCGAGGTGCTTCGCTTCGGTGAGCACGTCGCCGATCGGCCGGCTGACGAGCGGACCGCGCAGTGACGGGATGATGCAGAAGGTGCAGCTGTGGTTGCAGCCTTCGGAAATCTTGAGGTACGCAAAATGCTGCGGCGTCAGCTTGATGCCGGCCGGCGGCACGAGGCTGGTAAACGGGTCGTGCGGCTGCGGCAGATGCGCGTGCACGTGTTGCAGCACCTCGTCCGACGCGTGCGGCCCGGTGATCGCCAGCACGCGCGGGTGCGCCTCGCGGATGAGCGCCTCCTTCGCCCCCAGGCAACCGGTGACGATCACCTTGCCGTTTTCCGCCAGGGCCTCGCCGATCGCGTCGAGCGACTCCTCGACCGCCGCGTCGATGAAGCCGCAGGTGTTGACCACCACGAGGTCCGCCCCTTCGTACGACGGCGAGATGAGGTAGCCCTCGGCGCGCAGCTTGGTGACGATTTGCTCGGAATCGACCAAGGCTTTCGGGCAGCCTAGCGAGACGAGACCAATTTGTTTCGGTATGGACATGGCAGACGGGGACAATGAACGGCCGGAAAGTATACAGCCATCTGCGCCCTCGGGCCCGAAGGCGGGCGCACGAAGCGCAGAGCGATCATCCTGAAAACCTCACCGCAAAGGCGCGAAGGCGCAAAGATCGCAAAGGAAATAACAGGTTGATCGTACTTGACCATTCACCCTGTGGGTGGCGATGGAAGACAGGTGCCGTTCGCGTAGCGCCTTGATTTTCTTTGCGAACCTTTGCGATCTTTGCGCCTTTGCGGTGAAGAACCGAGTTTTTCAGGATCACTGTTTCGGCGCTTGCCAGCGGTTTTGCAGCAGAAGCAGCGCGCCGTCAAAGTCGAAATTATCGACCAGCGCGAGCAGTTGCCCGAAGAAGTCTTCGCCCAGGGCCGGACTGAGCAGCGCGGCGTTATGCTCAAGCGTCTCGTGGCTCAGGGGATCGGCGCGTTCGAGTTGGCGCAGCAGCGTCGCGCGCACTTCGCCCAGCGATATCCTCGCATGGTGCCGCGCCGGAGCATGGTGCGCTTTCTCCGGACTGCGCTCGCGGATCGCTGCGATCAGCGTCGCGAAACGCGGCGCGAGTTCGGCGAGCAAGGCCGACGCCTCATCCTGCCAGCCGGCATCGTGCGCCTTCGCCAGCGTTTCCAGTTGCCTGGCATCGCTGCTGACCCCGGCCGCGCCCAACTGCGCGGCAACGCCGCGCAGCGAGTGCGCCATCAGTTCGGCCGCTGCCCAGTCGGCCGCAGCGATGGCCTGCGCCATGCGCGAGGCGAAATCGGCGTTTCCTTCGGCGAACTTGCGCAGCAGGCGCGAATAGCGCGCCGAGTTACCCATCATGAAGCGCAGGCCGGCAGCGGCATCGAGCCCGTCGATCCCGCCGTACGCCTCGATCGCGGTGTCGGCCGACGCTTCGACGGACGGCGTGTCGGCCATCTCCCGCCGCACCGCCCTTGGCTCATGCACTTTCACCCACTGCAGCAATTTCGCCCGCAGCTCGGCGGGGTCGATCGGTTTGGCGATGTGATCGTTCATCCCGGCCTGCAGGCAGCGCTCGCGGTCACCCGCCAGGGCATTGGCCGTCATGGCGACGAGCGGCAAGTCGGCATGCTGCGGCTGCCCGCGGATGGCACGCGCAGCGCTCAGACCGTCCATGACCGGCATCTGCATGTCAAGGAAGACGATGTCGTAAGGCTGGCCGCCGGGGCGATTGGCAATCATCGCCAGCGCGACCTCACCGTTCTCGGCGATATCGACCTCAAGACCAAAGAGGCGCAGCAGACCGTAAGCGACGTCCTGATTGATCTCGTTGTCTTCGACGACAAGCGCGTGCGCGCCGGCGATGGCTTCCAGTTCGGCATCGGCAGCCGACTGATCGACGCGCCCGACCGTCTGCGCCTGTCCGTCGCCGAAAGTACGCATCAGCGCGTCGAACAGCATCGACGGTGAAACGGGCTTGGTCAGCAGCTCGACGATCCCCGCCGCATCTGCCGAGCGAATGACCTCATCACGCCCGTACGAGGTGACCATGATCAGGCGCGGCACGCGCCCGGCCATCGTCTTGGCGATTTCGCGCGCCGTCTCGATGCCGTCCATGACCGGCATCTTCCAGTCGAGGCAGATCGCGTCGTAGGGCGCCCCGACGCTCGCCGCGCGCAGCACTTCGGTCACCGCATCGTGGCCGGAGGCGACCGCAACGGCGATGAAGGTCATCGAATGCAGCATGGCGCAGATCGCCTCGCGCGCGTGCCGATTGTCGTCAACGACGAGGATGCGGCGACCGCGATAGCCGGTCGGCGGCAGCGGACGCTCCCCGCCCTCGGCACCGCGCGCCAGGGACACTTCGAGCCAGAAGACCGAGCCTTGACCAAGCGTGCTGTCGACGCCGACCGTGCCGCCCATCAACTCGGCCAGCTGCCTTGAGATGGCGAGGCCGAGACCGGTGCCGCCATACTTGCGCGTAGTCGAGGAGTCGCCCTGCTCGAAATTGGCGAACAGGCGCTCGCGCACATCGGGCTCGATGCCGATGCCGGTATCGCTGACCGCGAACCTGATCATGACGCCTTGCGCCGACTCGTCGACAACGCTGACGGCGATGGAAATCTCACCGGACTCGGTGAACTTGATCGCGTTGTTGGCGAAGTTGATGAGAATCTGCCCGATACGCAGCGGGTCGCCGACCAGAAACGTCGGCACGTTTTCGTCGACCTCGACGAGAAATTCCAGTCCCTTGTCCTCGGCCTTGCCGCCAACGACGCCAACGACGTTGGTCAGCACCTGCCCGAGGTCGAATTCGATGCGCTCGACGCCCATCTTGCCGGCTTCGATCTTCGACAGATCGAGGATGTCGTTGATAACGCCGAGAAGATGCTTGCCGGAGGCCTGGATCTTGGCCAGGTAGTCGCGCTGACGCGGCGAGAGTTCGGTCCCCATGGCCAGATGCGCCATGCCGAGAATGGCATTCATCGGCGTGCGGATCTCGTGGCTCATGTTGGCGAGAAATTCGGACTTGGTGCGCGCCGCAGCCTCGGCCAGCGCATGTGCCCGCCGCAGTTCGTCGACGGTGGCACGCTCGACCGTGATGTCTTCGAGCATGACGACGACGCCCTCGGCGAGATTGCCAGCGTCGATGGCGTGCGCCGACAGGCGCACCCAGAACGTGCTGCCGTCCTTGCGCCGGCACTGGCTTTCATTGATGTAGCTCTCGTTCTTGCGCAGCGTCGCGTAGAGCTCGTCACCGGCGGAGACCCATTCGTTGTTGTCGGCGTACAGGCATTCGGCCGACTGGCCGAGCAGTTCGCCCGACGCGTAGCCGGTCAATTCCTCAAGGCGACGGTTGCAGTGCTCGATGGCCCGATGACGGACAAGCATGATGCCGGCGCTCGCCGCCTCGAAGATCGCCCGTTGCCGCTCCATTGACTGGCGTAGCGCCTCGGCGGCCGCGCGCTCGTCGGAGATATCGTCGATGACGACGACCAGACCGTCGTCCACCCGCTCGGGATTGATCGCCCGGCTCGATACGCGGCACCACAGCCCCTGGCCATCCTTGCACCTGAAACGCATCTCGCGCAGGTCGATTTCGCCCCGCTGCATGCGTGGATAGACCTCGCGCCCCATGGCCTCGTAGGTCTCCTCGTCGAAGTACCAGACGCGCGTCGGTTGTCCCTGTTGCTCGCCGTGGGCGTAGCCGAGCATTTCCTCCAGGCGGTGGTTGCAGTGCACGATCGTGCGGTCGCGCAAGAGAACGATTCCCGTGCTCGCCGCATCGAACAGCGCGCTCAACTCCTTGAGGGCCGCGTCGAGTTCGCCTGTCCGGCGCTCGACGAGTTGTTCGAGGTGCGCCCGATGCTGTTCGAGTTCCTCAGCCATACGCTTCTTTTCGGAGATGTCTTCCTTGATCGCCAGGTAATGCGTAACCCGGCCGTCCGGCTGGCGAACCGGGGTGATGTTGGCCAGCTCCACGTACTCGCTGCCGTCCTTGCGCCGGTTGAACAGTTCGCCCTGCCAGGTCTCGCCCCGGACCAGGCACGCCCACATCGCATCGAAGGTCGCCTGCGGTGTTCGTCCCGACTGGAGGACGCGGGGATTGCGCCCGATCACCTCGTTTCGCGCGTAGCCGGTAACGCGCAGGAATGATGCATTCACGTACTCGATCTGCGCGTCGAGGTTGGCAATGACGATGCTCTCCGGACTCTGTTCGACGGCCAGGTACAGCTTGCGCAATTCCTCCTCGTACTGCTTGCGCACCGTGATGTTCTCCTTGACGGCGACGTAATGGGTGATGCGTCCGTCCGGCTGGCGCAGTGGCGTAATCACCGCCGATTCGATCTGCTCGGTGCCGTACCGCGTCTTGTTGATGAACTCGCCCTTCCATGGCTGGCCGCTCAGCAGCGTCCGCCACATCGCATCGTAGGTCGACTGTGGCGTATTGCCCGACTGCAGCAGACGTGGATTCTGGCCGATGACGCTCTCCCGCGCGTAACCGGTCGCCTGCGTGAATGCCGGGTTGACGTATTCGATGCGGCAGTCGAGGTCGGTGATGATCACCATAATCGGACTCTGCTCGACGACCAGCGACAACTTGTGCAACTCGGCCTGGGCGAGCCTCTCCGCGGTAATGTCGCGCCAGATGGAGACGAGGTAATCCTTGCCTCCCTGCTGCACCGGTCGCACGCTGACGCGCGCATCGATCAGGGTGCCGTCCTTGCGCCGATGCGTCGTTTCGAAGGTGGAGCCACCCGAGGCGACGATTTCCGCGGTAATCGCCTGAAGATCCGACGCGCTCATCTTCGCCTGGATGTCGTGCACTGTTTGCTCCAGGCGCTCTTCACGCGTGTAGCCGAGCAGCTCGCAAGCGGCCTCGTTGACCTCGATGAAGCGCAGCGTTCGGGCATCTGCCAGTTCGATGGCATCCGGCGCCTGGTCCAAGATGGCCTGGACCAACGCGCGTTTGTCCTCGGCCAGCGCCACCGCTTCGCGGCGCCCGATCACCCCGTTCAGGCGCCCGGCAATGGCGTCGATCAGGTCGATTTCTTCCTCCCGGAACGGCGCGCCAATGACGCCGCCGGGAAGCTGCGGATAGCAAACGCCAACGCGCGCCGCTTGCCCGTCGACGCCCGTGAAGCTGGCCCAAACCTGTACCCCGCTGGCTTCCCCGCCATAGCGGGCGTCACCGCATTCGATAACGCCCGAACACTGTTCCGGGAAGCGCACAGCCCCGGGAAGACGCTCCGCCACCGCGCGGAACATCTGCTCCGCATCGAGATCCTCGTTCCCGGTAATCCGGAACACGTCGTACAGACAGGACAACTCCTTCATGCGCTCGTGCAGATCGGCCTGGATTGCCAGGAGCGAAGCACGTTGCTCATCAAGCTCGGTCGCCATGGCGCCAAACGCGCCGCTCAGTTCGCGAACCTCCCCGAAACCTGACGTTTTACAGCTGAACTCACCGCCTTCTTGCAAAACATGGCTGGCCTCGGTCAATTGCCGCAGCGGACGCACGATGGCAAGAAACAACCAGAGCGCAAGCAAGACAGAAAAAGCCGCGAGCGTCCCGAGAATCGGCAGCTGATCGAGCAAATGCTGATGCTGATACTCGGCAAGCACGTCGCCATAATCGGTGCTGACAAATACCGCCCCGTGCTGTTGCGGTATCCCCGGCGCTGAAGAAGGAAAAACAAAGGGCACCAGGATATCGACATGGCTTGAAACGATGTCGCCAACCCGGCTGGCGGTGATCGATGACGTCGTTTTCGTAAAGCGTTCGGCATCGAGCTTCGGCAGGACTTTGCTGAAATGGCTCCCTTTCCAGCTGCTGTCGTGCGCCAGCACGACGCGCCCGGCCGGGTCGAGCACCACGACGGCCGAGGCATTCATTTCGATGGACGCGAACATCACCTGCTCTTCGAGCTGGCCGATGTGATCGTCCAGATTGACCTCGGCGATCCGCGCAAGACGTGAAGCCTGCCGCGACACCTGCCCGCTGGCCTGCGCAAAAACATCTTCCCGGTCATGCGTCGCCATCGTGAAGCGAAGCGCCCACAACAGCGCCGCGAAAGCAACGAACACGACCAGCGGCACGAAGAGCAGAATCGAAATGCGCCTTTTCATCGCTCGCCCTCCTTCCTGGAGGCAGGAAAGTAATCGCCATTGACGAGACCGTTCAGGTCATCGCTGCCGGACAGCAGGCCGGCGCCCCGCATGGCCTCGCCGATCAGCCGCGCCTTTTCCAGCAATACGGGTTGGGCGCCGGCGAGCAGCAGGCGGTTTTTTTCCAGATCGGGAAGAATCAGGCCGTCGTAGGCTGACGCCACCGCCACCGCTTCCGACCGGCGCCGCGCGCCGATCAGTCTGGCCGCGTCGTCCGGCGCATCCGCCAGGAAGGCCAGCGTCCGGAAGTGTGCCGCCAGCAGGTGGCGCAGCGCGTCGCCGCCGCCCGCGCTCAGGCTTTCGTTACGCACCGCGAGCACATCGACGATCGTGTCGGGCATCTGGCGGCTGTCGAACAGGCGATGCGCGCCGGCCGCCACCAGTTCATCGGCAAACGGCGCGTAGGTCACCGCCGCATCGATTTCGCCTTTCCGCCAGGCCGGCCTCTGATCGCCGATCGGCAGGTGCACCGTCGTGACGTCCGCACGGCGCAAGCCCGCCGCCGCCAGCGCCGTATCGAGCAGCAGCGGCGCGTAGGTGCCCTGCTCGATGGCGACGCGCTTCCCCTTCAATTCCGCCAACGAACCGATTTCCGGCCGGGCCAGCAGCATGTCCGCCCCGGCAGAGATGTTGAAGACCAGCACGATGGTCAGCGCGATGCCCTGACTGCGCAGCATCAGTACTTCGTCGAGCGTCAGCGCCGCCGCATCGGCGACACCGGTGGCCAGCGCATGAATGCTGCTGGCGTTGGAAGGCACCTCGCCAAGCCGGATCTGTTCGGGGTCGAGCCAGCCCTGATGCCGCGCCAGGAAGAGGGGCTCATAGCCGGGCCAGGCACCGGCGGTGACGACCAGTTTCCGCTTCGGCGCCGCACAGCCGGAGACGTTGGCGACGACGCCCCCCGCGGTCAGCGCGCCAAGGTATTTGAGCCAATCCCGCCGCGAGATCGTCGTCATCGTCTTTCCTGCTCCCTTTTACGATTCGATTCAAATTTGAACCTGAAAAACTCAAGGAATCGCTGATTTATTACAGATTCGTCATTCCCTTATTGATCCGGCACGAAGAAGTCTCGATTTCCGTTCGGGCTGAGCCTGTCGAAGCCCGCCCTCCCTTCGACAGGCTCAGCCCGAACGGACTTCAAACATGACCTCGCCGTATCAATAATTCTTCACTGCACAAAGACGCGAAGGTTCGCAAAGAAAATCAAAGCGTTACGCGAGCAGCACCTGTCTTTCATCTTGACCCACAGGGTGAATGGTCAAGTACGACCCACCTGTTGTCTCCTTTGCGATCTTTGCGCCTTCGCGCCTTTGCGCCTTTGCGGTGAGGTTTTCAGGTTCAACGAACCGGACCCCGGCCTGGCATGGTTTCAGGATAGTGCCGCGCAGCGGGTTTGCACAGCCGCAGCCTCGGCAGAGACAGCTTCTCCAGTTTCCGGGCGCGAGATGGGCAGCACGACACGGAAGGTGGTGCCCTTGCCCACCACGCTGTCCACCTCGATCTGCCCGCCGTGCCGATGCACGATGCCGTACGAGAGCGACAACCCGAGACCGGTGCCCATGCCCACCGGCTTGGTCGTGAAGAACGGTTCGAATATCCGCGACAACACCGCGGGCGCGATGCCGCAGCCGGTATCGGAAATCTCGACACAGGCCTTCGCCCCTTCACGGCGGGTACGCACGCTGATGGTGCCCCGCCCGCTCTCGGCCATCGCCTGCGCGGCGTTGACGAGAAGGTTGAGGAAGACCTGATTGAGCTGTGACGGGACGCACTCGACCTCGGGCAGCGCCGCATAGTCCTTCACCACGACGGCCTTGTACTTGATTTCGTTGGTCGCGATGTTGAGCGCCGAATCGAGACACTCGTGGAGATCGGCAAACATCCGCTCTTCGTTCACATCGGCGTGGGCAAAGCACTTCAGATCCTGGACGATCCGGCACACGCGCGAGAGGCCTTCGAGCGATTCGTCGATCAGGATCGGCGCATCGTCGCGCAGGTAATCGAGTTCGAGGTCGCGGCGCAGCTGCTGCAGCTTCGCGTCGACCGCGGAATCGATCTTCATTTCGCCACACGCCGCTTCATAGGCACGCAGCATGCGCAGGAGATCCTTGACGTAGCCCTTGAGCGCGCCGAGGTTGGCATTGACGAAGCCGACCGGGTTGTTGATCTCGTGCGCCACACCCGCCGCCAGCTGACCGATCGCCGCCAGCTTCTCCGAATGCAGCAGTTGACCGCGCAACTCGCCGACCTGCTGATTGGCGTCTTCCAGCTCGCTGGTCCGGTGGGCGACCTCATCGGCCAGGCGATCCTGATATTTCTTCAGCCTGAGCAGATTATTGATGCGCGCCAGCAACTCCGCACGCGCGACCGGCTTGGTCAGGAATTCCTCGGCGCCGTGGGTGAGGGCGGTGAGGCGCGAATCGCTGTCACCCAGGGCGGTGAGCATGATGATCGGGACGCCGGCGGTGCGCTCCTCCGACTTGAGGATCTCGGCCACGTCGAAGCCGCTGATGCCGGGCATCATCACGTCGAGCAGGATAAGGTCGGGCAGGCGCCGGTCAATGAGTTCGAGCGCCGCTTCGCCGCTTTCCGCCGTCACCAGCGCGTAACCTTCGCTGGCCAACTGGGCGACCATGACGTTACGGTTGTTCGCCTCGTCATCCACCACCAGGATCGTCGCCTTGCTGCCCGTCATGATCTATGCCCCGAATCAACCCAGCGTCTTGCGTTGCAGGCTCCAGCCGTTGTAGTAGGCGCGGATGACCGCGAGCAGATCGGGAATCTGCACCGGCTTGTGGAACAGCACCACGCCTTCCGGCAAACCGCCCTTCTCCTGTATCGCCTCGTCGCTCATCGCCGTGACCACGATCACCTGCATCGGTTTGATCAGCGGACTGGTCGTCAAGGTGGAGAGCAGATGAAAACCATCAACCCCCGGCATCATCAAATCCGTGACCAGAATCTGCGGCTGCCGCTCGCCCATCTTGATCAGCCCCTCCACGCCATTGTAGGCGGTGCGTACGCTGATTTCACCGGAGACCCCGGCCACCTTGGCCTGCAGTATCTGGCGCTGGATGCGCTCGTCCTCGACGATCAGCACGTCGAAATTCTGCGAACCGCCACCGCACTCCTTCTCACGCGCACGCAGTTCGGCATTGACCGATTCGCGCAGGATGCGCCGGTGCCCGCCGGGCGTTTTCCACGCACGCAGCCGGCCATGCTCTACCCACAGCTGGGCGGTACGAACGCAGATTCCCAAGGCTTCCGCAGCTTCGCGCGTCGAACAAGATTGATCATCCATGGCAACTCTATAAATCCGGTAAATTATCTTTTTTTTCAAATATAGCGTTTTTCGCGCTAAAATCAAGTGCGCTAGCAATTTTACGAGCTAACCGCCGGATCCCAAAGAAAATACCGAAAGGAGTCCAGATGACACGACCACGCGCTTACCTCGCCGCAGCCGCCGCCCTGCTTGCCACCACACTGCTTGCTGGTTGCGGGCAGCAGGCGCCGCTGAAGATCGGTTTCATCGGTGGCCTTTCCGACCGCAACTCCGACAACGGCCAGTCGGGACTCAACGGCGTCACCCTGGCCATCGAACAATTCAACCGCAACGGCGGGGTCGACGGCCGACTCGTCGAACTCGTCGCGCGCGACGATGCGCAGAAGCGCGAGACGGCGGAAAAGTCGGCCCAGGAGCTGGTCGACGCCAAGGTCGAGGCGGTGATCGGCCCGTTTACCAGCGGCATGGCCGAAGCGATCGTTCCGATCACCGGCAAGGCCGGCATCTTCCAGGTCAGTCCGACGATTACGTCGATGGCTTTCCACGGCAAGGACGACAACCTCTTCCGTATCAACCGCACGACGCGTGACAACGCGCAGGACTACGCCAAGGTGATGACCGGGCTGGGCCAGCGCAACATCGCCGTCGCCTACGACACGCGCAACCGCAATTTCACCGAATCGTGGCTGAACGAGTTCCGGACCGCGATCGCCGCCGAACATGCCGCCATCGCCGTTGCCGTTCCCTACGAATCGGCAACGGATACCGACTTTGCGCAGGTCGTCGGACAAATGCTTGCGGCGAAACCAGACAGCCTGTTCTTCATTTCCGGTGCGCTCGACGTCGCGCGTTTCGCCCAGGCCGCGCGCACGCAGGCGCCCAAGCTGCCGATCGGTGCCGCCGAATGGGCGGCGACCGAGCAGTTGATCGAGCTCGGCGGCGAATTCGTCGAGGGGCTGCTGATCGTGCAGAACTTCGACCGCGACGATCAGTCACCACGTTACCGCGACTTCGCCGAAGCCTACTTCAAGCGCTTCCAGCGGCCGCCGGGCTACAGTACGGTCTCGGCGCACGACGCGGCGACCGTCGTGCTTGACGCGCTGAAGCAACGCAAGCGCGGCGAAACGCTCAAGGACGCCGCACTCCGCGCCGGACCGTATCAAGGGCTGCAGCAGGAAATCGTCTTCGACGCGAATGGCGACACGCGGCGTCGAGTCTATTTCCGGGTCATCCGCCGGGGCAGCTACGCCGAGCCGGATCAGGTGGAAAAGACCGCCGCGCGCTAGGTCCTGCCATGCATTCCACGGCGAATCCGGCAACGCCGAAGCAACGGCGGGCGTGGTGGACTCATTCGCTGCGCGCCCGCCTGGTCGCCCTGAGTCTTGCCCCCTTCGTGATCGCCTTTCCGCTGATCATGGCCGTGGTCATCGCCGTGGGCGGCTCAAGCTTCGATCGCGCGCTGGCCTCGAACGCGCTCGGCAAGGTGGAAGGCGTACGCACCTATCTCGACCAGATCAAGGCAGGTTCGCTCGACACCCTCAAGCAGCACGCCACCTCTGAACGCCTGACGCGGGTGCTCGCGGCTTACACCAACACGAAGACGCACGACAAGGAACTGACTGACGCGCTCGCCGCGCTGGCGCGTGAAAACGAGTTCGACTTCCTCCTGATCGCCGACAGCAAAGGCAGGATCATCGCCGCCAGCAGCGGCAATGAAGCCGGTCGCCCGGTCCCGGAAACCTTCGTGACTCGACAGGCTTTTACGGGCGTCGCCACCGTCGAATACGAGGCATTGACCGACGCGCAACTCGGCGCCGTTTCACCGGCGCTCGCCGAGCGCGCGCGCATCGCCCTGGAGGACGGCAGCCAGACCCGCGAGACGCGCGCCCTGTTCATCAACTTCGCCGTACATTTCCCGCTCTCCTCGCGCCACCCGGACGCCATTCTCTTCGGCGGCATCCTCATCAACCGCAATGCCGGGCTGATCGACCACATCCGCGACATCGTCTTTCCGGTCAATCCGCAGATCGGCAGCGTTGCCGGATCGACCTCCATCTTCCTCGACGACATTCGCGTCGCGACCAACATCACCTTCGCCGACGGCATTCGCGCGCTGGGCACGCGCGCCAGCCCGGAGGTCACCGCCGAAGTGCTGCACGGCGGCAAGACCTGGGCGCGCCGCGCCGAGGTGCTCGACAGCTGGCAGATCTCCGGCTACGAAGCGATCCGTGACGGCGAGGGGCGACAACTCGGGATGATCTACGCCGGCTTCCCCGAGGCCCCGTACACGCGCGAAAAGTGGATTCTGCTCGGCAGCATCGCCGCGCTGCTCTCGCTGTCGATGCTGGCGCTGACCTCACTGCATCTTTGGAGCTCGCAGAACCTCACCGCGCGCCTCGCGCGCATCTCGGGCGCCATGACGGCGTTGCGCCAGGGCGACCGCTCGGTGCGCGTCGGCAAGGATCGGCAGGATGACGAAATCGGACAGCTGGCGCGGCACTTCGACGAACTGATCGTCACGCTTGCCACGCAGGAAGAGGCGCAGCGCGAGTCGGAAGCCCGGGTTGCCGCCGAAGCGTCGCGCCGGCGCGCGCTGTTCGAGCACATGCACGACGGCGTCGTGGTGCTCAACGAAGACGGCAGCGTCTTCGAGGCGAACAGCAGGTTCGCCGAAATGCTCGGCTACACGAGCGAAGAACTCCGCCAGCTGCATATCGCCGACTGGGAGGCCAAGTACTCGCGCGAACAACTGCTCGAGATGGTCAGAAACGTGTCGGTCGAAGGCCAGTCCTTCCTGACCGTGCAGCGGCGCAAGGACGGCAGCGTCTACGACGCCGAGATCAGCGCCACGCGCATCGAATGGGGTGGCCGCAACTACGTGTTGTGCACCGCGCGCGACATCACCGAGCGCCTGCGCCTGGCCGCCGAACTCGAACAGCACCGCGACCGCTTGCAGGAGCTGGTCGAGGCGCGTACCCGCGACCTTGCCGCCGCGCTTGAGGAAGCAAAGAGCGCCAACCGCGCGAAGAGCGACTTCCTCGCCAACATGAGCCACGAAATCCGCACGCCGATGAACGGCATCCTCGGCATGACCGAAGTGCTGCTCGACTCGCCGCTGACCGACGAACAGCGCGAGTACCTGGGTATCGTCAAGATCTCCGGCGACAATCTCCTGACCATCATCAACGACATTCTCGACTTCTCGAAGATCGAGGCCGGACGGCTGGAAATCGAGCGCATCGCCTTCGACCCGCGCAAGACCCTGACATCGATCGTCGCATCGCAGCAAGGTCAGGCAACGGCCAAGTTGCTGTCGCTGGATCTGAACTTCGATGCCTCCGTGCCGCCTGCCGTGTGCGGCGACCCGGTGCGTTTCGGCCAAGTCGTCACCAACCTGCTCGGCAATGCGGTCAAGTTTACGGAGCAGGGCGGCGTCAGCATCCGCATGACCAACCTCGATCCGCCCGACGCGGCCGACGTGCGCCTCGAGGTTGCCGTGAGCGACACCGGCATCGGCATTCCTGCGGTCAAGCTCGAACACATCTTCAAAGCCTTCGCGCAGTCCGACAGCTCGGTCACCCGTCAATTCGGCGGCACCGGCCTCGGGCTGACCATCTCGCGCGAACTGGCCGCACGCATGGGCGGCACCTTGCGCGCCGAAAGCGAACCAGGCAAGGGCAGCACCTTCCGCTTCGTCTTCCCGTGCGCCGTCGCAGCGCTGGAAGCCGAAGCCCCCGGCCGCCCGTCGTTGCGCGCCAGCCCGACGACAAACGCTACCCGCCGCATCCTCGTCGTCGAGGACAACCGGATCAATCAACGGCTGATGGTCGCCATCCTGAAGAAGCTCGGCCACCACGTCGCCCTCGCGAGTTCCGGCCGCGAGGCGCTTGAATACGTCGCCGCCCAGACCTTCGACCTCGTGCTGATGGACATCCAGATGCCGGAAATGGACGGCGTCGAAACAACGCAAAAGATTCGCGAACGCGAAGCGCAGGACGGACGGCACCTGCCGATCATCGCCGTCACCGCACACGCGATGGCCGGCGACCGCGAGCGTTACCTGGCTACCGGCATGGACGATTACCTGACCAAGCCGATCAAGCGCAACGAATTGATCGCCGCCCTCGATCGCCATGCGCCGACACCGACAATGCGTTAGGAATGGCCGTGCGCTTCGGCGGAAAGCCACCTTCGCGCAGCAAGCTGCGCTCCTGGCCCCCACCCCTCGTGGCCGGTAGCTGCCGACCTTCGTGCAACGTTCCACCAGAGCTCCGCAAAATATCGCTTGAACTTCCCTACGTCTTTGTTATCATATTTGTCATCTTTATCGTTTTAATCGCCAACGCATCGCACTACGTCAATCCGGGCGGTCACGGGCATTACGCGAAAAACCCGGCCATGTTACTTTCGTCATACGCACGACAGAGCGTACGAGAGACGACAGGTCATCACGGAGAAATTCAATGGCGGTATCTGTCCTGGTGGTCGACGACTCGCCCATCGCCCGAAAAATGCTGATCAAGGC
>NZ_JAGOIT010000062.1:0-16566 GCF_017995515.1 Propionivibrio sp.
CTGGAACGTCAACTCGCTGAAGGTTCGCCTGCCGCAATTGCTCGAATGGCTGGCGGCGAAGCAACCCGACGTCGTGTGTCTCCAGGAAACCAAGCTCGAAGACGCGAACTTCCCGCAAGCCGAGATCGAGGCGACCGGCTACCAGGTCGCCTTCTCCGGCCAGAAGACTTACAACGGCGTCGCGCTGCTGGCGCGTGGCGAGCTCGCCAACGTTGTCTGCGGCAATCCGCACTTTGCCGATCCGCAGAAGCGCCTGATCGCCGCGACCATCGGCGGCGTGCGCGTGATCTGCGCCTACGTCCCGAACGGTCAGGCGGTCGGCAGCGACAAGTACGACTATAAGCTGGCGTGGTTGGCTGCACTGGAGACGTGGCTCGCCGAGCAACTTGCCGCTTACCCGCAACTGGCGCTCGCCGGTGATTTCAACATCGCACCGGACGATCGGGACGTGCACGACCCGGCGGCGTGGGCCGGGCAGATCCTCTGCTCAGACGCCGAGCGCTCCGCCTTCCAAAGGCTACTGGCGCTCGGCCTGCACGACAGCTTCCGGCTCTTCGAGCAACCCGAAAAAACCTTTTCGTGGTGGGACTACCGAATGCTCGGCTTCCAAAGGAATCAGGGGCTGCGCATCGACCACATTTTGTTGTCCGAGCCGTTGCGTGCGCGTTGCACGGCTTCCGGAATCGATCGCGAAATGCGAAAGCGCGAGCGTCCATCGGACCACGCGCCCTCAATCGTTGATCTCGCAGAACTGGCCGATTGACGCGCATACCGCGCGCCGAGGTGGCTACCCTTTTTCCGCGCTCAGGTAATTGGCAATAGCGACGTAGGTGTCAACGGCCAGATCTTCGGCGCGGCTTGTCGGTGCAATCCCCAGCGCGCTAAAGCCTGCATCGTCGAGGATGCCCTTCAGGTTGTTGCGCAGCATCTTGCGGCGTTGGGCGAAGGACGCCGCGACGACTGCGCCGAACTTCTCGGCATCGCGGGCGAGCAGTTCCGCTGCGGGACGGGGAATCAGGCGCACGACGGCCGAATCAACCTTGGGCGCCGGCTCGAAGCATTCGGGCGGCACGTCGAGCAGCCAATCCATGTAGAACCGGTACTGCAGCATGACCGAGAGGCGTCCGTAGTCCGACGTTCCCGGCTCGGCCACCAGGCGCTCGACGACTTCCTTCTGTAGCATGAAGTGCATGTCGTAGACCTGCTCGGCAAAGCCGGCCAAGTGGAAAAGCAGCGGCGTCGAAATGTTGTAGGGAAGGTTGCCGACCACGTGCAGCTTGGTGTCGCCGTCTACCAGCGAAGCGAAGTCGAACGACAATGCATCGCCGGAATGGATGGTCAGCCGGTCGGCCGGATAGCGCTTTTGCAGACGCGCAACGATGTCGCGGTCGATCTCGACGACGTGCAGATGATCGAGCTTCTGCAGCAGGGGATCGGTCAGCGCGCCCAGGCCCGGGCCGATCTCGACGACGCGGTCGCTGCGCTTGGGCGCGACGGCGTTGACGATGTCGGCGATCACTTGCGCGTCGATCAGGAAGTTCTGGCCGAAGCGTTTGCGGGCGCGGTGTTGGTTCGTCGTTTGACTCATCGGATTGCCTTGAGAGTTCTGATGCGGATTACTGCCGCTGCGCCATGGCGATCGCCTGCTCGACGGCGACGAACAGCGAACCCGGATCGGCGCGCCCGGTACCGGCGAGTTCAAGCGCCGTGCCGTGGTCGACCGAGGTACGGATGATCGGCAGACCGAGCGTCACGTTGATGCCATTGCCGAAGCTCGCGTACTTGAGCGCGGTCAGCCCTTGGTCGTGATACATCGCCAGCACACAGTCGCCTTGTTCGAGCATCGGCGGCGTGAACATCGTATCGGCCGGCAACGGGCCGAGCAGGCGCATGCCTTCACCGCGTAGCCGTTCGAGCACCGGGGTGATGACCTCGATTTCTTCCATTCCGAGGTAGCCGCCCTCCCCTGCGTGCGGGTTGAGTCCGGCGACCAGGATGCGCGGGTCAGCCAAGCCGTACTTGCTGCGCATGTCGGCGTGCAGGATGCGCAGCGTCGCCTCGAGCGACTCCTGCGTGATGGCTGCAGGCACATCCTTCAAAGGCAGGTGCGTGGTCGCAAGCGCGACCTTGAGCTTGCTCCCCGCGAGCATCATGACGACGCGCGGCGTGTTCGTCCTCTCGGCCAGGTATTCGGTGTGCCCCGTGAAATACACGCCGGCATCGTTGATGACGCCTTTATGCACCGGCGCCGTCACCATCGCAGCGAATTCGCCGGAACGGCAGCCGTCGAGCGCCCGGTCGAGAAGACCGAGCACGTAGTTCGCGTTGGCCGGGTCGAGTTGGCCCGGATTCGACGGAGCGACCAATGGCTGATGCAGGATGTCGACGACGCCTCGCTCTGGCGGCAATTCCGAAGCCCAATCGCGCAGCTTGAGACGATCCGACGAAAGTCCGACCGCGCCTGACCGCGCCTCAAGAAGCTGGCGATCGGCGAGAATCACGAGCCGTGCCGGGAAGTCGCGTTCAAGAAGCCGAAGGCAAAGCTCGGGGCCGACTCCGGCCGGTTCGCCGGAAGTGACGGCGATCACCGGCAGGTCGGGCTTCAATCAGCGCTCCTCGAGACGCAATTCGACGTAGGCACGATCGCGGATCTGCCGCAACCAGTCCTGGTAGGCTTCGTCCATCTTGCGCTCGCGCAGGATCTGGCGTGCCGCCGCACGCTGACGGTCGGCCGAGACGTCCTGAACGCGTCGCTCGAGCACTTCGATCAGGTGAAAACCGAACGGCGACTGGATGGGCTGACTGAGTTCGCCCGGCTTGAGCGCGTTCATCGCGCGCTCGAAATCCGGCACCGTGTCGCCGGGATAGATCCAGCCGAGGTCGCCGCCCTTGGACGCGGATCCATCCTGCGAGTAGAGCTTGGCCAAGGCGGCAAAGTCTTCGCCATGTTTGATCCGGTCGTAGAGTCCCTCCAGTTTGTGGCGGGCCTCTATCTCCGCAACCACCTCGTTGACCTTGATCAGGATATGGCGGACGTGCGTCTGTTCAACAGGCGGCAGCGCCGCACCACCGCGTTTGGCGACCAGCTTGACCAAGTGGAAACCGTTCGGACTGCGCAACAGCGGACCGACCTCGCCATCCTGGAGCTTGACGACAACGTCGGCGAACAGGGCTGGCAAGCGATTGAGCGGACGTGCACCCAGGTTTCCTCCTTTCAACGCGTCCGGCGCATCCGAATACGTCGCAGCCAGCTGCGAGAAGTCCTCCCCCTTCTTTACGCGCTCATAGACCTGTTCTGCCTTGGCTTTGAGCGTCTGGATCTGCTCCGGACTCGCGGATTCCGGCGCACGGAGGAGAATGTGCGCGACTTCGTACTCTTCCCCTGCGTCCCCGCCCTTCAAGTCACCGCTCAGATAATTATCTATCTCGCCTTCGGAAATGACGATCTTGTCATTCACCTCACGCTCGCGCACGCGCGCGATGGTCATTTCCTCGCGAATATCCTCGCGGAACTTGACGAAGGAGATGCCATCCTTCTGCAGCGCATCGCGGAACCTGGTGAGCGACATCTTGTTATTGGCGGCGATACGCTGCAACGCCTGCTCAAGCTGTGAGTCGTCGATGCGCATTCCGTTGTCGCGCGCATGCTGCAGCTGGACTTTGTCCATGATCAAGCGATCAAGCATCTGCCGCTCGAGTTCGCTGCGCGGTGGCAGCGGTGTTCCTTGCTTTTGCAGCTGAGCAACGGCGAAATCGAGGCGGGAGCGCAGTTCATGCAGCGTGATTACCTCGTCATTGACGACGGCAACGATGCGGTCGGCGGGCAGCGGTTCATTCGCTGGCTGATTCTGGGCTTTGGCGCCGAACGCGCCGACCAGGCAGAAGACTACGAGGACTTTGCGAAACAAGGACGTCATGAGATGTATCCGTTATTCATCGAGGACTGAACTGTCCATGGACTGGTTGATCGGGCTGTAGCCCTGGATATTCCGCTTGAGCAAACTCAACGGATTCGAGCCGATGCGCGAGAAGTCACTGAGTTCGAGTTGGACGAAGAACGAGGTCGACGCATCCGCCTCGGTCAGCGCGGCGCGCCTGACCACCCCGCGCAAGACCCAACAGCCGCCGTTGTACTCGAGGCCTGCGATCGACTCGATGACACGCCCGCCCTGATCGGTCTCGTCGTCCTGGAACGAATAGTTGAAGCGCCCCACCGCATGCCAACGGCCGGAAATCGGCCATTGTCCTGAAATGTCGACTTGGTCGACCGGCGAATTCGCGTCGATGCTGTAGCGGTACGCCGCGTTCAGCACCTTGCCAGGCGCCGGCTGATAACGCGCCCCCATCGAGTAACGCTTGACCTCTTTGTCCGACAGGTTGTACTGCCAGGCGAGATCGCCATAGACGCGGGGCAGGACCTGGCCGCTGAATGCCGCGAGCACGTCGGATTTCTCCCAGCGATTGTCCTTAGACTCTTCCGCCGTCGAGTTGAGTCCCACTCGGCTCTGCTTGAAGTAGAAGCGCTGCCCGAGCATCGCGCGCACGACCTCGGCACCCGTATCCGGCTCGATCAGGCGTGTCGTCGCCGCCGCCGTCAACTGGTTCGCATCGCTGACCCGGTCCCAACCGGTAAACTGATTTTCGGAGAAGATCTGGGCAAAGTTGAAGTCGGCGACGCTCGTATCGAAGAGCGGGATATCGCTCTGGTCCTTGTACGGGACATTCAGGTAATAGAGTCGTGGCTCGAGCGTCTGCGTGTAGTCACGCCCGAACCAGTGGCTTGGCCGCTCGAAGGTCATGCCGGAATCGATGCTGAAGACCGGCAGCGTCACCGATACCGAATCCGGCATCGAGCTCGAAGCATTCTGGCCAGAGATCGAGTACTGGCGATAATTCACGCCGATCTTGGGCGTCACATACCAGCCGGGCGTCACATAGGGCAGCGACAACTGCGGATAGAGCACGGTCCGACCGGCAGTCAGGCCGTCGATGAAGGTCGATCCGACGTACTGGTCTTCCCGGGTGAAGTGGGTGTATTGCCCCAGGAAGGCGATATCGGTCGAATGGAAGTCCGGCTTGCGCGCGTTCAACGTCAGCTGCGGCAGGAGCTTGTAGGGAGCCTCCACCGGGTTGTCCGAGTCGGGCTGCAGCGTCTGATACTGCTGAACGTTCGCCGTCGCCGACCACCAGCCGCCGCCACCGTAGGTAAGCACGCCCTGTTGCAAGAGCTGCGTTTGCGACGTACTCGCAATCTCGCTCGACAAATCGGTGTAATAGTCGTCGTCGGAGACCTTGTTGTAGTTGATCTGCGCTGCGAATCCGTTGGCGAAGGTCTGATTGTGCTTGATCGAGAATCCGTACCGCTGATCGCCATCGCGCAACCGGTCGCCGGGGAGGACTTCCGCATTGACTTCGCCCTGGTACAACCCGCCATAGGCGGTGTTCAGATAGCGGAACTCGTTGTTCAGCTGGACCCCGCGCCGGCTCATCACGCGCGGCGTGATGGTCGCATCCATGTTCGGGGCGATGTTCCAGTAGTAGGGAAGGTCAAACTCGAAGCCGTTGTCGCTGCTGGTACCGAACGACGGCGCGAGGACGCCCGACTTGCGTTCGTTGTTGAGCGAGAACGAGAGCCAAGGGGTATAGAAGATCGGCACATCCTTGAAATAGACAACGCCGTTGCTGCCCTCGCCAACCTCTCGGTCGTAGTCGAGTTTGAGGTTATCGGTCTTCGCATACCAGTCGTCGTTGCCCGGTTCACAGGTCGTATAAGTGCTGTTCGTCAGGCGAATCTGGTTTTCGCCTTCGAAGTCGATCCGGTCGGCCTGGCCGCGACCTTCGGTCATCGCGCGACCGCTCTTTTCGGCCTCGCTCGAGAGCAGCTGACCCGGCGCGGCAAAGCCCGAATCCCAGTCGTCGAATCCCGTTGGACCATCGACGACAGCAGCCACCGTCGCTCCACCCACCGCCGTGGTGCCGATCTTCGGCGGGCGCTTGATCAGGTACTCGGGTTGCTCGAAGAAGCCGACCTGCTCCTCCAGCTTCAGGCGCATCTTCGGACCGCTGACGCGATCTTCCCCCTGTTCGAGCACCACATTGCCTTCGCCTTCGACTTCGTCATCGATCGGCCAATAGGTCATACGATCGGCATTGAGTACCGTACCGATCTTGCGCAGCTCGGCTTCACCTTCGGCGACGAACTCGCGATCGGCCTCGCCCTGCATGCGCTGTGCGCTGAGGAATATCGGCCGCGGCACATCGCTGTCCTTCGGCGGCGGCACCATCTCGTTCGACGCGCGCAGGGCCAGGGCGGGCGTTGGATCGGATGCTTCGTCGGCATCCACCGTCGCCACGACCAACGATGTCGCCGGCAAACGGGACGGCGCAGCTGGCGATGGCGCATCGCTGCCCGCCGGCGTAGCGGCCGATCGTCCCTGCGCAACAGGCGGCGTGGCAGCGACCGGAGGTTGCCCGAGCAATGCTGGATCGACGCGCAAGGGACCGAGCGATGAAACTTGCCCGCGCGGGGGAGGTGCCACACTGGTAACAGGCCTCTCAACCGGCGCAAGTGCGGTATTTTCTGCCGCCGCGGCAGAAATCGCTTTGGGAGGGGCCGGGCGCTTCGCACTCTGCGTGCCAGGCTCGACATCCGACGCGAGCTTGCCCTCGCTGTCCTCACTGCGTACCGACCGTGGCGGCGGAACGACCACGGGTGTCTCGACGGCCTTCGGCACCGGCGCGGGCGTCGGCGAGGCGATAGCTTCCTGCGGCGTCGA
This sequence comes from Propionivibrio sp., assembly GCF_017995515.1. GTDB lineage: Bacteria > Pseudomonadota > Gammaproteobacteria > Burkholderiales > Rhodocyclaceae > Propionivibrio. The sequence goes on from NZ_JAGOIT010000062.1 coordinate 6,777, forward strand.
TTCGTTCGCTTCGCCAGAGGGCGCAACCGCACGCGCTGGAATCCTGTCCGGCGCGGCTTGAACGGGCCGCTTGTCCTCTGGACGGACCGCCTTCTTCCGCTTTACCGGCTCCGCTTCGGGTTCCGTTTTCCGGATTCCTTCTACAGGCGCCGCCTCGACCGCTGCTTCAGGGCTGGACACATCGACCGGCGTCACCTCGGCCGCGCCCTGAACAGGCACAGCAGGTGCCGGCGCCTCTGCCGGCTTGATCGGCGGCAAGCCGAGCAAGGTCGGATCGACGCGCAACGGCGTCAGCGACTGCGCTTGTGCGATGGGCACCAAACCGCCCATCCACGCACTCATCAGGCCAGAACAGAAGAGCAGCGCAATCTGTTTGCGCCGTACAGGAGGATTCATCCGGAAACTTCAGTAAAAATGGGTGCCGACCCGGCTGGCCGCCGCAGCGTGGAAGCCCTTGGAGCCAGTGGTAAAATCGCCGCATTTTAACACCTAAGCCCAAGGAGAAGCGGCATGCCGCGTACCGTCCTGTTGCGCGACTGGCTTGACCGTCATCTCGTGCGCTCGCACACCGAAGAAGAACTTAAAAACGGGTATTCGCTCGAGCCCGCATCGGCCGACGCCAGCTTTCGCCGCTACTTCCGCGTCTCGCTGCCCGACGGCAGCACACGCATCGTCATGGACGCGCCGCCCGAACTTGAAGACTGCCGCCCGTTCCTGGAAGTCGCGGCGCTGCTCCGCGAGGCCGGCGTACATGCGCCCGAAGTTTTCGCCGAGGATCTGTCGCAGGGTTTCCTGCTGCTCTCCGACCTCGGCAGCACGACCTACCTCAGCGTGTTGAACGCCGACACCGCGCCGAAGCTCTACCGCGACGCCAACGCGGCGCTCGTGGACATCCAGCGCGCCAGCCGGTCCGGTGTGCTGCCCGAGTACGACCGCGCCCTGCTCACGCGCGAGCTCAATCTCTTCCCCGACTGGTACGTCGCCCGCCACCTCGGCATCGCGCTCGACGAGAAGCAGGACGCGACCCTGCGCGCCGTCTTCGAGAAGATCCTCGCCAACAACCTGGCGCAGCCGAAGGTCTTCGTCCATCGCGACTACCACTCGCGCAACCTGATGGTTGTGGACGGCGGCTACCCGGCCAACCCGGGGGTAATCGACTTCCAGGACGCCGTCTACGGCCCGATCACCTACGACCTCGTCTCGCTCTACCGCGACGCGTACATCACGTGGGACGAGAAGGACGAGCTCGATTTCGTCATCCGCTACTGGGAAATGGCGCGCAAGGCCGGCTTGCCGGTTCACGCCGACTTCCACGACTTCTACCGCGACTACGAGTGGATGGGCGCGCAGCGGCAGATCAAGGTGCTCGGCATCTTCGCCCGCCTCTGCTACCGCGACGGCAAGGACGCCTACCTGAACGACATGCCGCGCGTGATGGCCTACCTGCGGCGCACGTGCGAGCGCTATCTCGAACTGAAGCCGCTGGTTCGCCTGCTCGATCAACTGGAAAGCCGGCCCGTCGAGACGGGTTTGACCTTCTGATGAAGGCCTTCATCCTCGCCGCCGGACGCGGCGAACGCATGCGCCCGCTCACCGACACGACGCCGAAGCCGCTGCTGATGGCCGGCGGCAAACCGCTGATCGTCTGGCACCTCGAACGCCTCGCCGCCTGCGGCTTTCGCGACGTCATCATCAACCACTCGCACCTCGGCCAGCAGATCGTCGATGCGCTGGGCGACGGCGCACAGTTCGGCCTGTCGATCCGCTATTCGCCGGAACCGCCCGGTGCGCTGGAAACCGCCGGCGGCATCGCCAACGCGCTGCCGCTGCTCGGCGACGAGCCCTTTCTCGTGGTCAACGGCGACGTCTGGTGCGACTGGGACTTCAAGCGCGCGCTCGCACTGACCAGCCGGCGGGCGCATCTCGTCTTTGTTCCCAATCCGCCACAGCACGCGGGCGGCGACTTTTGTCTCGATGGCGAAGTCGTTCATTACGCGAGCTCGGGCCTCGGCCCGACGCTGACCTACGCCGGCACGGGCGTGTTCTCGCCCGACTTCTTCGCCACGGTGCCGGCTGGGGCGGTGATGAAGATGCGCCCGCTGCTCGACGCTGCCATCGCCAAAGGTATCGTCACCGGGGAACGCCATCACGGCCGCTGGGTCGACGTGGGTACGCCGGCACGCCTCGCCGAACTGGATCAGGAGCTCCGCAGAAAGCCATGAAACACGAACCCTACTCGACACGCCGCACCGCGCTGCTCAAGCACATCGGCGACGGCGTCGCCATCATCCCGACCGCGCCGGAGCGCGTGCGCAACCGCGACTCGCACCACCCCTACCGCTTCGACAGCTACTTCTGGTACCTCTCCGGCTTCCCCGAGCCGGAAGCGGTGATCGTGCTGATCGGCGGCCGCCGGAAGAGGTCCATCCTCTTCTGCCGCGACAAGAACGAGGAACGCGAGGTCTGGGAAGGCTTCCGCTACGGCCCCGACGCCGCGCGCGATGCGTTTGGTTTCGACGAAACCTATTCGTTCAGCACCTTCGAATCGCTGCTCCCCGAGCTGATCGCCGACCACAAGGTGCTCTGGTACGCGCTCGGCCACGATACGGCATGGGACGCAAAAATCGTCGCCGCGCTCAACACGGTGCGGACCCAGACCCGGGCCGGCAGGCACGCGCCGGACAAGATCCGCGATCTGCGCCAGCCGCTCGACCGCATGCGCCTCGTCAAGGACGCGCACGAAATCGATCTCATGCGCCGCGCCGCCGACATCACCTCGGCCGGCCACGCGCGCGCCATGCGCCATTGCCGGGCCGGACAGGCCGAATACGAACTCGAAGCCGAACTCACGCACGAATTCCGCCGGCGCGGCGCCGGCGGCCACTCGTACAACCCGATCGTCGCCGGCGGCGCCAACGCCTGCGTGCTGCACTACGTCGACAACGACAAACTGCTCTCCGAACACGCGCTGGTGCTGATCGACGCCGGCTGCGAGCTGGAAGGCTACGCCGCCGACATCACGCGCACCTTCCCGGTCGGCGGGCGTTTCATCGGCGCACAACGCGACGCCTACGAGATCGTGCTCGCCGCGCAACTGGCGGCAATCGCCACGATCAAACCCGGCGCGCCGTTCGCCGCCTACCACGACGCCGCCGTGCGCGTGCTCGTGCAAGGCATGATCGACCTCAAGCTGCTCGCCGGCAGCGTCGATGGTCTCATCGAAAGCGAGGCCTACAAGCCCTATTACATGCACCGCACCGGCCACTGGCTCGGGCTCGACGTGCACGACGCCGGCGACTACAAGACCGGTGACGACTGGATCAAGCTCGAACCGGGCATGGCGCTGACCGTCGAACCCGGTCTCTACATCCGCCCGTCGCCGATGGTCCCGCCGCACCTCCACGGCATCGGCATCCGCATCGAGGACGACGTGTTCGTCACCGAAGATGGCTGCAACGTCTACACCACGGCGCCGAAGACCATTGCCGAAATCGAAGAAGTGATGCGCCACGATGGATAAGGTGGATAAGGCCGCTACAGAATCTCTGGATACCGACATCCTCATCCTCGGCGCCGGCCCGGTCGGCATGACGCTCGCGCTGGCGCTCGCTGACAGCGGCCAGCGTGTTCGTTTGCTGGACCGCCGACCGCGCGGCGCCTGGGCCGACGACCCGCGCGGCCTGGCGCTCTCGCACGGTTGCCGGCAGCTGCTCGAACGCCTGGACGCGTGGAACGCATCGGCCGGCACGCCGATCCGCGACATCCACGTATCGCAGCGCGGCGGCTTCGGCCGCACGATGATCGAAGCCGCCGACTACGGAACACCGGCGCTCGGCTACGTCATGCGTTACCGCGACCTCGCTGCAGCGCTCGACGCGCGTATTCCGGCAGCGCAGTGGCTGGAACCGGGCCAGGTTGTGACGATCACCACCAACGACAGCGGCGCCCTGGCCACCGTCACCCGCGGCGACGTCACACGGCAGATCACGGCCAGACTCGTCGTCCATGGCGAAGGGACGCCGCAGAACGACCCCGACGTCAGCGTCAGCGACTACGGCCAGCACGCCGTGATCGCCGAAGTCCGACCGGCCGCGCCGCACGGCAACCGTGCCTGGGAACGCTTCACGCCCGACGGCCCGCTGGCGTTGCTGCCCATCGGCGACGATTACTCGGTGGTATTCACCGTACCGCCGGAGAAGGCCGAATGCATCCTCGCACTCGACGATGCTGGCTTCCTCGCCGCCTTGCGCGCGCAGTTCGGCACCCGCCTCGACTTCGTCCGCACCGGGCCGCGCGCCGCCTACCCGCTCGCCCTGCGCGTGCGCCGACACCTCACGCAACCGCGCCAGGTGTGGATCGGCAACGCGGCACAGACGCTGCACCCGGTTTCCGGCCAGGGTTTCAACCTCGGCTTGCGCGATGCGTGGGAACTCGCCGAAGCACTGCTCGATGGCCTGGAACGGCAGCCCGACGCCGGCCACGCGGCCGCACTCGCTGCCTACGCGCGTGGCCGCCAGCTTGACCGGCGCGGCAGCATGGCCTTCACCGACGGCATCGTGCGCCTGTTCTCTAACGATCTGCCGCCACTGCGCACCGCACGCGGACTGGGCCTGCTTGCGCTCGACCTCGTGCCACCGCTACGCCACTTCGTCGCCAAGCGCATGATCTGGGGTGCGCGCGCCTGGCCTTGAGAACGAATTGGTCGCCGCCATCTCTTAAGCTGGCATTAAAGATCTTCGCCTAAACTCCGCCCCAGCCCAATTTCAACTGTGAGCAGCTATCGATGTTCGAAACGACGCCCTCCTCCACTTTCGCCGACCGACTCTGGTCAAGAGTCGGCCTGTTTGGCGCCTACGCGCCACTGGCCATGCTCTTCCTCATCGGCCTGCCGATGCTCTCGCTGTCGCGCATCGGACTCATGCTCTGGCAGGCGAAGCGTGTCGTCGCCACCGGCATCTGGCCGGAAATGCTGCTGCAGGGCATCCGCGTCGATATCATCCAGCTGAGTCTGCTCGCCTTGCCCCTGATCCTTCTCGCGCCCGTCCTGGCGACGGGGCTGACCTGGCGCTTCTGGCGCCGGCTCAGCGCCTTCTGGATCATCCTCTCGATCGCCCTGCTCGCCCTGCTTGAAGTCTCCTCGCCGGCCTTCATCAACGAGTACGACGCACGCCCGAACCGGCTGTTCGTCGAGTACCTGAAGTACCCCGGCGAAGTCTTCCCGATGCTGTGGAACGGCTTCCGCCTGCATCTCGTCGCCGGCTCGCTGCTCACCGCTTTCGCCTTTTGGGGCATGGCGCGGCTGACGCGGCCCTGGCTCGAGCGCGAGCGCTCGTGGTCGAACATCAAGCTCTGGCTCACCTGGCCGCTGATCGTCTTCGTCGCCGTGTTCGCCATCCGCTCGAGCGTTGACCACCGTCCGGCCAACCCCGCGCTTTTCGCGCTCACCGGCGACCCCATGGTGAACACGCTGATCCTCAACTCGGCCTGGTCGGTCACGCACGCGATCTACGGCATGAAGCACGAAGCGCGCTCGAGCGAAATCTACGGGACGATGAAGGAGGACGAGATCCTCAAGCAGATCGAAGCCAGCCGCCAGCTTCTGCAAGACAAGCGCCCCTTGCTCGGCGACAAGGAGATTCCGACGCTGACCGAACAGAAGGCAGCGGCACGCCGCGAGCGTCCGCTCAATCTGGTGATCATCCTCGAAGAGAGCCTTGGCGCGACCTTCGTCGAATCGCTCGGCGGCGTACCCGTGACGCCGGAACTCGAAAAGCTGAAGGAACAAGGCTGGTGGTTCGAGCAGCTCTACGCCACCGGTACGCGCTCGGTGCGCGGCATCGAAGCGGTCGTCACCGGATTCCCGCCGACCCCGGCGCAGGCCGTCGTCAAGCTCTCGCTGGCCCAGCGCAACTTCTCCACGCTGGCGCAGATCCTCGGCAAGCAAGGCTACGAATCAGAGTTCATCTACGGCGGCGAGTCGCACTTCGACAACATGCGCGCCTTCTTCATGGCCAACGGATTCTCGCAGGTCACCGACCAGAACGATTACAAGAATCCGGTCTTCAAGGGCAGCTGGGGCGTCTCCGACGAAGATCTGCTGAACAAGACGCACGAGCGGCTGCTCGAAAAGCACGCCGAAGGAAAACCGTCCTTCACGCTCGTCTTCACCTCCTCGAACCACTCACCGTTCGAGTTCCCGGATGGCCGCATCAAGCTCTACGAGGAGCCCAAGGGCACCGACAACAATGCGGTGAAGTACACCGACTACGCGCTCGGCCAGTTCATCGCCAAGGCAGGCGCCAGCGACTACTGGAAGGACACGGTATTCGTCGTCGTCGCCGACCACGACATCCGCGTGCGCGGCGACAGCCTGGTGCCGATCGAACGCTTCCACATCCCCGGACTGATCCTCGGCGCCGACATCAAGCCGCGCCGCGTGAAGACCGTCGCCAGCCAGATCGACCTGCCGCCGACGCTGCTGTCGCTGATCGGCGTCGACGCCAGGCATCCGATGATCGGCCGCGACCTGACGCAGGAGCCGGACGGCCTGCCCGGCCGGGCGATGATGCAGTACGAGCAGAACTATGCGTGGATGGAAGGCCGGAAGGTCGTCGTCCTGCGCCCGGACAAGGCGCCGTCGCACGGCACTTACGACCCGGCGCACAAGCGCCTCGAATCCGCCGCGACGCCGGTCGACGGCCAGCCGATGGAACAGCGCGCTCTGGCGCACGCCCTGCTCGGCGCCTGGCTCTACCGCGACCAGCTTTACCGGCTGCCCGAATAACCGAACCACCGTGCCGGCCCCCACGAGCAACACCATCGCCTACCTCGCCGGCTATCCGCCGTCGCTCGTCGAGCCGGTGCGCCAGCTGGCCGATGCAGGACGGCTCGGCGACGTGCTGCGCCAGCGCCACCCGCGCGTTCATGACGTACGCACCGACAAGGCGCTCTACGACTACGTGCAGGCGATCCGCAACGACTGCCTGCGCAACGCGCCGCCGCTCGCCAAGGTAATCTACGACAACCGCCTGCAGGTGGTCGCCCAGGCGCTCGGCACGCACACCCGCGTTTCGCGCGTGCAGGGCGGCAAACTCAAGTCGAAGAACGAGATCCGCATCGCCGCCGTTTTCCGTGACATGCCCGAGGCCCTGTTGCGCATGATCGTCGTCCATGAACTGGCGCACCTGCGCATCCGCGAGCACGACAAGGAGTTCTACAAGCTGTGCTGCCACATGGAGCCGGCGTACCACCAGCTCGAGTTCGATGCGCGCGTGTGGTTGTATTGGCAAGACAGCGAAGCGACTTCCACGCCGGCTGCGCGTTGAGTTTCCATCCGGATCGGGGCACGATGCGTCCCTTTCGTCCCTTTCCTAGTGCCTTGCAGCAATACCGACGCCCCGCCGCTTTTCCCGATCATTCTCCGAATCTCGGCCAGACAGAATCCGCAGAACGGACCGCATTTTCCCTCTTCTGAAACTCAAGCCGCGCCTTGTCGGTTCTGAACAAGGATCACACCAGCCATCCCAAACGAACCGGAGTCGGCTAGACTTCGTTCCCTCAAGAATCCACACCCTCCTCGCGACAAAGCCATGGCACGCGCAAACAAAAAACCCCAACTGGTCGAGTTCAAGGGAACGACGCTCCCGGTCGTCAGCGTCACGCTGCACTCGTTACAGACCGCCCCGCTGGCCAAGGCAGCCGGCGAACTGTTCGGCGACGACGCCTTTTTCGACGGCGAGGCGGCCGTGCTCGAACTCGACCGCATCGACCTCTCCGATCCGGCGAACGGTGCCGAAGCCGTCAATTGGACGGCGCTGCGCCAGTTGTTCATGAAGCACGGATTGAACGTCATCGGCGTACGCGACGGCAGCGAGGAGCTGCGCCAGAGCGCTGCGGTGGCCGGCCTGCCGAGCTTTGCCGCATTCAAGCGCAACGCGCGCAGCGCGGAAGAAGTCGAGCCGGCAGCAGCCCCGGCGCAGGCAGCGGCCACGCCCGAGGTCCAATTCGCTCCCGTGCAGGAAACGCTCGTTCTGGAGCCCACGCCAGCGCCGCCCGCACCACCCGCTTTCGTCTCAACGCTCGTCATCGACCGCCCGCTGCGTTCCGGACAGCAAGCCTACGCACGCGGCGGCGACCTCGTCGTGCTCGCCGCCGTCAACGCCGGGGCCGAAGTCATCGCCGATGGCAGCATCCACATCTATGCGCCTTTGCGCGGCCGCGCGCTGGCCGGCGCCAGCGGTTCGGCCGAGGCACGCATTTTCACGACGCGCTTCGAGGCTGAACTCGTCTCGATCGGCGGCGTCTATCGCACCTTCGAGTCGGGCATCCCGGACAAACTGGCCGGGCGACCGGTGCAGATCCGGCTCTCGGGCAGCGCAGACGACGCATCGAGCAGTCTGCTGATCGAATCGCTGTCGACCAATTGAGTGCTCACCGAATGCCATTCGGCATTTTCTGTATCCACAGGTAAAATTTCGTTTTTTCACTCGGAGGCACCTTCGTGACTCGCATCGTCGTCGTAACCTCGGGCAAGGGTGGCGTGGGCAAGACCACCACCAGCGCCAGCTTCTCCTCCGGCCTCGCCCTGCGCGGCTTCAAGACGGCCGTCATCGACTTTGACGTCGGTCTGCGTAATCTCGATCTGATCATGGGTTGCGAACGGCGGGTCGTTTACGACCTGATCAACGTCGTCAATGGCGAAGCGACGCTGACCCAGGCGCTGATCAAGGACAAGCACTGCGGCAACGACAACCTCTTCGTGCTGCCCGCCTCGCAGACGCGCGACAAGGACGCGCTGACCGAGGAAGGCGTCGAGAAAGTGCTGAAGGAGCTCGAACACATGGGCTTCGACTACGTCGTCTGCGACTCACCGGCCGGCATCGAGCACGGCGCGGTGATGGCGCTCACCTTCGCCGACGAGGCGCTCATCGTCACCAACCCGGAAGTCTCCTCGGTGCGCGACTCCGACCGCATCCTCGGCATCATCCAGGCCAAGTCGCGGCGCGCCATCAAGGGCGAGGAGCCGGTCAAGGAGCATCTGCTGATCACCCGCTACTCGCCGAAGCGCGTCGAGGAAGGCGAAATGCTCTCCTACAAGGACATCCACGAAATCCTGCGCGTCAAGATCATCGGCGTCGTGCCGGAATCGGAATCGGTGCTGCAGTCGTCGAACCAAGGCACGCCGGCGATCCACCTGAAGGACAGTGACGTCGCCGACGCCTACCTCGACATCGTCGACCGCTTCCTCGGCGACGACAAGCCGCTGCGCTTCGTCGACTACGAAAAACCCGGCCTCTTCAAGCGACTGTTCGGAGGCAAATAAGCATGTCCCTGCTCTCTCTTATTTTCGGTAACAAACCGAAGACGGCCGCGGTCGCCAAGGAGCGCCTGCAACTGATCATCGCTCACGAACGTAGCGGCCAGACCAGCAAACAGGATTTCCTGCCCGACCTGCAAAAGGAACTGATCGCCGTGATCTCCAAGTACGTCTCGGTCAACCCGGACGACATCAAGGTCTCGCTTGAAAAGCAAGGCAACTACGAAGTACTTGAAGTCAATATTGTGCTGCCGGAGCCGGGTAACGCACGCTGATTTTCAGTCAGATCAAGGCCCGCGAATCCAGAGTCCGAATCCCGGCCTCTGGATTCGTCGTTTGTGGACGGCTGGAATTTGTCTTCCACCAGAATGCAAACAATACATATACGCCATAAGCCATATCTATAGGCGCGTCATTCAGCAATAGAAGGCCTGACTCTCAATAGCACTTGGCATTTTTATCGCACGACAAAGG
>NZ_JAGOIT010000062.1:16666-20745 GCF_017995515.1 Propionivibrio sp.
CCCCCCCCGACTCATCTGAATCGCAAACCCGAGGAAGTTGAAGCTGGCTTGGGTAGCATCCACGATACGGGTCTTAGCCTCGTTGAGACTGAGGTCCAGTCGTTCCAGCACGCGGCGCACCACCTTCAGCGGTGCCTCGACATCTTTTCGGCACAGGACGACAAAGTCATCTGCGTAACGCACAATATGTGCTTGCAGCTTTCCTTTCAAATGCCGCCGTTGCCATAGCCGGTCGAGAATATGCAGGTAGCAGTTGACCAGTAGCGGGGAAATGACTCCGCCTTGCGGCGTTCCCCGGCGATTGGCCTTGCCGCCGCCTACGGTCTTCTTCACTCCATTGTCGTCTTCACCAATGACCGGGGCTTTGAGCCATTGCTTGATGAGGGCCAGAACACCAAGATCAAATAGGACATCGCCCATGAAAAAACTGCTAAGGGTCGCGGTCCATTACGCAATTGTTGTCGTATGTCTTGTCGCAGTAGGCTGTAAGTCCTGCGGATTCCCTTCGTACGGGTTGGTGGCCCAGTCGGATTGGCCGATGGTGACTACACTGCTCAGCATCGCGCTTGAAGCCGTAGAAGGTCTCCTGCCAGAAATCGGAGCCGGCATCGGTGACGACGTGAAGACCGGTATCGTCAGCAACAAAATCCTGCGGTTGGTTCAACCAATGGCCGCCTTGCCACGCAAGCGCCGCGATCAAACCGCTGTCTCCATTCCTATCTACCATCCCATCACCTTCTTGATCTGCGCCCGCAGTTGCTCAGGCCGGAAGGGTTTGATGATGAAGCCCGAGATTCCCAGTGCGACGGCGTCCAGAACGTCCTGCTTCCCGGCGCCGACGGCGAGCATGAGGATGGCCGGGAGTTGCTTCAGCTTCTCGTCGGCGCGCACGGCGTGCATGAGATCGGCGCCGTTCATGCCGGGCATCTCGGTATCGCTGATCAGCAGGTCGTACTTCTTCGCCTGCAGCCTGCGCAACGCATCGCTGCCATTGGTCGCCTGATCGATCGTCAGGTCGCTACGGTTGCACGAAAGCAGGAGTTGCAGGACGGCCGTCCGTACGTTGGCCTGATCGTCGACGATAAGGATGTTTGCCATACGTTCTCTTCGTTCTCTTCTTGTTCGAGGGGTTGTTGTTCAGACCTTCGGATACGACGACGAAGACTATCCCCGCGCACGGTAACGCTGTCAATCGCCTCGCCTGCAAGGCTTCCCGCCGCCCGCGCCGGCACTTTCCCATCACAACCGCCGATCACGCCGGTTGCGTCTTTTCGCCAAACAAGACTCTTATGTGGCAATTTTTGTAAGGTTGTGTAACAGCAATCGATCGAAGATGCGTCCATCGCAATCACTTCTGAATCTTGCCAAATGGACACATTCGTTGCTGCCGTCGATCTGGGTGCCTCAAGCGGACGCGTGTTGCTCGCCTGCCTGGGCGCCGCGCGCGAGACGCTCAGCATCGAGGAGGTTCATCGCTTCGACAACGGCTTTGTGAATCGCGACGGCCACGATTGCTGGGACGTCGACGACCTGGTCGAGCAGATCAACGTCGGCCTCGAAAAGATCGTCGATCGCGGCATCAAGCTCGCCTCCGTCGGCGTCGACACGTGGGCGGTCGATTTCGTGCTGCTCGACGCGGACGGCAAGATGCTCGGCCAGCCGGTTGCCTATCGCGATCACCGTACCGATGGCGTGATGGACGAGGTCTTCAAGACGATCCCGCGCGAAAGGCTCTACGAGCGCACCGGCATCGCCTTCCTGCAGTTCAACACGATCTACCAGCTCGTCGCGCTGCTGCGCGAGAATCCCGACTGGCTGCCGCGCGCCCGCACGCTACTCTTGATGCCGGACTACCTGCAATACCGCCTGTGCGGCACGCAGTCGTGCGAGACGACCAATGCCAGCACGAGCCAGCTGATCTCGGTCAAGACCCAATCGTGGGATATCGATCTGCTGCGCAGCCTCGGCATTCCGCTGCACTGGTTTTTGCCCCTGACCCAGCCCGGCACCGTCATCGGCGAGTGGGTTTCCCCGAACGGGGGCCGGGTCAAGGTCATCACGCCGGCCACACACGACACGGCCTCCGCCGTGCTCGCCGTGCCGCTGGAAGACGAAGACTCGGTCTACATCAGCTCAGGCACCTGGTCGCTGATGGGGATCGAGAGTGACGTTCCCTATTGTGACGAACGCGCGCTGGCCGCCAACTTCACCAACGAAGGCGGCGTCGACGGCACCTACCGCGTGCTCAAGAACATCATGGGGCTGTGGCTGATTCAGCGCCTGCGCGACGCCTACCCCGAGCATTCGTTCGCCGACCTCGTCGCGCAGGCCGATACCTGCACGCCCTTCGCCTACCTGATCAACCCGAACGACGACCGCTTCCTCAATCCGACATCGATGAAGCAGGCTATCGCCGACTACTGCCGCGAAACGAACCAGGGCGAACCCCAGACCGCCGGCGAGTTCGCGCGCTGCATCTTCGAGAGCCTCGCCTTCCTCTACCGGCAGACGCTCGAAGCGCTGACCACGCTCACCGGCCGCCAGTACAAGCGCATCCACATCGTCGGCGGCGGCAGCAAAAATGACTTTCTGAACCAGCTTTGCGCCGATTTCTGCCGGCTGCCGGTCTTCACCGGGCCGATCGAAGCCTCCGCGCTCGGCAACATCACCTGCCAATTGCGCGCCCTCGGCCACCTGGCCGATCGCAAAGCGATTCGCACCCTGATTCGCAAGGAATTTTCCGGACAAACGCTGCAGCCCCGAACCGAGCACGCCGAAAGCATCGAGCAGCACTGGCTCCGCTTTCAAGGACTCGGCCAGCAGCGTCCGGCCTGATCAACAGACTCACTACCCCACACCAGAAGGAGCCGCCCCATGAGCAACCTGACCCGCACCGCCTACGACGAGGCCAAGAAGCGCTACGCCCTCGCCGGCATTGATACCGACACCGCCCTCAAGGCGCTTTCCGCCATTCCGGTATCGATGCACTGCTGGCAGGGCGACGACGTCGCCGGTTTCGAGATGCCCGATGTCGCACTGAGCGGCGGCATCCAGACGACCGGAAACTATCCGGGCAAAGCCAAGACGGCCGCCCAACTGCGCCAGGACGCCGAACAGGCGATGGCGCTGATCCCCGGCGCCAAGCGCTTCAACCTGCACGCCATCTATCTCGACACCGAAGAGAAGGTGGCGCGCGACAAGATCGAGCCGAAGCACTTCAAATCGTGGGTCGACTGGGCGAAGAAGCTCGGCATCGGGCTGGACTTCAACCCGAGCTGTTTCTCGCACCCGAACTTCGTCGACGGCATGACGCTGGCGCATCCCGATCCGATCATCCGCCAGTTCTGGATCGACCACTGCATCGCCTGCCGCCGCATCTCCGACTACTTCGGCGAGGAGCTCGGCACGCCCTGCGCGATGAACATCTGGGTTCCGGACGGCATGAAGGACATGCCGGCCGACCGCTCGGCGCCGCGCGAGCGCCTGCTCTCGGCGCTCGACGAGATCATGAACGCCGACGTACCGAACAAGCACCACGTCGTCGCCGTCGAAGGCAAGCTGTTCGGCATCGGCGCCGAGAGCTACACCGTCGGTTCCAACGAGTTCTACATGGCCTACGCCGTCTCGCGCAAGACCGCGCTCTGCCTCGACGCCGGCCACTTCCACCCGACCGAGATCGTCTCCGACAAGATCACGGCCGTCATGCCCTTCGTCGATCAGGTGCTGCTGCACGTGACGCGCTCCGTCCGTTGGGACAGCGACCACGTGGTGACGCTCGACGATGAAACGCAAGCCATCGCCAATGAAATCATTCGCAACGGGCTGGAAAAGCGCGTGCTGATCGGCCTCGATTTCTTCGACGCCTCGATCAACCGGATCGCGGCCTGGGTCATCGGCACGCGCAACATGAAGAAGGCGCTGCTGCGTTCGCTGCTCGACCCGACCAAGGCGCTGCGCGACGCGGAGAAGGCCGGCGACTACACGACGCGCCTGGCGCTCATGGAAGAGCAGAAGAGCATGCCGTGGAGCGCGGTGTGGGATTTCTACTGCGAACAGAACAACTGCGGTGTCGGCATCGA
>NZ_JAGOIT010000063.1:0-13449 GCF_017995515.1 Propionivibrio sp.
TCCAATCCCGGGCGGTCATGCTCTGGACGCGATCCGGTGCGTCCTCGAGGCTGCGTAGCGCACTGACGAGTTGATCTTCAAGGGCATCGATGCTGTCGAAGACGCGGTTGTGGAAATGCTTTTCTCGGAGCTCGTCCCAGAGGTGCTCTTGCGGGTTCAGCTCTGGAGAATACGGTGGCAGGAAGAGCAAGCGCAGATTGTCGGGTAGCTGAAATTCCGTACTTTTGTGCCAGCCAGCACCATCGAGAACCATGGTGATGTTGTCGTTGGGGTGGCGGCAGGCGATCTCGTCCCTGAAGATTTGCATGCAGTCGGAATTGCCATGAGGGAGCACCAGGCTATCGAAGCAACCGTCCTGAGAAATGTCGTCTACTCTCGCATTTTGCGAGAGTCAAAATGACCCTGCTGTCGATCTTTTCCCGCCTGGAAGACCCGCGCCGCGGACCAGCCAAGCGCAATGGTTTGCGCGAGATCCTCGTGATGGCGATCTGCGCGGTCTTGTGTGGCGCGGATGACTGGGTCGAAGTCGCCGAGTGGTGTGAAGACGAAGCGGACTGGCTCAAAGGATTTCTCGACCTTCCACAGGGCACACCCTCGCATGACACCTTTGGCGACGTCTTCCGCGTACTGGATCCGGACGTCTTCGAATCATGCTTCCGCGAATGGATCGGTGGCCTTGTTGGCGTCGTGAAAGACATCATTGCGCTCGACGGCAAGACGGTGTGCGGCTCGAAGGACGGCGCGATCCCGCCATTGCATCTGGTAAGCGCCTACGCCACCGCGCTGGGACTCACGCTCGGCCAGGAAGGCGTCGCCGGCAAAGGCAACGAACTCAAAGCGATCCGCGCGCACTGGAGTGTCGAGTCGATGCACTGGGTCCTCGACGTGACCTTCCGGGAAGACGCCTGCCGGGTGCGCAAAGAGGACGCCGCACGCAATCTCTCGCTGCTGCGCAAAATTACTCTCGCCATGCTCCGCCTCGATACCGCTTATCCCAAGAGCGGTCTCCGTCAGCGCCGCAACCGTGCTTCCCGAAAACCGCTCTACCGCGCTGAACTCCTCGGCCTTCGGCCTCGGTCTCAGACGAGCACCACGAAATCAATTCAATGATGAATGTGTAAGCGATTGCCGTGGGCCAGTTGCGCGGCGATTGCGCGTTCAACCGCACCGTGAACCTCGGAAGCGGTCATGCCGAGTTCTGCAGCGAGTTCTGCAGCCAAAGCCGCGTGGGTCGGTGCCGGGCCGTGTTCGAGTGCCAGGCGAAACAGGACGACCAGGTCCTGAGGTCGTAGCGCAACTTGTCGGCTGGATCTTGGGCGAGGCATCGCGTAACTCCGTCATTCGCTATTCGCGAATAGCGAATACATGCGCAACGGGAAGTACTGGCAATGTCTGCGAACGTGGCAGCCGAATGCCCCGGATAAGCCGGGGCAACGCCGGAATCAGCGCTTGAGCTTGGCGAACGCCGCAGCCATGGCGCCGGCCGGTTCCGGCTGGCGTTGTTGCTGTTGTTTCGCCTTGTTGCTCATCGGCACACCGCCGCTCTTCTGGTTCGGTGCCGGGTCGTCGGTGAGGCGCATGGTGAGGGCGATACGCTGGCGCGGCAGGTCGACTTCGAGCACCTTGACGCGCACGACGTCGCCGGCTTTCACGACTTCACGCGGATCCTTGACGAACTTGTTGGAGAGCGCCGAGATGTGGACGAGGCCGTCCTGATGCACGCCGATGTCGACGAAGGCGCCGAAGTTGGCGACGTTGGTGACGACGCCTTCGAGCAGCATGCCGGGGCGCAGGTCCTTGACGTCTTCGACGCCGTCCTTGAACACGGCGGTCTTGAACTCGGGGCGCGGGTCGCGGCCGGGCTTTTCCAGTTCCTTGAGGATGTCCTGCACGGTCGGCAGGCCGAATTTATCGTCGGTGTATTTCGTCGGTTGCAGCGATTTGACGAGGCGCGAGTCGCCGATCACGTCGCGGATGCCCTTCTTGATGTCGGCCAGGATGCGCTCGACCAGCGGGTAGGCTTCCGGGTGCACCGCCGAGGCGTCGAGCGGGTTGTCGCTGCCGTTGATGCGCAGGAAGCCGGCGGCCTGCTCGAAGGTCTTGGCGCCCATGCGCGGCACTTCAAGCAGCGCCTTGCGGTTGGTGAAGGCGCCGTTCTTGTCGCGGTAAGAAACAATGTTCGCGGCGAGCGTGCTGTTGAGGCCGGAGACGCGGGTCAGGAGCGGCGCCGAGGCGGTGTTGACGTCGACGCCGACGGCGTTCACGCAGTCCTCGACGACGGCGTCGAGCGCGCGTGCCAGTTTGGTCTGGCTGACGTCGTGCTGGTACTGGCCGACGCCGATCGATTTCGGGTCGATCTTGACGAGTTCGGCCAGCGGGTCCTGCAGGCGGCGGGCGATCGACACGGCGCCGCGCAGGCTCACGTCGAGTTCGGGGAACTCGCGCGCGGCGTATTCGGAGGCGGAATAGACCGATGCGCCAGCTTCGGAGACGACGATCTTGGTGAGATGCAGTTCCGGCACCCTCTGGATCAGGTCGGCGGCGAGCTTGTCGGTCTCGCGCGAGGCGGTGCCGTTGCCGATGCTGACGAGGTCGACGTTGTGTTTCTTCGCCAGCACGGCCAGCGTGTGCAGCGCGCCGTCCCAGTCGCGGCGCGGTTCGTGCGGATACACCGTGGCGGTGTCGAGCAGCTTGCCGGTGGCATCGACGACGGCGATCTTGCAGCCGGTGCGGATGCCGGGGTCGACGCCCATCGTCGCGCGCGGGCCGGCCGGCGCGGCGAGCAGCAGATCGTGCAGGTTGGTGCCGAAGACGCGGATCGCTTCTTCCTCGGCGCGCTCGCGCAGGGCGTTCATCAGGTCGAGTTCGAGGTGCATGAAGACCTTGATGCGCCACGTCCAGCGTACGGTGTCGGCCAGCCACTTGTCGGCAGAACGACCCTGGTCGGCGATGCCGAAATGTTTGGCGATGCGCGCTTCGCAGGGGTTGTGGCCGACCGGCTTGTTGGCCTCATCGAGTTCGGAATCCAGCACCAGTGCGACTTGCAGCGCGCCTTCGTTGCGCCCGCGGAAGAGAGCGAGCGCGCGGTGCGACGGTACAGCGCTGACCGGCTCCGAGTAGTCGAAGTAGTCGCGGAATTTGGCGCCCTCGGTTTCCTTGCCTTCGACGACGGTCGATTTG
The DNA here is from genome assembly GCF_017995515.1 of Propionivibrio sp. GTDB lineage: Bacteria > Pseudomonadota > Gammaproteobacteria > Burkholderiales > Rhodocyclaceae > Propionivibrio. The sequence goes on from NZ_JAGOIT010000063.1 coordinate 3,181, forward strand.
ACGACGCCGTGTTCCTCCAGATATTCGCGCAGCTTGCCGAGCAGCGCGGCGTCTTCCGAGAACTGCTCCATGAGGATCTGGCGTGCGCCGTCGAGCACGGCCTTGGCGTCGGCAAAGCCGCCGTCGGCGTTGATGAAGTTCTCCGCTTCGTCCTCGGGTTTCAGCGTCGGGTCGGCGAGCAATGCTTCGGCGAGCGGCGCGAGGCCGGCTTCGCGGGCGATCTGCGCCTTGGTGCGGCGCTTGGGTTTGTACGGGAGGTAGAGGTCTTCGAGGCTCTGCTTGGTTTCGGCGCCGTTGATCTGTGCGGCGAGGTCCGGCGTGAGTTTTCCCTGTTCGTCGATCGAGGCGAGGATCGCGGCGCGGCGCTCTTCGAGTTCGCGCAGGTAGGTCAGGCGCTCGTCGAGCGTGCGCAACTGCGTGTCGTCCAGCCCGCCGGTGACTTCCTTGCGGTAGCGGGCGATGAACGGCACGGTCGCGCCTTCGTCGAGCAGGCCGACAGCGGCGACGACCTGGTGCAGGGTGCTGCCGATTTCTTCGGCGATCTTCTGGGTGATGCGGAGTTCTGCGGAGGATGCCATCAGCGTTCCGGTCTCGAAAAAAGGGCGAACTATGCGCAATCGGGACGTAAAACTCAAGTATGCGGCACGGCGTGCGCCCGGAATGACAAATGCGCGTTGCTTTGTTGCAGGCCGTATACGATTCGGGTTAAATGGGGCGGCCGTACTTGCGTGCTCAACTTTATCGGGGTCTTGAGATGAATATCGATATCGAACGTCTTGGCTTGAAGAATTTTCAGATTGATCCGGAGACCCTGATCACCTTCCCTGAAGGTATCGCGGGCTTCGAGCAGTGCAAGCGCTTCAAGCTTTTCCACGAGGAGGGCAAGGCGACGATATTCTGGCTGCAATCGCTCGATGACACGAACGTGCTGTTTTCGATCGTCGAGCCGGAGTCATTCGATATCGAGTACCAGATCGACCTGTCGGACGCGGATTGCGAGTTGATCGACTTGCAGCGACCGGAAGATGCCGCGGTCGTTGTCATTGTCTATCGCAACGAGGCGGAAGGCGGCAAGATCGCGGCAAACACCCGCTCGCCGGTGATCCTCAACCTGCGTAGCCGCAAGGGCATGCAGAAGTTCTTGCGCGAAGTGCATCCGACGCTGCTTTACCGCGCGCGCTGACTCTCTCCGCCGGACCCGGCCGGGGCCGGCTGTGCCACAAAGCAACGCTGGAAAAAGCCGGGTGCTCTCTGTAGACTCCCGGCTTTCTCGATGAAGCGCGCCCAAAGCGAGTTGGCATTCTTTCGGGTTTGCGCAGTCACCTCTCCTTTCACCCTCTGTTGGCTCTGATTATGTTTTCTTTGCATTGCGGCCTGGCGAACGCCGTATTCGGCAGGTTGAAGCATGGCTATTGACGAACAATCCCTCATGGACGTTGCCCCCGCGCTGCAGTTGCTCCCCGTCGGCGATACGGCGTGGACCGTCGAATTCGGCGTGCGCATCGACCCGGCGCTGCACGCGCGCGTGCTCGGGCTGGCGGCGGCGCTCGACGCGGCTCGCAAGGAAGGCGCGAACAAGGATCTGGCAGCGATCGTCGACGTCGTGCCGACCTTTCGCTCGCTGACCGTCCATTACAACCCGCTCGCTTGCGACGGCGAACGTCTCGGCGAGGCGCTTGCGCTGATGGCGGAATCCTCGGGCGCGGCGACGCAGGAAGGCCGGCACTGGCTGATCCCGGTCTGCTTCGATGACGACTTCGCGCCCGATCTCAACGATCTGTGCGAAACCAAGGGAATGACCCGCGACGCCGTGATCGCGCTGATGACCGAGGCGACCTTTCAGGTCTACATGATCGGATTCATGCCCGGCTTCCCGTACATGGGCGGTTTGCCAAAGGAACTCGAAATGTCGCGCCTCGCCTCGCCGCGCAAGGTGGTGCCGGCACGCTCGCTGGCCGTCGCCGGTTCGATGTGCTCGGTCTATCCGTGGGAGAGCCCGGGCGGCTGGCGCTTGCTCGGGCGCACGCCGATCCCGATGTTTTCGGCCAAGGAAGTCGAAGCGCCGTCGTTGCTCGCTTCGGGCGACCGCGTGCGCTGGCAGTCGATCGATCGCGCGACGTACGTCGAGAGGGAAAACGCCGTTGCCGGTGGCGCATTCGAGCGCAAGAGTCTGCTCGTCGGCAAGGAGGGCAAGTGATGCGAGCGCTGATTGAAGTGATCGATGGCGGCATCGGCAACAGCATCCAGGATCGTGGCCGGCTTGGTTTTCGTCATATGGGGATCACCGTCTCCGGCTGGATCGACCCGATGCTGGCGCGCTGCGCCAACGCGCTGGTCGGTAACGAGGCGAACAGTGCCTGCATCGAGATTCGCGGCGCCGGCCCGACGCTCGTCGCGCGCGATGGCCGTTTCCGCATGGTGCTGACCGGCGACATCACGGCAACCCTGAAGCGCGAGTTTGGGCAGGCGCGCGAGGTGCCGCCGTGGACGAGCTTCACGCTGGAAGCGAACGATACGCTGGAAATCGGCTACATCGCCGGCGGAACGGCTTACCTCGCGGTGGGCGGCGGCATCGATACGCCGATCCAGCTCGGCAGCCGGTCGACCTATCAGCGCGCCTTGATCGGCGGCGTTGACGGCCGGCCGCTGGCGACGGGCAACCGGCTCGCGGCCAAGCCGATCCGCGACCCGAAGTTCCAGGAGTACCGCGCCGAGCCCTGGTCGCACGATCAAGGCCCGATCCGCGTCGTGCTCGGCCCGCAGGAGGATCACTTCGACCCGGCGTCGGCCAAGGCCTTCGTCGAAAACGGATACACGGTGACGACGCAACTCGACCGCATGGGCGTGCGACTTGAAGGCACGGCGCTCGCGCATGTGTCGAAAGCAGCTGCGGACATTGTCTCCGACGGCGTCACGCCCGGCTCGATCCAGGTGCCGGGCAACGGACAGCCGATCATCCTGCTCGCCGACGCACAGACCGTCGGCGGCTATCCGAAGATAGCGACCGTCATCTCCGCCGACCTGCCGCGTCTCGGGCAGGCCAAACCGGGCGACACGATCCGCTTTGCCGCCGTCAGCGTGCGTGAAGCGCGCGATGCGCTCGTCGCGCGCGAGAAGCGCTGGAGCGACTGGGTCGCCGGCGTCAAATTCGGCCTGCCGGCGCCGTGCTCGATGTCCGACGACATGGGCTACGGCTGGCTGGGCGGCGAAGACTACTAAATCCGTGGAGCAAACATGAGCAAGAAACTGAATCTGAATTCCGATCTGGGCGAGAGCTTTGGCGCCTGGGACATGGGCAGCGACGACGCCATGCTGCGCATCGTCAACTCCGCGAACGTGGCCTGCGGCTACCACGCGGGCGATCCGCTGGTGATGTGCAAAACCACCAAACTCGCGGAAGAGTGCGGCGTGAGCATCGGTGCGCATCCGGGCTACCCCGACCTGCAGGGCTTCGGCCGCCGGCGCATGGACATCCCGCTGGTGGAACTCGAAGCCATGCTCATCTACCAGATCGGCGCGCTCGATGCGTGTGCGCGGTCGCAGGGCGGACGGGTGACGCACGTCAAGCCGCACGGCGCGCTCTCCAACATCGCCTGCGCCGACCGCAAGGTGGCCGACGCCGTCGCGCGCGCGGTAGCGAAGCTCGATCCGTCGCTCGTGCTGCTGGCGCCGTCCGCCTCGCAGCTCGTTCTGGCCGGCCGTGAGCTGAATCTGACTATCGTCGAGGAGATCTTCGCCGACCGCGCCTACACGGACGACGGCAACCTCGTCCCGCGCAGCCAGCCGGGCGCGATGATTCACGGCGCCGAGGCCAGCCTGCAGCACGTCATGCGCATGGTCGAGGAAAGCGCGCTGATCTCGATCAACGGCAAGCGCATTCCGGTCAATCCGCAGAGCATCTGCGTGCATGGCGACAACGCAGACGCCGTGGCGACGGCACAGGCGATTCGCGATGGCCTGCTCAAGGCCGGCTACGTGCTGACCACGATTCCCGAACTGGTCTGACCCCTTCCCCTGGAGAGCGACCCATGACCTTGCGCATCATCATTACCGGCGGCACCTTCGACAAACAGTACGACGCGATCCGCGGCCAGCTGACCTTCAAGGACACGCACCTGCCCGACATCATCAAGCAGGTGCGCAGCAGCGTGCCGATCGAGCTGGAAATCAACCAGATGGTCGACAGCCTCGACATGCAGGACGAAAACCGCCAGCGCGTGCTCGGCGCCTGCCGCAAGGCGCACGAGAAGATGATCGTCGTCACGCACGGCACCGACACCATGCCGGAAACCGCCGCCGTGCTCGGCCAGGCGGTGAAAGCTGGCGACCCGGCGCTGGCCGGCAAGAAGATCGTATTCACCGGCGCGATGGTCCCGTACTCGGTGTCCGGCAGCGACGCGCTGTTCAACCTCGGCGGCGCCGTGCTCGCCGCGCAGTTGACGCAGCCGGGCGTCTACATCGTGATGAACGGCCGCTGCTTCCATTGGGAAAACATCCGCAAGAACAAGGAGGTCGGCGTCTTCGAGGGCGACGCGCTGTAGGGTCCTGCAACATGCGAAGAACGCGGGCCGCGCATCGGAAGGTGCGCGGCCCGTTGCTTTCCTGGGTGACAGCGAGCGTTTCTGGTGTGCGCTGCATTGCTCCACCGTGTCGGCCGGCGCCGTTTGACCTTGGCGTGCGGCGCCGCATGGTCTTGAATGAAGCCTGTGAACGTGTCGTTGAACGGGTCTGAAGGGAGGCAGCACCATGAACGCGGACGAACCGGATGCCAATGCGCTCGCCGGTGGTGAGCTTCGCCGATCCTTGCCGCCCTACCGTTTGCCCGTTGATGACCTGATTGACCTGCTGGAAACCCGCCGGGCGCGCGGCCTGAGCCCGTCCGAAGCGAAGACCCGGTTGCATCTGCACGGCCCGAACGAACTGCCGGCGCCGCGCCCGGTGCCGGAGTGGGTGAAATTCCTTCGCCAGTTTGCCGATCCGCTGATCATCCTGCTGCTGTTCGCCACGGTCATCTCGCTGACCGCCTGGCTGATCGAGGGCGCCCACGGCGTTCCGTACGAGACGCTGACCATCGTCGCGATCGTCATCTTCAACTCGGTGCTCGGCTATCTGCAGGAGCGCCACGCCGAGGAGGCCGTGGAAGCGCTCAAGGCGATGGCCGCGCCGACGGCGCGCGTCCTGCGCGACGGCGAGCCGTGCCAGATCCCCGCCCGCGAGGTGGTGCCGGGCGACATCCTGCTGATCGAGGAAGGCGACACCCTGCCGGCCGATGCGCGGGTCATCGAGTCGATCGTTCTGCGCGTCGCCGAAGCCGCGCTGACCGGCGAGAGTTCGCCGGCGTCGAAGAATCCGGAGGTCATTTCCGTGGAGGCCGGCATCGGCGATCAGGAAAACATGGTGTTCAGCGGCACCTCGGTGACCACCGGGCGCGGCTCGGCCGTCGTCGTGGCGACCGGTGCGAACAGCGAGATCGGCCGCATCGCCGGCAGCCTGCAGACGACGCAGGAAGTCCCCACGCCGCTGCAGAAGGAGCTCGACCACGTTGGCTATTTCCTCGGGCGGCTGGTCATCACGCTCGCCGTGATCATGGGCGCGACGCTGACGTGGCTCAACCGGGGCGAATACTCGCTGGAGCATTTCGTGGCGATCCTGATGTTCTCGGTCGCCCTCGCGGTCGCGGCGGTGCCGGCCGGGCTGGTGGTGATCAACACGATCACCCTGTCGATGGGCATGGCGCGGATGGCCAAACGCAACGTGATCGTCCGCCGCCTGAGTTCCGTGGAAACGCTCGGTTCGACGACGGTCATCTGCTCGGACAAGACCGGGACGTTGACGCGCAACGAGATGACCGTGCGCCGCGTCGTCGTGCCCGACGGCGCGGTCGACGTTTCCGGCATCGGTTACGCGCCCGAGGGCGGCCTGACGCATGGCGGTGCACCGCTGGAGTCAGGGCCGCTGCAGGCCGCGGTCGAACGCCTGCTCTATTCGGCGGAACTCGCCAACAATGCGCGGCTGGTCAAGTCGGGCGAGCGCTGGACGATCCAGGGCGACCCGACCGAAGCCGCGCTGATCGTCGCCGCACGCAAGGCCGGGATCACCCGGGACTATCTCGACGAGCGCTTCATCCGCATCGGCGAGATGCCGTTCACCTCCGAACGCAGGATGATGAGCACCGCGCACCGCGACGCGACGAACGCGGGCTTCATCGGCATCGCCGCCAAGGGCGCGCCCGACGTGCTGCTCGGCTGCTGCACGCACGAGCAGGTCGGCGACACGCCTCGTTTGCTGACCGACCAGCGGCGCAGCGAATGGGCGGGGACGATCGACGCACTGGCCGCCGACGCGTTGCGCACGCTGGGTGTCGCCTACCGCCTGCTGCCGCACGCGGCGCTGGAACACGGCCTGACCGAACGGCACGAGGAGGAAATGGTGTTTCTCGGCGTCGTCGGGATGATCGACCCGCCGCGCCCGGAAGCCGCCATCGCGGTTGAGGCGGCACGTGCCGCCGGCGTGCGTACGATCATGATCACCGGCGACCACCAGATCACCGCCGCCGCCATCGCCGCCGAACTGGGAATCATCGAGAAGGGCGCGCGCGCGCTCTCCGGCGCCGAGTTGCAGAAGATGAACGACGCGCAGCTGCGCGACGCCGTACGCAATTGTTCGGTGTATGCCCGCGTCGCGCCCGAGCACAAGCTGCACATCGTCTCCGCCCTGCAGGACGAAGGCTATATCGCCGCGATGACCGGCGACGGCGTCAATGACGCCCCGGCGCTGAAAAAGGCCGACATCGGCATCGCCATGGGCATCACCGGCACCGACGTCTCCAAGGGGGCGGCGGACATGGTGCTGACCGACGACAACTTCGCCTCGATCGTCGCCGCCGTCGAAGAAGGCCGGACGATCTTCGCCAACATCCAGAAGTGCCTGCGCTTCCTGCTCTCGTCGAACGCCGGCGAGGTGTTCTTCATGTTTTTCGGCGTGTTGCTGGCCGGCGTCATCGGCCTGCAGGGCGAGTCCGGCTCGACGATCACCGTTCCGATGCTGGCCGTCCATATCCTGTGGGTGAACCTGCTGACCGATTCCGCGCCGGCGCTGGCGTTGAGCGCCGACCCGGTCGACCACGACGTGATGCGCATCCCGCCGCGTGACCCGGCAAGCCACGTGATCGACGGGCCGATGTGGCGCGACATCTACTTCGTCGGCGCGATCATGGGCGTGGGAACACTGGCTGCCACCGACTGGATCCTGCCCGGTGGCCTGATCCCCGGCGGCACCGGCGACGCCTCGCGTGCGCAGACGATGGCCTTTACCACGCTGGTCTTTTTCCAGGTCTTCAACGCGTTCAATGCGCGTTCACGCACGCGCAGCGCCTTTTGCGGGCTGTTCGACAACCGCTGGCTGTGGCTGGCCATCGTTGGCGTCAGCCTGGCGCAGGTCGCCGTCGTGCATGTGCCCTTCCTGCAAACGGCATTTCACACCGAGGCGCTGACTGTCGGTGAATGGCTGTTCAGTGTGGTCATCAGCAGCAGCGTGTTGTGGGCCGTCGAGCTGCGCAAGCTGGTCTGTCGCGGGCGCCGAGGCTGAAAGAAAACGGGCCGCGCATCATCCGACGCGCGGCTCGCACTGCGATCGATGGCGCTGGTTAAAGCGGCGACCCGAGTTCGCGCACGTAGCGTCGCCATTGGGCGACGTAGCGGTCGGCGCTGAGTTGCAGGTTGGCGACTTCCTCGTCGGTCAGTTCGCGCACGATGCGGCCGGGCAGACCGACGACGAGCGAGCGGTCGGGGATGACCTTGCCTTCCGGGATCAGCGTGTTGGCGCCGATCAGGCAGTTCTTGCCGATCACGGCGCCGTTGAGAAGCGTCGAGCCCATGCCGATCAGGCTGTTGTCGCCGACCGTACAGCCGTGCAGGATGACGCGGTGGCCGACGGTAACGTTCTTGCCGACGACCAGCGGGATGCCCGGGTCGGTGTGCAGCACCGAGTTGTCCTGGATGTTGCTGTTTTCGCCGACCGAGAGAAGATCCGTGTCGCCGCGCAGCGTGCAACTCCACCAGATCGATGCGCCCTTGGCGATTTCGACTTCGCCGATCACGGTGGCGTTGGGGGCGATCCAGCTGTCCGGATCGATTTTGGGAGAGAGTTCTCCGAGCGAATAAATCGACATTTCCTGTCCTTGCAAAACAAAAGGTTTGATAATCAGTGGGTTATTGGTGGTGCAGGGCTTCGATCGGGTCGAGCGCGGCGGCCTTCCGGGCCGGATAAATCCGGAAGAATACGCCAACTCCGGCGGCAACGGCGAAGGCGACGAGGACGGCGTCGCCCGATATGACGATGACCATCTCGCTCAGCGCATCGACGAGCAACGCGCCGCCGATGACGAGCGAAACGGACGCGATGGCGCCGAGCAGCAGCGACATGACGTGCGTCGTTTCGCTGCCGAATCGGCCGCGGCGGCGAGGTTGCGGATGAAGAAGTCGTCGTCCTGATCGCGGCCGTCGAGATTCTGCCCCTTGGGCGCGAGCGTTCCGATGATCGTGAAGGGCGTCTGGCGGATGCGGATCGTCTTGCCGACTGGGTTCTCGTCGGCCTCGAAGAGGTTTTCGGCGGTCGTCTGGCCGATCAGCGCGACCCGCGTCGCCGAGCGCACGTCGGCGTCGCTGAAGTTCTGGCCGTCCTTGAGGAACCACTGCGCGCGCGGCGATGCAGGCCGGAGTCGTGCCGACGACCGTCGCGTTCCAGTCCTTCGCGCCAGAGATGATCTGTTGCGTCCCCTGATGCACCGGTGCGACGTTGATCACGTAGAGATTGCTGCCCATCGTGCTGATCGTCTGCGCCACGGCAAACTGCCCGCCCTGGCCGATCGCCATCATCAACACCACCGAGCCGACGCTGATCACCATCCCGAGCATGGTCAGCGCCGTGCGCATGGGTTCGAACCCATCGCGTGCCTGGCTTTGTCGACGACATGCGATGCGGCGACTTACTCCGCGGGTTGCGGAACGAGGCCGCTGTCCTCGTCGAAGTCGTCTTCGTCGTCGATGACGGTGGTCGTGCGTCCGGTATCGCTGTCGAGGTCGATTTCATCGTAGGCGAGCAAGCGCGTGCCGTTCTTCAGGCGGTAGCCGAACCAGATGACGAAGAACAGCGGAATACCGATGTAGGTCGCGGCGACGCTCGACCAGTCGATCGCGTCGGCCATGAACGCCTGGTAGTTCTGTCCGAGCGTGATCGCCAGGCAGAGTGCGAAGGCGAACAGCGGCCCGAGCGGGAACAGCGTCGCGCGGTAGGGCAGTGCGGCGAGCGAACGGCCCTGCGCGACGTAGGCCTTGCGGAAGCGGTAGTGGCAGATGGCGATGCCGAGCCAAGCGATGAAGCCGGTCATGCCCGAGGTGTTGAGCAGCCAGAGGTAGACCGTCTGGTCGCCGAAGATCGAGGTGAAGAAGCACAGCGCGCCGACCAGCGTCGTCGCGTAGAGCGCGTTCAGTGGCACGCCATTGGCCGACAGGCGGGCGAACAGTTTCGGCGCCTTGCCCTCGCAGGCCAGCGCATAGAGCATGCGCGTCGAGGCGTACATGCCGGAGTTGCCGGCCGAGAGCACGGCGGTCAGGATGACGGCGTTCATCACGCTGGCGGCGAAGGCGATGCCGGCGTTCTGGAAGACGAGGGTGAACGGGCTGACGCCAATGTCGGTGACCTGGCCCTTGAGCAGGTTCGGATCGGTATAGGGGATCAGCAGGCCGATGACCAGGATGGCGAACACGTAGAACAGCAGGATGCGCCAGAACACCTGCTTGACGGCGCGCGGGATGCTGGTCGACGGGTTTTCCGACTCGCCAGCGGCGATGCCGATCAGTTCGGTGCCCTGGAACGAGAAACCGGCGATCATGGCCACTCCGATCATTGCCGGCAGTCCACCGACGAAAGGCGCGTCGCCGCTGGTGAAGTTGGTCAGACCCACCGCCTCCTGGCCGTGCATCAGGCCGAAGATCATGTACACGCCGGTGATGATGAAGACGATCACGGTGACGACCTTGATCAGCGCGAACCAGTACTCGCTCTCGCCGAACCCTTTGACCGAGATCGCGTTGAGCGCGAACATCAGCGCCAGGAAGACGCCGGACCAGACGACGCCGGGTACGTCGGGCAGCCAGAATTTCATCACGATGCTTGCCGCGGCGAGTTCGACGGCGATCGTCACCGCCCAGTTGTACCAGTAGTTCCAGCCGATGGCGAAGCCGAACGCCGGATCGACGAAGCGCGCGC
>NZ_JAGOIT010000063.1:13549-14688 GCF_017995515.1 Propionivibrio sp.
ACGTCGGGCAGCCAGAATTTCATCACGATGCTTGCCGCGGCGAGTTCGACGGCGATCGTCACCGCCCAGTTGTACCAGTAGTTCCAGCCGATGGCGAAGCCGAACGCCGGATCGACGAAGCGCGCGCCGTAGGTCGAGAACGAGCCGGCGACCGGCATGTAGGCGGCCATTTCGCCGAGGCTGGTCATCAGGAAGTAGACCATCAGGCCGATCAGCGCATACGCCGCCAGCGCGCCGCCGGGACCAGCCTGCGAGACCGAGGCGCCGGAAGCGACGAACAGCCCGGTGCCGATCGAACCGCCGATGGCGATCATCGTCAGGTGCCGCGTACGCAACTTTCGTCGCAGGTTGCCGTTGTTTTGTGTCGGTGCTTCCTCGTTCATGTGTTTTCCCCTGTGTTGTTGTCGATTGACGTCTTCTTGGTCGTGTGCATGTGTTTCAAGCCAGAAAGTGCTGCGAAAAACCGCGCAGTATCCTCGGCGGCGTTGCGCCGGTCAAACCGTGTTCTGATGGCGCGGTTTTCGTCGCCGCAGTCGGCCGCACGCAAAGCTCGGCGGCTCAAGGCTTGCAGGCGAAACGTGCGGTGCCGCCGCCGTTCGGCGCGTTGGGGAAGTCCACAAAATCAGTACACAAATCTGTGGATAAGAACTGGAAAAGCGGCGTAGGTCGATGAACGGTCAGGGAAAACACACCCTGCCCAATTTTCGGGCAGGGCGTCTTTCCGGGGATCAGGCCCCCTTCTTCTCCGCGGCCTCGTCCTGCTTTGCCTCACGCAAGTACGCCTCGGTGTAAGCGCGCCCGTAGTAGCTGTCGAGCAGCAGTTGACGGAGTTCGCTGATCAGCGGGAAGCGCGGGTTGGTGCCGGTGCATTGGTCGTCGAAGGAGGCTTCGGCGAGGCGGTCGACGGCGGCGAGGAAGGCGGCTTCGTTGACGCCGGCGGCCTGGATCGAGTCGGGGATGTCGATCTGGCGCTTGAGTTCATCGACCCATTCGACGAGCTTTTCGACGCGCTCGTGGTTGGTCTTGGCTTCCAGGCCGAGGTGTTTGGCGATCTGCGAGTAGCGGACGACGCCGAGCGGCCGGTCGTACTGGCTGAACGCGGTCTGCTTGGTCGGGATGTCGACCGAGTTGTAGCGGAT
>NZ_JAGOIT010000063.1:14788-20616 GCF_017995515.1 Propionivibrio sp.
GCCGCATCCATCGGCGAGCCGCCGCCGAGCGCGAGAATGACGTCCGGCTGGAAGGCGTTGGCCAGCGCCAGTCCCTTGCGCACGACGGCGAGCGTCGGGTCGGCGGCGACTTCGTAGAAGCATTCGACCTCGATGTTCTGCTTCTTGAGCAGCGCCACCGTCCCGTCGACGTAGCCGTTCTCGAAGAGGTAGCGGTCGGTGACGATCAAGCAACGTTTCTTGCCGGCGAGGTCTTCGAGCGCGATCGGCAGGCAGCCACGGCGGAAGTAGATCGATTTCGGGAGCTTGTGCCACAGCATGTTCTCGGCCCTCTTGGCGACGACTTTCTTGTTGATCAGATGCTTCGGGCCGACGTTCTCGGAGATCGAGTTGCCGCCCCAGGAGCCGCAGCCCAGCGTTAGCGAAGGCGCGAGGCTGAAGTTGTAGAGGTCGCCGATGCCGCCGTGCGAGGAGGGCGAGTTGATCAGGATGCGTGCCGTCTTCATGCGCGCGCCGAAGTAGGAAATGCGTTCGCCTTGCGAATCCTGGTCGGTGTACAGCGCGGACGTGTGGCCGATGCCGCCCATCGCGACGAGCGCCGAGGCGATGTCGCAGGCGTCCTTGAAATCCTTGGCGCGATACATGGCCAGCGTCGGTGAAAGCTTCTCGTGCGCGAACGGCTCAGCCGTGGTCGTGTCGGAAATCTCGCCGACCAGCACCTTGGTGAACGGCGGCACCTTGACGCCGGCCATCTCGGCGATGGCGAGCGCCGACTGGCCGACGATGGCCGAGTTCAGCGCGCCGTTCTTCATCAGCACCTTGCGCACGGCCTCGGTTTCCTTCTTGTTCAGGATGAAGCCGCCGTGCTTGCCGAAGCGCTCGCGCACCGTGTCGTAGATGGCATCGACGACGATTACCGACTGCTCGGAAGCACAGATGACGCCGTTGTCGAAGGTCTTCGACATCAGGATCGAGGCGACGGCGCGCTTGATGTCGGCCGTCTCGTCGATCACCGCCGGCGTGTTGCCGGCACCGACGCCGATCGCCGGTTTGCCCGACGAGTAGGCGGCGCGCACCATGCCGGGGCCGCCGGTGGCGAGGATCAGGTTGATGTCCGGGTGGTGCATGAGTTCGGTCGACAGCTCGACCGTCGGCTCATCGATCCAGCCGATGATGTCGCGCGGCGCGCCGGCGGCGACGGCGGCGTCGAGCACCAGCTTCGCCGCATGACAGGTGGCCTTCTTCGCGCGCGGATGCGGCGAGAAGACGATGCCGTTGCGCGTCTTCAGCGCGATCAGCGCCTTGAAGATCGCGGTCGAGGTCGGGTTGGTCGTCGGCACGATGCCGCACAGGATGCCGATCGGCTCGGCGATGGTGATCGTGCCGAAGTTGTCGTCTTCCGACAGCACGCCGCACGTCGGCTCGTCCTTGTACTTGTTGTAGATGTACTCGGAGGCAAAGTGATTCTTGATCACCTTGTCTTCGAGAATCCCCATGCCGGTCTCGGCGACCGCCATGCGCGCCAGCGGAATGCGGGCGTCCGCCGCGGCCAGCGCCGCGCTGCGGAAGATGCGGTCCACCTGCTCCTGGGAGAACAGCGCGTATTCGGCCTGTGCCTTCTTGACGCGCGCCATCAGCGCATCGAGTTCGCCCTTGTTGCTTACGGTCTTTTCCAACATTTCCAGCTCCTGACATTAACAAAAAGAAATCTGTCAGCCTTTCGGCGTCGTCTCGGCATGGAGTGCATTCGTGGTCACTTGGTGGATCGGTGTCTATGCCCGATCTCCTTGCCCGAATACTTGATTAGTTGGTGTAGGGGGATTCTAGGAGTGGCTTATATTTATAAAAAGTAAAACGTTTATTCCATTACGGTTATGAAAAATTATTCAATTTCTAAAGTGATGGCGCGCAGACTTCGCTGTTTCCACAGAACCCGTACGCAAACCTGTGGATAAAAACTGGATAAGTGCCGTAGGCCGATGAACGAGCGGGGGTTGCGCCGGCGTATGCGTAAGAGGGCGTCAGCCCGGAGTTTTCCCCGAAAGAAGAATCTCGGGGTCGGGCAGGGCCTCGAACGCGTGTAGCAACGATTCGCCCCAGCGGGTATGGATCATCTGAAAGTAGGTGTCGCTGCTGTCAATGGAGCGATGGGAATCGATGCGCAGGCCGTCCGTGCGTATCGTTGCCAGGTCGAGCGGCAGGCCGACCGAGAGGTTGGAGCGCAGGGTCGAGTCCATGGAAATCAGCGCACACTTGACGGCGTGCGAGATCGACGAGATTCGCTTGAGCACGCGGTCGATGATCGGCTTGCCGTACTTCGATTCGCCGATCTGGAAGTAGGGCGTCTCGGCTGTCGCCTCGATGAAGTTTCCGGCCGCGTAGATGTTGAAGAGGCGCGGCGGTTCGCCGGCAATCTGGCCGCCAAGAATGAAGCCGGCACTGAATTCGATGCTGAAGGCTTTCAGCGCATCGGCGTCGCGCAGGAACACCTCGCGCAGGGCGTCGCCGACGTGGCGGGCGGCCTCGAAGAGATTGGGGACGTTCATCAACGACGGTCGCTCGCCGTTGGCGCGGATGGACTCCTGCAACATCGAGATGAGCGACTGTGTGATCGCCAGGTTGCCGGAACTCAAGAGCACGATGGCGCGCTCGCCGGCCTTCTCGAAGATCGTCATTTTGCGAAAGGTACTGATCTGGTCGACACCGGCGTTGGTGCGTGAATCGGCGAGAAGGACGACACCTTCGTCGAGCAGCATGCCTATGCAGTAGGTCATTGGATGTCTCGGGGGCTGGAAAGTTGAGGATGCGCGTGCCGGTTTCAGCCGGTGCTATTGCTGTTGCATGGCGTGCATGGCCTCGGGGGTGTCCGTCACCAGCACGTTCACACTCAGCTGTTCGCCACTGCCGCCGTTGCGCATGCCACGGACCGGGCCGGCGTCGAGGTAGTCGCGGCCGACGGCTAGGCGGCACAAGCGCCCGTCGGCAAAGCCCGCGTGCGTGACGTCGCAACTCAGCCACGCCTCTTCGTCGCGCAGCCAGACATCGACCCAGGCGTGACTCGCCGCGTGGTTGCCGTCCGTGTAGAGGTAGCCGCTGACGTAACGCGCCGGTACCGAGCGGGCGCGGCAGCATGCGAGGAACAGGTGGGCCTGGTCCTGGCAGACGCCTTGTCCGAGGTCGAGCGCTTCGGCGGCTGCGTGCGTCACGTCGGTGACGCCGGGCCGGTATTGGATGGCGACGTTGACGCCCACCATCAGTGCGAGCAGGGCATCGCGATCTACTCCGCGGGCGAGGTGATCGGCTGCCAGCTGTTCGATCCGCGCGTTCGGCGTGGTCAGCGGCGATGGCGCCAGATAGGCCAGCGGGGACAGGCCGCTGCCGCGTGGCAGCAGTGTCGCGGCGTCGCGCGTTTCCACTTCGCCTTCGACGAGAAGTGAAATCTCCTGATGCGACTGCGTCATGACTAGCGTATGGACCGTGTTTCCATGCGCGTCGGCTTGGGAGCGGGGGTGCCCCGGCGTTTGCAGATGCCAGCGCAGGGTTCGCTGATTCAGATCCTGGCGCGGTGTCAGTCGGAGTTGCTGGATGCTGTAGGCAACGGGATCGTCGTAGCGGTAGGTTGTCAGGTGTCGGATGTGCAGGCGCATGATCGTCTCCGCCGTCGGGTTAGTTATTGACCGGGATCAGGAAATCGTCGGCGATGCGCGAGCCCAGGCGGAAAAGCCGTTGAAGAAATTCGTCCAGCCAGGTGTTCAGTCCGCGATTGACGAGCTCGCCGATGCGGCCGAAGCGGAGCTCGGCCTCGAACTCGCCGGCAATTCGCTCGGCTTCGCGCGAGCGGCTGTTGGCGACGGCGCGGAGATTCTCCTGGACGGCTGACAGGCAATGCACCAGCGAACGCGGCATGTCCGGGTTGAGGATCAAGAGTTCCGCAACGCGCTGCGGCGTGATCAGGTCGCTGTAGACCTTGCGATAGACTTCGAAGGCCGATACCGAGTGCAACATCGCGCTCCACGGGTAGTAATCGATCGCCGGTGATTCGATCGACACGTCGCCTGGCAGTGACAGAAACTTCGAGTGCAGGATGCGCGCCGTGTTGTCGGCGCGTTCGATGAAGGTGCCGAGGCGGATGAAGCGCAAGGCGTCGTCGTTGAGCATCGTGCCTTGCGTGACGCCGCGCCAGAGGTGCGAGCGGTACTTCACCCACTCGCAGAATTCGCCGATGCCGCGTTCGTGGATGCCATCGCGGGCGTCTTCGCGTACGGCCAGCCAAGTCGCGTTGCTGGTCTCCCACATTTCCGAGGTCAGCGTGCCGCGCACGGCGTGCGCGTTTTCCCGCATGGCCCGCAGGCAGTTCATGATGCTCGACGGGTTGTCCGGGTCGAAGATCATCAACTCAAGCACCGCTTCCGCGGTGATCGACGTGTTTTTCGCCTGGTACTGGCGCTCGATGTCCATGATGCGCAACAGCCGCCCCCAGTTGGTCGTGGTTTCGTCGCCGGCCTGCGGCAGCAGCGAGGTTCGGTGCGTCGTGTCGAGCATGCGCGCGAGATTCTCGGCGCGCTCCATGTAGCGCGCCATCCAGTAAAGGTGATCGGCGGTCCGACTGAGCATGTTTATTCCTCCAGAACCCAGGTGTCTTTGGTGCCGCCGCCCTGCGACGAGTTGACGACCAGCGAACCTTCCTTCAGCGCGACCCGAGTCAAGCCGCCAGGGACGAAGCGGATTTCACGGCCGGAAAGGATGAACGGCCGCAAGTCCAAATGGCGCGGCGCGATCCCCGCGTCGACAAAGGTCGGGCAGTTGGAAAGCGCCAGCGTTGGCTGGGCGATATAGCGCTCCGGGGTGGCGATCAGGCGGGCGCGGAAGGCTTCGACTTCGGTCCGCGTTGCCGCCGGACCGACCAGCATGCCGTAGCCGCCCGCACCGTGCACTTCCTTGACCACCAGTTCCGGCAAGTGCGCGAGGACATGAGCGAGATCCTCGGGTTTTCGGCACTGCCAGGTCGGCACGTTGTTCAGCACCGGCTCTTCGCCCAGGTAGAAGCGGATCATGTCGGGAACGTAGGGGTAGATCGACTTGTCGTCGGCAACCCCCGTTCCGATCGCGTTCGACAGCGTGACCCGGCCGGCACGGTAGGCCGACAGGAGCCCCGGAACGCCGAGCTGGGAATGCGGCCGGAAGGCGAGCGGGTCGAGGAAGTCGTCGTCGACGCGGCGATAGATGACGTCCACGCGTTTCGGGCCTTGCGTTGTGCGCATGAAGACCTGGTCATCCTCGACGAACAGGTCCTTGCCCTCGACGAGTTCGACGCCCATTTGCTGCGCTAGGAAGGCGTGTTCAAAATAGGCGCTGTTGTAGGCGCCAGGGGTTAGTACGACGACCGTCGGGTCATTGACCCCGACCGGCGCGACGCTGCGCAGCGTATCGAGCAGCAGATCAGGATAGTGTTCGACCGGCGCGATCTTGTTGCTGGCGAACAGCTCGGGGAACAGCCGCATCATCATCCGCCGGTCTTCCAGCATGTAGGACACGCCGGACGGCACGCGCAGATTGTCCTCGAGCACATAGAACTCGCCTGCACCGGCGCGGACGATGTCGATTCCGGCGATGTGGGCATAAATGTCGTTGGCGACGCGCACCCCCTGCATTTCGGGCCGGTACTGCGCGTTGCACAGGATCTGCTCCTCCGGAATGATGCCGGCACGGAGGATGTCCTGCGCGTGATAGATGTCGCGGACAAAGGCGTTCAAGGCCTGGACCCGCTGACGCAGCCCGCGCGAAAGAAACTCCCACTCGCTGGCCGGGATGATGCGCGGAATGATATCGAACGGAATCAGGCGCTCGGA
>NZ_JAGOIT010000064.1:0-7192 GCF_017995515.1 Propionivibrio sp.
ATCAGCCGATCGTTCAAACGCCCGTCGCCGAGCTTCGCACCGGCAAATTCTTCCATCGCCCACGTCGCCATCGCCATTTCCTCGCAAAAAGGACGATTCGCAAGCAAGGTGTGTTCCTGCTTGCGTGGGGTGACAGAAAAATCAGCGCGAGAAATCATACGGCCAAACTATGCAATTCGAGTTGTGTGTAATGAAATGCGTTTAACGCCCCCAAACCCGACGGATACTGCGAACCTTGTCTTACACCGCAACCCAGCGCTGCGACACCATGGATGCAAAAACGGCATCCATGACTTTTGCGTTCGAGATCGCATCATCCAGACCGTAGCTTGGCGAACATATTCCCTTGACCGCCATCGAGAAATTCGTCACTTCGCATTCATACTGATCCAACTGTCCGAACACGATCGTCGAAAGCTCAGAAAGATCATGGCTCACGCTGGTGTCGATTTCGATGGTCGCCGACTTGTCGCGGAATGGAACATAGGCTTTCGGCAAATCGATGAATCCCTTCTCGCAAACGACTTGTAGTGTTTGGGAAGAAGCCATATCCGTGGACACGGTGAAGATCGCGTGCCTGCCGCCTCCGAAATCAAGGATCGCGGACGATATCGTGTCGACACCATGCTTCGCATCCTTTTCCGACGTGGCAAAAACCCGGGTGGGCTCCTGGCCGAATACGAATCGCGATGCCATGACCGTATAGCACCCGAGATCGTAAAGCGCACCGCCTCCGAAAGCCGGGACATTACGAAAATCATCCGGATTATTCATGAAGAACGAGAGCATCGAATGAATAACTTTCGGCTTGCCATAGCGCTCGGATGTTAGTATTTCCCTTAGCCTGATCCACCTAGGTTGCTGGCGCACCATAAAAGCTTCGCTTATCAAAACAGTTTCTTTTACTGCTTTGAGAAGCATTGCCTCTTCCGCGTTCATTGCCAACGGCTTCTCGCATAACACGTGTTTGCCGCAACTTGCGGCCGCCAACGCCCAACGGACGTGCAGGTGATTCGGCAACGCGATGTACACAGCGTCGACAAGCGGATCGGCAATAACCTCCTCGTAGGAGCCATAAGCCACCGGAATGCTGAACTCCTTGGCTAATGCCGACGCTTTCCCCAGATCGCGCGAGCCGATCGCCCTTAGCTCGCAGTGTTCGCTCTTGATTATTGCAGGAATCATCTTCGACGCCGCGATCCTTGCAGCACCTAGAACTCCCCAGCGCACTGGCACAGAACTGTCTGTCACGAATGAATACTCCACGTTTGACATTTGACACAACGATCCACAGCGCTTCGAAATACCCACTCCACGTGGGAATGGGGGTCACGACAGCTACGCGGTTCGATTATTCAATGCGTTGATGCAAAACTTCAAAACCGCTGTCGAAGTGCTGATCGCCGCGTCTGCATCTAGAGAGTAGTCCTCGTTTTCGATACTGATCACGTCGTCATAACCCGCTTCCTTCAACGCGGCAAGGATATCGAGCCAAACACGGTATGAGTGGCCATGCCCGAGCGACACGTAATTCCATGAACGGCCAGCGACTGGCATCACCGGTTTCGTATCGATCAGACCATCGATCCTCGCCTGCGCCTCGATGTACGTATCTTTTCCATGCACGTGGTAGATGCATTCGCCGCCGAGGCGCCTGATTGCCGATACAGCGTCGCCCCCCATCCACATCAGATGGCTCGGATCGAAATTGACACCAACGGTCGGTCCGACCGCATCGCGCAAGCGGAAAAAGCTCTCATTGTTGTAAACAAGCTGCCGCCCGTGTTGCTCGACGCAGATCTTGATCCCATTCCGCTCTGCGCACGGCGCGAACTGTTTCCAGAATGGCAGCGCCCGCTCCCGCCATTGCCATTCCAGGATCTCGAGCGCCTCCAGTGGCCATGACGAGGTAATCCAGTTAGGACTTGAATCCCCCGGTGCTGCGGGCAATCCCGACATCATGACTATCCTGCCCACTCCGAGAAGCTTAGCGAGCTCGACGGTCTTGTACGCCAAATCCGCGTCGCCCTTTCCGATCCGGTCGTCAGGGTGCAGCTGATTTCCAGAGCAGTTCAATGCCGAGATGGAAAGTCCGCGTTCGTGAAGCTGGCCCATCAACCGATCCCTGGACGATGCACTGCTGAGCATCTCGTCAATCGCAAGGTGCGGTGCGGTCGACCAGCCACCGAGAGCGAACTCGACACAACTGTGGCCCAACTCGGCGCATCGATCCAGACACGCCTCCAGCGAAAGCTTGGCGAAGCCGTCTGTATTCAAACCGATTCTCATGGAGTACTCCTTAACTATTGTGATTGATCTTGACCGGACGAGATTCATCAGCAACCAACTGGATCGCATCAAGAATTTCTGCTGCACGAAGCCCGTCTAGGAGCGATCCATTCGTCATGGCCTTCCCGGATGCGACGCAGGAAAGAAACTCATGGATCATGAAACCAAAAGCTTCGGCGTAGCCAACGGCAACGCCATCATGTGGAACTGGCAGCAACGAACTCGCATAAGGTGATACCGGCCGATTAGGGACAGTGACAAAACCGGTATGCCCGTCCGATTGGCTGATCTGATATTCACCGGGGCGCTCAGAAGTAAATCGAAGGGTGCCCTTCGTTCCCGAAACCAGCAGAGAAAGCGTATTTCCCATGCCGACGGCCACACGGCTCGCTGAGAATATGCCTTGGCAACCCGATTTGAACTTCAACAGCGCGGACACGACGTCATCGTTGTCAACCGGGCGCGCCTCGTCACTTAATTGCACACGGTTATGTCCGACGGTGTTGCCCGCGGGCAAGCGGCGCTCCTTGATCGAAATCGCCGTCATCGCCCCGACAACCTCGTCAATGTCACCACAAACAAAACGAGCCATGTCGATCGCGTGCGTTCCTACATCGAGCAATGCGCCTGCGCCGGCCCGGCTACGCTCATAACGCCAGCTATGCGGAAGCTCAGGGTCGGCCGCGTACTCCGCCTGATACTGAACCAGCATATGCACGGGCGTACCGATCGCACCGGATTCAATCAGATCACGAATCTCGGCGACTGCTGGGTAGCGGCGGTAATTGAAGACCGTCGCGGTGCATGTCTTCGCGTTCTTCGCGACCTGGTACAAGGCCAACGCATCGGCAGACTTTACGGCAAGCGGCTTCTCGCAAATGACGTGCTTGCCGGCATTAATGGCTGCCGCAGTGACTTCCGCGTGAAGGAAGTTCGGCAGGCAGACGCTGACGATGCTGATCTCCGGATTCTCCAGAACATATCGCCAATCCGTTCCGGTTTCGCGAAAGCCGTAAGTCGCGGCCATGGTTTTCGCGAGTTCCTGGTTTGCATCGCAGACACATGCCAGGTTCAAACCGGGCAGGTTATCAATGAATCGTGGCAGATGGTTCCTGTAACCGTAGGCGTGAGCAGCGCCGATCATGCCAGCGCCAATGATTGCGATACCGTTAGACGACATGAATTTCTCCTTCGTTGACTAGTGTTCAAACAAGAATACTGGAGCGCTCCAGTGTAGTCAATGAATTTTCGTGGTCGATTTCTTATGTCAACTTCGGCGGAGAGGCAGGCCCTTCGCACCGCCCTGCCGGATATCTGCGCATAGGGGTCGGGTGTGTGAATTCGCAGGCAAGAAAAGCTGTCATTCAACACGAAC
This sequence comes from Propionivibrio sp., assembly GCF_017995515.1. Lineage (GTDB taxonomy): Bacteria > Pseudomonadota > Gammaproteobacteria > Burkholderiales > Rhodocyclaceae > Propionivibrio. The sequence goes on from NZ_JAGOIT010000064.1 coordinate 3,665, forward strand.
TCAGCTTGTACGGCTGCTTACCGCTCAACTACCGCCCGACACTAATTGATAGGTCAACGGCAGGATTGGCCGATTATGTAGACTGCGCGATTATGTGGAATGGAGCCTGTGGATACGCGCCAAACGCAGATATTCCGGGGATGACGCGTATTTCTGACTCCACATAATCAAAGGGTCTTCAGGAAGTTGAGCAAAGAGTCTGGCGCACGATAGCGCTGGATTTTTGCATCGGGTTCGTGAAGTCTGGCCAATGCACGTTCCTTCATTGCCAGATCAGCCTCGACGTATTGATGCGTGGTTACAGGGCTTTCATGACCAAGCCAAAGCGCGATGACGGTGATGTCAACGCCGGCCTGCAACAGATGCATGGCCGTCGTGTGGCGGATCGTATGGGGTGAGACGCGTTGTTGCGTCAGGCGCGAATACTGCACCGCAGCTGTGCTCACTGCCCGCGACAGTCGCTTTGCCACGTTGGAACGCGTCATTCCCTTCCCGTCACGATTCGGCAACAATGGCGACGCGCTCTCGAACTGCGGATTCACATGCAACCAGGCGCGCAGTGCCTTCACAGTGGACCGCCACAACGGCACGCTGCGCTGCTTGCGACCCTTGCCGTGCAGATGGACACACGCGGCACTGGCATCGAGCACCACGTCGCCGACCTTGATCCCGATGATCTCCGATACACGCGTGCCGGTGTTGTACATCAGCAGGAACAAGGCGTGATCACGCTGGCTCAGCCACGAGTAACCCGATTCGCCGATCACTGCCAGCATCTCATCACGGCTCAGGTAGCCGAACATCGGACGCTCGAATCGTTTTACCGGAACGCCCAAGGCACGCTCGATAACCTCGAGCGATGCCACATCCCGGTGGCCGGCGAACTTGAGAAACGAGCGGAGTGCCGCCAGACGGGCATTGCGACTGCGTACGGAATTGTGCCGCTGCCGTTCAAGATGATCGAGGAAGGCCACGATCAACTCGGGCGTAATGTCGGCCAGGGACATCGCGGACGGTGCCTTTCCCAATCGTGCTTCGGCAAATGCAAGGAACAGCACGAACCCGTCGCGATAGGCGGCAACGGTCTGCGGACTGAGCGCGCGCTGCTGGCTCAGGTACTCGCCGAAGTAAGCTTGCACCAAGGCGGGAAACGACGGTGGCAACTTGATACGCTTACCCATCGCCGTCTCCCGCGAGATCGGCAAAGCGCTCAAACTTGCCACCGGCCAAGGCCATCAGTTCCGGAACGGCGGTGAGGTACCAATAGGTGTAGAAGATCTCGGCATGGCCCATGTAGGTCGACAGCGCGAGCATCATCTGATCGATGTCGGTACCATCGGCATGCCAGCGCATCAGGCGACGCACCACGAAGGTGTGACGCAGGTCATGCAGGCGGATGGCGGCATGGCCACCCCGGTTCACCCAGCCCAATTGGTCACGCAGCGCATTGAAGACGCGATGTGCCTGCCGATCGCTGAGAGGTTTCCCCAGTAGCCGGCCACGACTGCTGATCAGAAACGGCATATCCGCAGCCGCAGCCACATGCCGTGCGCGGGCTTTGCGATATTTCGCCAATGCGACGACCGTGGTCGGGTGGACCGGCAGCAATCGGGATTTGGCGAACTTGGTCTGCCGGATCGTCAGCATCCCACGTTTCAGGTCGACATCGGCGTCACGCAGATGTGACGCCTCGGAGACGCGCAGGCCGGCCGAAGCCATCAGGCCGAACAGAGTTTCGTAGGTGGCGGGACGGATGCTGCCAGACGGTCCAAGTTGCCGGGCCGCCGCCAGCAGGTCGATGACTTCTTGGTCATGGAAGATGTGTGGCGCGAGACGTCCGCGCTCCGGACCAAAGATCAGTTCTTCCGGTACTTCGGTCTGCGGCTCGAATTGCTTGAGGTAGCGCGCAAACAGGCGAATCTTCGCGAGACGTACCGACCAGGTCGGTGGTGTGCCGCGTTGCCATTTATCTTGCCGGGCCCATTCGATCATGAGATCGGCTGTCAGGGGCCCGCGGTGCTTATGATCGGCAACGTAGCGGGCAAAGCCGGCCAGGAGCGTATCCCACGAACGCAGTTCGAAACCGAGACGCCGCCGCTCGGCAAGATAGTCATCGATTCGTTGCTGCAAGCTGACGCGCGCGTTCATTCCGCGCTCCCCGGCCAAGGCAACGCGACTGCCGCCAACTTTGGCGTGTCGAGTTTGGCGTAAATCAGGGAGCTGTTCAGCGAGCGGTGGCGCAGCAGATCGGCAACTTCCTTGAGAGAGCTACCACGTTCGACGAGGCGACAGGCAAAGGCATGGCGCAATGCGTGTGAGCGTGTATGTTCCAGGCCGATATGCCGATACGCGGACCCATTCACACCTCGGACAGCACCCGCCGTCATTCCTCGATCATGATTGCCGCGATGCATCACGAAGAGTGAATGGCTGATGCTGCGTGGCCGCTCATGCTGAAGGTAGTCAGCCAGTGCCTGCCCGGTTTCCACCGGCAACGGCAGAATGTCCTGCCGTTGCGTCTTGGTGCCTTTCAGCATCACCGTGCCGGCGCGCCAATCAATGTCGCTGATCTTCAGGCCGGCGATTTCACCCGATCGCAGCCCCAGGTCCAATGCGCAACGGATGATGGCGTAGCTTCGCTTTGGCCAGTGGTACTTGGTAGAGAAGGATTCCAGCAGGCGCTCAATCTCATCCGGCTTGAGCGCGCGCGGCAGCGATGCCAATTTCCAGTGGACAGGATTCTGGATAACGGCGGCAAGCTCGACTACCAAGTCACGGCAGGTGGCACGGTAACGCAGGTAACTCCGTAGAGCCGTTGCATGTTGTGATGCATTGGAGAACGTCTGACGCATTGCCAGTCGCCAGGCAAGAAACTGCCGAACATCGTCGGGTCGCATCATGGCGAACACGATCTCGCGATGCTTATACTTGCCTTCCAGCAGCAAGCCAATGATGCGCAACCGATCTTTACGCGTACCGGCCGACAGCCCGCGAACATCCCGTAGATGCTCATCGTAGCGGCGCAGTTCTTCTTTGATGTAAGCCGAATAGGTCGAAACTTCCGGAGAATTCGGCGCATCTCCGTTGGTCGTTGAAATGGTCATAACGGTCTCCTGTGTGGAGCCGTTACTTCAGATCTCTGCTGAAATCATGTCGAGCCGCTCATTGCATCAATCGCCGAAGATCCGCACAGCGCATGCCATCCGGCACAGACTGCCCAAAACAGTCCACATAATCGCGCAGTCTACATAATCGGCCTTATGTGGAGTTCCACATAAGGCCGAGTAGCACGTCTTGCCCATCCGGCAGGTTTAGGAGGCGACCGGACTTTTGAATGACAGCTGCGGGGAGATGGTCACCGGCCGGTCTGGCCGAAATCCTGTCTCATGACGATAGGTTGGTCAAGCGCGCGATGCTGTTGGTCAGATACGACAAGGACATCCGGTCAGATCTGCCGCGATTGGGGAGTCAAGTAAAGCGAGATTTCGCTGCCACTTCGCCCTTCGGATTCTTCCTCACCAGTCACCG
>NZ_JAGOIT010000064.1:7292-13684 GCF_017995515.1 Propionivibrio sp.
GCGCCGGGTAGCGGTAGGGGTAGCGGGTGTGACTGACTCCGAGTCGCTGCGCGAGCGACTGTAACTCGCAGTGTCCGTTCGCCACGCAGACGGCGCAGAGGTGGTTGCGCTCGGCGAGCAGCAACTCGACGATCATCTGGCGGTACTTGGCCAGCTTGGGCGAGTCGACGGCGACGTCCATGTCCTCGGCGACGAGTGTCGCGCAGGCCGGCAGCAGGCGCGGTACGCCGCGCACCTCGACCATGCACAGCCGGCAGGCGCCGACGTTCGACAGCCCCTTGAAACTGCAGAGCGTTGGAATGAAGACCTCGTTCGCCCGGGCGATGTCGAGAATCGTGCTGCCGGCGTCGGCCTTGGTCTCGGTTCCGGCGATTTTCAGTGTGATGATCCTGGCCACGGCGTCACCTCATCCTTTCACCGCACACGCTTCGCGAACGTCGCAGCGAAGGCAGCGGCTGCTTTCCGCGATCGCCTCGTCGCTGCTCAGGCCGGGCAGGACTTCCGTGAAATTCGTCCGGCGCTGTTCGGCATCCAGCTCCGACGAAACGTGCCGCGCGCCGCCCTCCGGTTCGAGCGGAACGCCTTGCGGCACGTCGAAGGTGCCAATCAGGTCGGTCAGGCGATCCTGGCCGGTCAGGCTGATGTCGATCGCCCGCGCCGCGTCCTTGCCGGTGGCCATTGTCGACGAGACGTTCGACGCGCCGGTGACCAGATCGCCGCCGGCGAACACGCGCGGGCGGTTGGTCTCGTACGTTACCCAGTCGGCGGCAACGGTGTCGTTCTCGCGCACGTGAATTCCCGAGCGGCGCAGCGGTTCGGCATCCGGCCGCTCGCCGATGGCCAGGATGATGTTGTCGCAGGGAACTATGGTCGTCTCGCCGGTGGAAACCGGACGGCGGCGCCCGTCGAGGCCGAAGTCGCCGAGCCTGGTGCGCATCAGTTCGATGCCGGTGATGCGGCCGCGCTCGTCGGTGACGACGCGCTGCGGGGCGACGAGGTACGTCAGCTTTACGCCTTCCGCCTCGGCGTCGGCCACTTCCCCGGCAATCGCCGGCATGTCCTGGCGCTCGCGCCGATAGGCGATGGTCACGTCGCAACCCAGCCGCAGCGCGGTGCGCGCGGAATCGACGGCGGCGTTGCCGCCGCCGATGACGACCACCGTCTTGCCGACGTTGGTCGGTTCGCCGCGCGCCACCTGCTCGAGGAAGTGCAGCGCGTGCCAGACGTTCGGCGATTCCTCGCCGAGCACGCCGGCGGTCATCGCCCGCCAGGTTCCGGTCGCGACGAAAATGGCGTCGTTCTCGACTTCGAGCACGTCGAGCGAGACGCCGGCGCCGAGCTTCTGGTTGCAGCGAAATTCCACGCCGAGGCTTTCGATGATGTCGAGTTCCTGCCGCAGCACGGACTTCGGCAGGCGGTATTGCGGCAGCGAGTAGCGCAACATGCCGCCGGCTTCGGCGCGCGCCTCGAAGACGGTGACGCGATGCCCGAGCAGCGCGAGATAGAACGCCGCGCTGAGTCCCGCCGGGCCGGCACCGATCACGGCGACGTTCTTTCCCGTCGGCGCCAGGCGCCGCCGCGCCAGCCGTGCGCCGACGTCGGCCACCAGCGGGCCGGCGAATACCTGGTCCGAGACGAAACGGTGCACTTCGCGCATGTTCAGCGGCGCATCGACGGTCCGTCGCCGGCAGCGGCTTTCGCAGGGGTGCTGGCAGATGCGGCCGGTCGAGCCGGGCAGCGGATTGTCCAGCCAGATCAGCTCGGCCGCCTCGGCGAGCCGGCCGAGCTTCGTTAGTTCGAGGAACTGCGGGATGCGCATGTGCAGGGGGCAGGAGTTCTCGCACGGCGAGAGGAATAGCTTGTCGCAGACGCCGGCGCGGCAGCGGTGCGCGCGCAGATGCTCCTCGTACTCGCGGCGGAAGTGCTGCAGCGTGGTGAGCACCGGATTCGGCGCGGTCTGGCCGAGGCCGCACAAGGACATCTCCTTGATCATCTGCGCGAGTTCTTCCAGTCCGTGAATGTCGGCTTCGTCGGCCTGCCCGGCGGTGATCCTGTTCAGCACGCGCAACGCCTGGTCGAGGCCGGCGCGGCACGGAATGCACTTGCCACAGGATTCGGCGTGCGTGAATTCGACGAAGTAGCGCGCCACGTCGACCATGCAGTTGTCCTCATCCATCACCACCATGCCGCCCGAGCCCATGATCGCGCCGATCTGCGCCAGCGATTCGTAGTCGATCGCCACGTCGAACTTCGTCGCCGGAATGCAGCCGCCGGACGGGCCGCCCGACTGTACCGCCTTGACTAACTTGCCGTCCGGCGCGCCCTGGCCGATGTCGTAGATGACGTTCTTGAGCAGCGTGCCGAGCGGCAGCTCGACGAGGCCGGTGTTGCGGATCTTGCCGACCAGCGAGAAAACCTTGGTGCCCGGGCTGTTCGGCGTGCCGATGTCGGCGAACCAGGCGCCGCCGCGGGCGATGATCACGGGAACGTTGCACCAGGTCTCGACGTTGTTGATGTTGGTCGGCTTTCCCCACAGCCCCTTCTGGGCCGGGAAGGGCGGGCGCGGGCGCGGACGGCCGGCGCGGCCTTCGAGCGATTCGATCATCGCCGTTTCCTCGCCGCAGACGAAGGCGCCGGCGCCTTCGACGAGCTTGAGGTCGAAGCTGAAATCCGTGCCGAAGATGTGTTCGCCGATGAGACCGGCGGCGCGCGCCTCGGCCACGGCGTGCTTCAGGCGCCGGACGGCGAGCGGGTATTCGGCGCGCAGGTAGACGATGCCCTCCGTCGCGCCGGTCGCCAGCGCACCGATGAGCATGCCTTCGATCAGCATATGCGGGTCGCTCTCGATCTCGTTGCGGTTCATGTAGGCGCCGGGGTCGCCCTCGTCGGCGTTGCAGATGATGTATTTCCGGTCGGCGACGGCTTTCTTCAAAAGATCCCATTTCACGCCGGTCGGATAGCCGGCGCCGCCGCGCCCGCGCAGCTTGGCTTTCTTGACTTCTTCGATCAGCTCGTCGGTGTTCGCCTTCTGCGTCGCCTGGTAGAAGGCGTGGTAGCCGCCGATCGCGATGTACTCCTCGATGTCCTCGGGGTTGATCAGGCCGCAGTCGCGCAGGACAACCTTCTTCTGGCCGCGGAAAAACGGAATCTCGTTCCAGTGCGCAAGCTCGGGCAGACCCCGGCCATAGGTGACGTGGCCGGTGAGGTGGTCCCACGCCTCGATCCTGCACAGCGCCTTTTCCAGAGGCGGGCGTTGTGCCGCGATGGCGTCGACGATCGCTGCCGCATCGGCCGGCGCGACCCGGCCGAGCACGACGAGCGGATAGCCGGGGAGATGCACGGTAACGATCGGTTCGGCGGCGCAAAAGCCGAAGCAGCCGACCGGCGTCAGTTGGGCGTCGATAGATTGGGTTTTCAGCGCCTCGCCCAGCGCCGCGAACACCTCACGCGCACCGTTGCCGATGCCGCAGGTGCCCATGCCGACCGCGATGCGCGGCTTGCCCGGCAGGATCTTCATCAGCCCGGTGCGGCGGAGGTCGAGCAGGCCGTCGAGGTCGTGGATCTTCATCGCGTCGCTCCGTCCGACAGTCCGTCCTCAATCGCTGCGACGAGCTTGCGCAGCTTGAGGTTGGTGACGTGCCCGTGAATGACCTCGTCGATGGCCGCGACCGGCGCCAGCGCGCACTGGCCGAAGCAGGCGACGGTGCGGATGGTCAGCCGGCAGTCCGGCGTGGTGAACGAGGTCGCGCCGTCCGTCGCCTCGTCGTCCGGATGGAAGCCGGCGGAGGCCTTCAGCGCGTCGAGCAGCGCCTTCGAGCCGCGCGTGTGGCAAGCCGTGCCGCGGCAGACGGCGACCGTGTGCCGGCCCTGCGGCTGGCGATTGAAGAAGGCGTAGAAGCTGACGACGCTGAAGATCTGCGAATGCGCAACGCCCATCTTGCGCGCGACAGCGGCTTGCGTTTCTGCCGGCAGGTACTGCAATGGATGCCGTTGCTGGAGTTCTTCGAGAACGCCGAGCACGTCGCCCGTGCGCTCGGGATGGCGCGCGATGACGTCGTCGATGACCGCTTCCGGGAGCGAGTTGTGGTTCGTCGCGATCATCTAGTACCTCCTTTGCCCGCCGAGCAGGGCAACGGCTTCGTCGATGCGGTGCAACGTCGCCGGCGAAACCGACTCGCCGATGTCGAAGCGGAAGGCCGGAATGCCGATCACCCAGGCGGTCGGCCGTTTGCCGTAAAGACGATCGGCCAGCCGCAGCAGCGCCGCCGGGTCGGCGTGGTGATCGAGGGCCGCCGACGGTTGAGTATCGCCGCGGGAGAGTGACTCGACGCGCAGTCCCGCGTCGCGCTGGTCGGCGGCGTAGGCATCGACAAAGACGACCTGCGCCGCCGACGCGATGTTCTCCGCCAGATCGGGCGTGAGCTGCTGCGCGGCGATTACCCGAGGCGCTTGTTGCAACGTCGATGCCTGTTCGGCGAGCCGCGTCGCAGCGATAACGCCGGCGCCGTCGTCGCTGCGCAGCGTGTTGCCGTAGCCGATGACGAGCGCCGTTGGAGGTAACCGTGGCAACGGTATCGCCGGGGCGAGGGAAGAGGAAAGTCGGCTAGCCACGTTCGCAGGCGTCCAGTAGTTTGCCCGACGGGTCGGTCAGCTCGATGCGCAGCAGCATCTGCCCGAGCGCGTGCGTCGAGCAGCTGAGGCAGGGGTCGTAACAGCGGATGACGGCTTCGACGCGGTTGAGCGCGCCCTCGGCGATCCGCTCGCCCTTGACGAAATGCCGGGCCGCCTGCGTGATGCCTGCGTTCATCGCGAGGTTGTTGTGCCCGGTGGCGATGATCAGGTTGGCCCAGGTGATCAGGCCGTTGTCGTCAATTTTGTAGTGATGGATCAGCGTACCGCGCGGCGCTTCGGAGATGCCGATGCCTTCACGATTGTTCGGTTCGGCGAAGGCGCGCACGTGCGTGTCGAGGATTTCCGGCTGCGCCAGCAGTTCGCCGAGGCGCTCCAGGGAATGCAGGATTTCGACGAGGCGCGCGTGATGAAAGTGGAACGAGCCGAGGACGGCGCCGCCCGGTTGCAACGCGCGGAACTCGGCAAGCTCCTGCTCGGCCAGCGGCGTGCCCATGCGCTCGCAGACATTGAGGCGGGCCAGCGGCCCGACGCGGTAGAGCCCGGCGGGATAGCCGAGCGGCTTGTAGTAGGGTGATTTCAGGTAGCTGTCCGGCTCCACCGCCTCGCCGATGGTGTCCGGGTAGGCGTGCGCGCCAAGCTGGTCGACGACGATCCGGCGCTCGGCATCGACGACGCGCAGGACGCCGTCGTGGTGTTCGATCGTCCCGTCGGGCGAAACGAGCCCGAGGAACAGGCTGGGGAAATTGGCGAAGGTGTCGATTTCCTCCCGGAAGCGCCCGATCACCGGCTTGAACCAGTCCAGCGTCTTGCGTGCGATGGCAATCGCCTGCGGCAGCTCGGCGACGATCGCGTCGCGCACTTCGGCGGCGAGCGGCTGGCTGACGCCGCCGGGAACGACCCACGCCGGGTGAATCCGCTTGCCGCTCAGGCGCTCGATGATTTGCTGGCCGAACTTGCGCAGCCATATCCCGTCGGCGGCAAGCTCGGGGAATTTTGCGGCAACGCCGAGGATGTTGCGTGACGCGGGATCGGCGTCGAGTCCGAGCAGCAAGTCCGGCGAACTGAGATGGAAGAAACTCAGCGCGTGCGACTGCACGATCTGGGCGTAGTTGATCACCCGCCGCAGGCTCGCCGCCGCCGGCGGGATGCGCACCGCCATCAGGTCGTCGCAGGCTTTCGCCGACGCCAGCAGATGGCTGATCGGGCAGATGCCGCAGGTGCGCGCGGTGAGCGCCGGCATCTCGTGGAACGGGCGGCCCTCGACGAACTTCTCGAAGCCGCGGAACTGGGTGATGTGCAGGCGGGCGACGTCGACGTTGCCGGCGTCGTCGAGGCGGATGGTGATCTTCGAGTGGCCTTCGATACGGGTGACCGGATCGATCGTGAGGGTTTGCGCCATGACTGGATTCCCTCAACCGAAGCGGATGTTGTGTTCCAGATCGGGCAGGCGGCCCTCGAGCAACGCAGCGACCGCGTTGAAGATGATCTCCGCGTGCGGCGGGCACCCGGGAACGAAGATATCGACCTTGACGTATTCGTGGACCGGCTTCGATTGCGGCAGCAGGCGCGGAATCACCTGCGTCGGCACGCCCGGGTTCGTCGTCACGTTCTCGACGTACGCCCGACGCAGGATGGCGTCGCGGCTGAAATAGTTGCGCATGCCGGGGACGTTGCTGGTCACCGCGCAATCGCCGAGCGCCATGAGCAGCTTCGTGCGCGAGCGGACGAGCCGGATCTTGTGCAAGTCCTCCTCGCTGCTG
>NZ_JAGOIT010000064.1:13784-20349 GCF_017995515.1 Propionivibrio sp.
GGCGTCGCGGCTGAAATAGTTGCGCATGCCGGGGACGTTGCTGGTCACCGCGCAATCGCCGAGCGCCATGAGCAGCTTCGTGCGCGAGCGGACGAGCCGGATCTTGTGCAAGTCCTCCTCGCTGCTGACGGCGCCCTCGACGATCGTCAGGTCCACGTTCTCGGGAAACTCCTTGGCATCGACCAGCGGGCTGTAGACGAGGTCGATCTTGTCGGCGACGGCGAGCAGGCGTTCGTCCATGTCGAGGAAAGACATGTGGCAACCCGAGCAGCCATCGAGCCAAACCGTCGCGATTCGTGTCTTGCCCATAGTCGACCCTCCCGCCGGACTCAGATCCGCTGCCGTAGATACGCCGTCACGTCATTCAGGGTGACGAGATGCGCGTAGTCGGCTTCGGGGATCTCCACCTTGAGTTCGCGGTGCAGCCCGAGGAGGAAGTTGAGCCAATCCATCGAGTCGAGGTCGACCTGGTTGCGCAACGGCCGGTCGTCGCGCAATTCGTCCTCTTCAATCTCGGGCGCGATGGACTTGAGGACGCTCAAAGCCACCGTTCGGATTTCGGCTTCGTTCATGGCGTGCCACCTCTCTACAGTTCTTCGGGATGTTGCAGCAACTCGCGCAGTTCAAGCAGGAAGAGGGCGCCGCGATGGCCGTCGGAGACGCGGTGATCGGCCGCCAGGCTGGCGACGACGCTTGGCAGCAAGGTCAATTGGCCGTCGTCCTCCATGGGGCGCCGGGCGATGCGGCCAAAGCCGGCCAGCGCGACCTGGGGCGGATAGATCACGCCGAAGACCGTATCGACGCCCTGATCGCCGAGGTTGGTCACCGTGATCGTCGGTTCCGACATCTCGGAGCTCTTGAGCGAACCGGCGCGCGTGCGCTGCACGAGGTCGGTGAGGTCGTGCATCAGCTGCGTCAGCGACTTCGCGTCGGCGTCGAGGATCGCGGGCGCGATGAGTCCGCCCTGACGCAGTGAAATGGCTACGCCGACATGCACCGCGCTGGCCGGCTGGAAGCCGCCGTCGCGATGGAAGCCGTTGAATTCCGGATAGCGCTTCAAGGCGCGGGCGACCGCCTTGAGCAGCAAGACGGCCGGCAGCAGCCGTTCGTCCATGCCGCGTCTGGCATTTTCGCCTTCCAGCCACGCCATCGCTTTCGCCATCGGGATCGTTTCGCCCAGGTAGTAGTGCGGGATCTCGCGTTTGGATCGGCTCATCGCCGCAGCGATCGCCTTCCTCATTTCCGCCGCCTTGTCGGTCGGTGCGACCTTGGTTGCGGCGCGTTCGATGTCTTCGAGCGTCACCGCGCCGTTGGCGCCGGTTCCAGCGACGCCAGCGAGGTCGACGCCAAGTTCCTTGGCACGTTTGCGCGCAGCCGGCGAAACGGCTTTGCGTTCCGGCGTGACTGCGGCGGTGCCGCCGGCCTTCTTCGGCGCGGCCTTCTCGCCGGCTTCAAGGAGCGTCGCGAGCGGCGTGCCGACCGGAATCTTCTCGCCCGGCTGGACCAACAATTCGGCGACCGTGCCTTCCTGCCAGCACTCGACGTCGACCGCCGCCTTGGTGGTGTCGACGACGGCGACGACCTGGCCTTTCTTGACGACATCGCCCGGCTGCACGCTCCATTCAAGCAAGGTGGCTTCATCCATGTCGGCGCCGAGCGCCGGGAGCTTGAATTCGATCATGACCCGTCTCCGAAAAGCGCGCGCACCGCCGCGACGATCTTCTCCGGCTGCGGCAGGGCTGCATCTTCGAGGTGCTTGGCGTACGGTATCGGCACTTCTGCGGAACAGACGCGGGCGACCGGTGCGTCGAGATCGTAGAAGGCCTGCTCCATGATGCGCGCCATGACTTCAGCGGCGAGGCTGCCGGTGCACCAGCACTCGTCGACGATGACCGCGCGCCGGCACTTGCGCACCGATGCGAGGATCGTCCCGGTGTCGAGCGGCCGCAGCACGCGCAGATCGATCACCTCGGCCGCGATGCCTTCACCCGCGAGCGTCTCGGCGGCTTGCAAGGTCTTGGGCAGCGAACCGCCGTAGGTGATCAGCGCGACGTCCTTGCCCTCGCGGCGCACCCTGGCCGACGAGATGTCCGTGATCCGTTCGTCCGGTAGGTCGGCTTCCAGGTTGTAGAGCTGGACATGCTCGAAAATGACCACCGGGTCGGGATCGGCCAGCGCCGCGCCCAGCATCCCGAAGGCATCTTCGATGGTGGCCGGGGCGAGCACCTTGATGCCGGGGACGGACGCGTACCAGTTCTCGAAGCTGTGCGAGTGCTGGGCCGCGAGCTGCCGTCCGGCGCCGGTGGCCATGCGGATCACCAGCGGCACCGAGTACTGGCCGCCGGACATGTGGCGGTACAGCGCGGCGGTATTCACGATCTGGTCGAGGGCGAGCAGGCTGAAATTCACCGTCATCACTTCGACGATGGGCCGCATGCCGCCCAGTGCGGCACCGACGCCGGCACCGACGAACGTCAATTCGGACAACGGCGTGTCGCGGATGCGCTCGGGGCCGAATTCGGCCAGCAGCCCCTTGGAGACGGCATAGGTGCCGCCGTAGCGCCCGACGTCCTCGCCCATGAGGAACACGTGCGGGTCGTTCGCCAGCGCTTCCCGCAGTGCCTCGCGCAGCGCTTCGCGGTAACTCATCCGGCGGCTCATGGCGTGGCTCCCGAGTTGGCATATACATCGGTCAGAAGATCCTGCACCGGTTCCCACTCGCCGGCCTCGGCGAAGGCGACGGCCTCGCTCACTTCCTCTTCGACGACGGCGTCGAGCGCCAGGAATTCCGCTTCGTCCAGTTTCCCTTCCGCCTTCAGCCGTGCGGTGAACGTGTGGATCGGGCCGCGCGTCTTCCACGCGTCGACCTCGTCCTTGTCGCGGTACAGTTCGGCGTCGAACATCGAATGCGCGCGGAAACGGTAGGTGCGGAACTCGAGAAAGACCGGCCCGGCGCCCGAACGCACCTGGCTCACCGCCTCCTTGGTCGCCTCGTAAGTCGCGACGACGTCCATGCCATCGACGCTGCGCGCCGTCATGTTGTAGGACGACGCCTTGACGCACAGATCGGGTTGCGACTCATGCCGCTCGATGGCGGTGCCCATCGCGAAAAGATTGTTCTCGCAGCAGAACAGCACCGGCAGTTGCCACAGCGCGGCAAGGTTCATGGATTCGTGGAAGGCGCCTTCGGCCACGGCGCCGTCGCCGAAGAAGCACGCCGTGACACGCTCTCCGTGCCGCATCTTCGCCGCCAGCGCCAGGCCGACGGCAAGCGGCAGGCCGCCGCCGACGATGGCGTTGCCGCCGAACAGTCGCCGGCGCTTGTCGAAGAGATGCATGGAGCCGCCCCGGCCGCGCGCGCAGCCTTCGCGCTTGCCGTACATCTCGGCCATGATCGACTTCATGTCCACGCCGCGAATCAACGCCTGGCCGTGCTCGCGATAGGTGGCGACGACGTTGTCGTCGGGGTCCAGCGCGCGCAACGCACCGACAGCCACCGCCTCCTCGCCGATGCAAAGGTGGAGAAAACCGCGAATCTTCCCGGCGCCGTAAAGCTCCGCCGCTTTTTCCTCCAGATGCCGGATACGCAGCATGTCGACCAGCATTTCGTGGGCGAACGCCTTCGGCCAGGCTACGGGGCCTGACGGTGGGGGTGGTGCAGCGTGCGTGATCGTCATCTCACTCTCCTTCGAGGGTTGACGTATCGCCTTCCGGCAGACCCAGCTCCCGGGCCTTGAGCAGCCGGCGCATGATCTTGCCGCTGCGCGTGCGCGGCAGCTGCGGCATGAAGGCGATTTCCTTGGGCGCGACGGCGGCGCCGAGCCGCTTGCGGGCGTGGCCGAGCAGTTCCATGCGCAGGGCTTCGCTTTCCGCGAAGCCGCGCTTGAGCGAGACGAAGGCTTTCACCACTTCACCCACCACCGGGTCAGGTTTGCCGATGACGCCGGCTTCGGCCACCGCCGGGTGCTCCATCAGCGCGCTCTCCACTTCGAAGGGGCCGATCAGGTGGCCGGCCGACTTGATGACGTCGTCGGCGCGCCCGACGAACCAGAAGTAGCCGTCGGCGTCCCGCTTGGCCAGGTCGCCCGTCAGATACCACTCCTGGTTCGGGCCGGCGAAGCACTTGCGATAACGTTCCTCGTTGTTGAGGTAGCCGCGGAACATTGAGGGCCAGCCGGCCCTGAGCGCCAACTCGCCCTCGACGTTGGAGGCGCCGATTTCGCTGACGCCTCCGTCCTTGCTGTGCTGAACAATGGCCGCATCGACCCCCGGCAACGGACGCCCCATGGAGCCGGGCTTGATGTCGAAGGCCGCCGTATTGGCGATCATGATTCCGCCGGTTTCCGTCTGCCACCAGTTGTCGTGGATGGGCAGGCCAAGGACTTCTTTGCCCCACCAGACCGCTTCCGGATTCAGCGGCTCGCCGACGCTGGCGACGAAACGCAGTTTCGGGAAGGCGTACTTCCTGGCAATGTCGGCGCCGGCCTTCATCAACATCCGGATCGCCGTCGGCGCGGTGTACCAGACGGTTACCTGATGTTCCTGCAGGATGCCGTACCAGCGTTCCGCATCGAACTCCTCGCGATCGATGACCGAAGTGACACCATGCACCAGCGGGGCGATGATGCCGTAGGACGTGCCGGTCACCCAGCCGGGGTCGGCGGTGCACCAGTAGATGTCGTCGGAGTGCAGATCGAGCGCGTAGCGGCCGGTGGCCCAGTGCGTGACGACCGCACCGTGTACGTGCATGGCGCCCTTCGGCGTCCCCGTCGTGCCACTGGTGAAATGCATCAGCGACATGTCTTCTTCGGAAGTGGGCTCGATCTCCAGTTCGGCAGAAGCCGCGTCGAGCAAGGTCGCCAGGTCGAGTGTTCCGGGAACCGCCGTGCGTCCGCCGTCCTCCGCCACCAGCAGGATGTGTTGCAGCGTCGGCATGCTGTCACGCCACTTGGCGATCTTGCGTTCGTAGAGCGCGTCCGTCGTCACCAGCACCTTGCCCGCGCCGAGATTTACGCGCGTGGCGATGGGCTCCGGGCCAAAGGCCGAGAACAGCGGCGAGACCACCGTACCGTTCTTCAGGCTGCCCAATACCGCGATGTAGAGTTCCGGGATGCGGCCGGAGAGGATGAACAGCCGGTCGCCCTTGCCGATGCCGAGGTTTCTCAATACGTTGGCGAAGCGGTTGGTCAGCCGCGACAACTCGCCGTAACTCACGATGCGTTCTGGCGATCCCCGGCTGATGAAGCGAAATGCCTGCCGCTCCGCTTGGCCGGCGGCGACGTGCCGGTCGACGGCTTCATGGGCAATATTGATCCGCTTTCCCTGCTGGGTTCCCGGCGGGGCGGAAAGGGCGTTGCGTGCTGCAGTCCAGGAGAACTGTCGTCGCTCCGCTGAGTAATCGAGAAGATTGGGCCGAACGCGGAAGTCGTCCGCTGTCTTGCTGATGGTTATCGAAGAGTCCATGAATTTTGCACCCCCCGAAAACCACTATAGTGCGGTGGTCGGTGGGGTACAAATTTCATGTGTAAATGTGTTCGGCGGGACGCCTGCTTACGCGAATCCGAACTTGAGATCGGTACGCGATGGATCTGTCTAGTCAAACCCGGTGTCGGCGTTGCGTGGCGCACTGAAATACATCGCCACCGCGCTGGGCAGGACCAGGCAGGTGAGAATCAAGGCCATCGTTTCCATCAGGTTCGACCATTCCATAGAGATCCTGCGCATCCAATGTTCTGAGGAGCGAGATTCTATTCCCGGCCGCGACGTCAAACTGTAGGAGACGTCGGCGAGTTCGGTATCGGCCTGTAACGCATGGTAACGTCGCGGACCACTTGAGGAATGCCAGAGTCCGAGCGACGAAATCGTTTGGCAGGTGAACGGAAAATGGACGCCGTCCCCGCAGGGCGCGCCGGATGAACCGAGGGATTGAGTCGAGTGCGCGTGTCGCGCAGCAGCAATAGCCCGCTGGCTATCGCTGTTCGCAGCCTTGGCCGCGAGGACTGCTCAAGGCGATGTCGAGCAGATAGGGTACCGAGAGCAGTGCAATGATGGCGATCAGGTACGACATGATCGGAGCGCCTTAACGACCGTCGGGGATGTACTCTTCTTCGACCGACTCTTCCGGCAGGTTGAAGTAGAGCTCGAGGACGAAGGGGATCGCCAGGGCTGCGAGAACGATGATGGTGGTCAGCATGATGATTTCCTTTTCAAGAGTTAAGCGGACTCGGATTCGGTACGCGGGTTTTCGCGTTCGTTGAGATAGATGGCCAAGGCTTGCGGGACGAAGATCGCGTCGAGTGCCAGGGTGATGACAGCGAGAGTATGTAGCGTACTCATGTTTCTTCCTTTCGTAATGTGAAACGTTTTATCAACCTACGAAACGAAGTTTATCGATGTGCGAACCGGAAATCTGTTGCGACTTTGCATTGCTATCGTGTCGTTTGGTAACACGCTGGAACTTCCGGGACATCGTGGAGTCTTTTGCCAGTCGTTTGGCGCAAACTTCGTGCTGCCCGTAGCGAAGTCTCCGTAGAATTCAACCCAGCTAATCCATTAGCCATTTTTC
>NZ_JAGOIT010000065.1 GCF_017995515.1 Propionivibrio sp.
CCCTTCCGCGGATTGACGCGCTACGAACAGCAATCGCCGATCCGCCAGGTGTCGTACTACCTGTGCGGCGAGATCCTCGAACCGCAGCATTACACCGAGATGTTCTACACGCTGCGCACGGCAAGCCACAGCGACCTGATCTACTTGCACCTCAACTCGTCGGGCGGCGACTTCAACACCGGCCTGCAGATCATCAACAACATCATCGCCTCCGAGGCGCGGGTGATAACCATCCTCGAAGCGCGCGCCTACTCGATGGCGGCACTGATCTTCCTCGCCGGCGACAAGCTGATCGTGCACGACAACTGCCAGCTGATGTTCCATATCTACTCCGGCTACTTCTCCGGCAAGGGCAACGAGCAGCAGGCCGAGGTCATCGCCGTGGGCAAGTGGTTCGAGAAGGTGATGGCGCGCATCTGCATCCCGTTTCTCACGGAAGCCGAGATCGGACGCATCCTCAAGGGCGCCGACCTGTGGATGGATTCGGACGAGATCAGTCATCGCCTGATGCGCATGCAGCGCGCGCAGGAGAAGGAGAGAAGAGCTGACAAATCGCCGCCGAAGGCGAAGAAACCCAAGGCGAAAGAGACCGTCGGCGAGAAGCCGTAGTGCGGCGAGGATCAGGTGCCGGGCGAATACTCGACGACGAGGATCGCCTTGGCGGCCGTTTTCCCGTTATTGGCGATCGCGTGCTGGACGCTGGCGACGTAACGCACCGTCTCGCCGCGCCGCACGGTCTGGCTGCTGCCGGCGACCTGCACGACGAGGCTGCCGGCCTGCACCGAGAGGTGCTCCTTCGCGCCCTCCTCGTGCGCGTCGGACGCCAATTCGCCGCCCGGCTCGATCGTCAGCTCGTACCACTCGACCTTCCCGGCGAGCGCGATCGGCCCGAGAATGCGCAGCTCGCACTTCCCATCGTTGCTGCGGATGACCGGCGTCGCCTGCGCCGAAACCAGCGTCAGCGCCGGCGGCGAACTTTCCGCGTCCTTCTCGGCCAGAAAGTCGGTGAGGCTGATGCCGAGCGCGCTGGCCAACCGCCAGAGCACCGCGATCGTCGGATTCGAGCGGTTGCGCTCGACCTCGGAGAGCATCGACTTGGAAACGCCTGAGCGCCGCGAGAGATCGTCGAGCGACAGGTTCTGCGCCCGGCGCAATTCCTGCAGCCGCGTACCGACCGCGGGCGGGCCATCGGCGAGGGTGATCGGATTGGGCGCTTGCGTCATGGAATGATGTTCGATATATTGGAACAGCGTTCTGTTAAAAGAATTTACTTCGGTTTATCGATTCTACACCGCAAACTCGACCGAGCGCGCAGCAAAAAAAAACTCTTCATCGCAACGAACGGATACCGACATGACGGCAGACACTTCCAGCATCCCCGGCTACTACCTGCAATTTGCCAGCGACAACGCCGCCGGCGTCTGCCCCGAAGCGCTCGCCGCGATGAACGATGCCAATTCCGGATTCGCCGCCTCCTACGGCAATGACGACGCGACCAAACTCGTATGCGACCGGCTGCGCGAGCTGTTCGAAACCGACGCCGAAGTCTTCTTCGTCTTCAACGGCACGGCGGCCAACTCGGTCACCCTCGCCGCGCTGTGCCAGCCCTACCAGGCCGTCATCTGCACCGACACCTCGCACGTCGAGACCGACGAGTGCGGCGCGCCCGAGTTCTTCTCCAGCGGCTCCAAGCTGCTGCTCTCGCCGCACCGCCAGGGCAAGCTCACCTCGGCCGGCGTGCTGGAGGTGATCACGCGGCGCACCGACATCCACTATCCGCGCCCGAAGGTCGTCACGCTGACGCAATCGACCGAACTCGGCACGCTCTACCACAAGGGCGAAGTGAGCAGCATCGCGCGCGTGGCGCAGACGCACGGACTCAAGGTGCACATGGACGGCGCGCGCTTCGCCAACGCCGTTGCCGCGCTCAACTGCGCGCCGGCCGACATCACCTGGCGCGCCGGGGTCGATGCCATCTGTTTCGGCGGCACGAAGATGGGCCTGCCCGTCGGCGAAGCGATCCTCTTCTTCAACCGCGATCTCGGCGAGGAGTTCTCCTACCGCTGCAAGCAGGCCGGCCAGCTCGCCTCCAAGATGCGCTACCTCTCGGCCCCGTGGCTCGCCATGCTCAAGGACGACAACTGGCTGCGCCACGCCCGGCACGCCAACGCCATGGCGCGGCGGCTCGCTGACAAGATTTCGGCGATCGGCGGCGCCGAGATGCTGCTGCCGACCGAGGCCAACGGCGTCTTCGTCAGCCTGCCCGAATCGGCGATCGAACAGGTCCGCGCTGCCGGCTGGAACTTCTATACCTTCATCGGCGGCGGTGCGCGTTTCATGTGCTCGTGGGCGACGACCGAGGAAGCCGTCGACCATCTGGTGGCCGACATCACCCGCGCGCTGGCCGGCTAGTTCGCCAGAAACCCGGGGCACGCCTCAACGAGGTGCGCCAGATCGAGCAGGTTGGCGGCCCCCGTCTTGAGCGCCCGCGCACAGCCCCTGCGTCAGCGACGGCCGTTCGTCTCGCAATCGACCCCACCCGAGGCCGCGGAGGCAGGCGGTGTTTCGATGCCCACGGGCAGCGAAAACCGGAAGGTGCTGCCCTGCCCCGGCGTGCTGTCGACGCCCATTTCACCGCCCATGAACTGGACCAGCTTGGCGGCCAGCGCGAGGCCGATACCGGTGCCAGCGTAGCGGCGGGTGATCGAGTTGTCCGACTGTTCGAAGCGATTGAAAATCCGCGCCTTCTGCTCGTCGTCGAGGCCGATGCCGGTATCGCACACGCTGATCTCGAGCAGCGCGTACTCGGGCGAACGCTCGAGACAACGCACGGCGACGACGATCTTGCCGTGCTCGGTGAACTTGACCGCGTTGTCGTAGAGCTGCCTGACCACCTGGCGCACGCGCAAGGCGTCGCCGAGCAGGTAGCGCGGCACGTCGGGGGCAATTTCAAGCGCGACGAGCAGCGCCTTTTGTGCGACGACTTCGCGCAACGGACACATGGCGAGGCGGATCTCCTGCTCGAGGTCGAAGGCGTGCGTCTCCAGGACGAGCTTGGCCGCCTCGAGTTTCGAGTAGTCGATGATGTCGCTGAGCAAGGTCAGGAGATGCTGGCTGGCCTCGAGAATCTTGTTCAGATAGCTGCTCTGCGTGCTCGTCGGCGCCTGCGCCTTCAGAAGATGCGACAGGCCGATCACCGCGTTGAGCGGCGTACGCAGCTCGTGGCTCATGTTCGACAAAAAGGCGCTCTTGGCAACATTGGCGACTTCCGCCGCTTCCTTGGCCTGCGTCAGCTCCCAGGTGCGCTGCGCGACGAGGTCCGCCAACTGGTCGCGGTGACGCGCCAGTTCCTCAGCCATGCGCCGCTCCTCGGTGACGTCCTGCGCGACGACGACGACGCGTGCCACCCGCCCGTCGTGATCACGGATGACGCTGCCGCGCGAAGCCATGATGCGCTCGCTGCCATCCGCGATCACCATGCGGTATTCAAGCGCGCGCCCCTGCCCCGTCGCCACGGTGTCGATGAAAACCTGGCGGACGCGTTCGCGATCGTCCGGATGCACCTCGGCGAAAGAGTTCGATCCCTGCAGCTCGCGCTCTGACCCGAAGAATCCGACGTACGAAGGGCTGTTGTAGATACGCCTTCCGGCGGGATCAAGGACGGCGATGAAGTCGCCGATATTCTCGGCGATCAGGCGGAAAAACTCCTTCTGCTCGCGCAATTCCTCTTCCGCCGCCCGACGTCGGGTGACGTCGCTCAACAACAAACGACAGCCGCCCGCACCGCCATCGCCAAGCGCCGAGAGATGTCCCCACAGCGGCGCATCGCTACGCGCACCTTCCGCGATCAAGCGCAGCTCGCACGACTGCGGCAACCCGCTGGCGATACAGCGGCGCCGGAATTCGGCAAAGGCCGGTGCGTCCTCGGGGGCGACAAAGCGGACGATCGGCTGCCCGACAAGCGCGCGGTGCGACACGCCAAGCAGCGCGGCGGCCGTATCGTCGGCGTGCATGATCTCGCCCGCCTCGCTCACCGTACAGCAGCCAACCGGCGCCAGATCGTAAAGATCGAAGTCTTGCGCCTGCTCAGTCGCCAGTTCACCCACCTGCTCGCGCACCAGCCCACCGTCCGCCGCATCATCGCCGCTTCGGTGTTCCAACCCGTCGCTTCGCTCAGGTCCGGTGCCCATCGATAAACCTCTGCCTCGGTGCCGTTTTTTTGAGCATAGACCATGCTTCTCGCTTATTCATCGCCGTGGTCGCCTCGCCCTGTCGCCAGCAGGTGCGACTGATACCGCTGCTGCGCGTTATTGCATCCCCAGCCGTTCCTTGTTGCGCGTAAGGAACGCGGCGAAGCGCATGTCCTGCGAGAGGATCTGCTCCTGGAAGAGCTGCATCGGCTGCTCCGTGCAGGCTTCAATCTCCGTCGCATCAACCGTGCGCTGCCGGCAGGCTTCAATGCGCTTGAGAGTTTCCTGGTGCGAGCGTCGATGCTCCTGCGTTTCCGGATAGGCAAAAATCGCCATCACCGACTCTTCGGCATGGAAATGGAACTTCATCTTCTCGTAGATCTGATCGAGCAGACGATGCCAGCGCTCCGGGTCACCAACCGCCTCGCGCAGAGCAAGGCAGTCGCGCTCGATGCCTTCGTGCTGCGCGTCAAGTTCGTCGATCCCGAGGATGTATTTCGCGTCCATGGTGCTCTCCCTTTCGTTGAAATCCCGGTGGTCCGGTTTGCATGCGTTTGGTCTTTGATGCCTGTTCGATCGAACGTCGCGCCAAAAGTTCGCACCGTTAAGTAAAGACTTCGACATAACAACACCTATTGATCCGGCACGAAGAAGTCTCAATTTCCGTTCGGGTTGAGCCTGTCGAAGTCCGCCCTCCCTTCGACAAGCTACTCAGGGCGAACGGACTTCAAACATTACCTCGCCGTATCAATAACTGGCGACGGGACGACAACCCGCGAACAGCGGCAAAAAGCCCTGCGCCATGCCTTCGCACGCAAAAACGCCCATATACTTCTCCATTTACAGGAGACGAGCGTGCAGCAGGCGAAAGAGCGTGCCCAGGCGATGGGTTGTTTGTTGGGGGCCATGGCCCTGTGGGGCAGTTCGTTCATCGCGCTGAAGATCGCCTTCGCCGAACTCTCGCCGATGTGGGTCATCTGCGGCCGCATGGTGCTCGGCAGCCTGGTCTTCATCGCGGCGTGGCGCTGGCGCGGACGGATCGAGTACCGGCGCGGAGACTGGCGTTACCTGCTCGGACTCGCCGTCTGCGAACCCTGCCTGTACTTCATCTTCGAGGCGCTGGCGCTGCAAAACACCAGCGCCTCGCAAGCCGGCATGATCACGGCCCTGCTCCCATTGCTTGTCGCCGTCGGCGCCTTTGTTTTCCTGCGCGAACGCATCTCGCGCCTGAGCCTCACCGGCTTTCTCATCGCCGTTGGCGGCGCCGTCTGGCTGAGCCTGTCGGGAACGGCGGACGCACACGCGCCCAACCCGCTGCTCGGCAACTTTTTCGAATTCCTCGCCATGCTGTGCGCGATGGGCTACATGCTGATTCTCAAGCATCTCTCGCAACGCTATTCGGCGTTTGCAATGACCGCGCTGCAAGCCTTTGTCGGCGCCCCCTTCTTCCTGCTGCTGGCGCTGTTCACGGAACCGGTCCCGGTCGAAATCAGCGCCACAGGCGTAGCCGCTGTCGTTTATCTCGGCGTGCTGGTCACGGTCGGAGCTTACGGACTCTTCAACCATGGCATCAGCCGTCTGCCGGCCAACCAGGCTTCGGCCTTCGTCAACCTGATTCCCCTATTCACTTTGCTGTTTGCCGTACTCGTGCTGGGCGAAACACTGAATGGTGAACAAATCGGCGCGGCGCTTGTCGTGTTCACCGGGGTCGCCCTCAGCCAGTGGCAAAAACCGGCAGAAGCGGCGGTTTCCGGCGTTCTCGACTAATCCTTCGTCTCATCGCAAGCAAGGACTAACCATGTTCAGCGGCCAGAAAAAGCTAACCGAAACTTTCAAGCGATTCCTCGCATCGGAACAATCCAGCGGCATCATCCTGATCGCCTGTACCGTGCTCTCGCTGGCGGTCAGCAACTCGCCGATCGGTAGCGGCTATGTTGCCTTCTGGGAGACAACGGTCGGCAGCTTGAGCCTGGCCCACTGGATCAACGACGGTCTGATGGCGATCTTCTTCCTCTACATCGGTCTCGAACTCGAACGCGAGCTCTACATCGGCGAGCTTTCCAGCTTCCGCAGCGCGTTGCTGCCGATGATCGCCGCCGTCGGCGGCATGGTCGCCCCGGCAGCGATTCATTACCTGTTCAACGCCGGTACGCCAACACAGGCCGGTTTCGGCATCCCGATGGCCACCGACATCGCCTTCGCCATCGGCGTCCTCGCCATCCTCGGCAGCCGTGTCCCGGCCGCGCTCAAGGTCTTCGTCGTCGCCTTTGCCGTCATGGACGACCTGGGCGCCATCATCGTCATCGCCGCCTTCTACACGGCCGACCTCTCCATCGCCTACCTGGCCGCCGCGCTCGCCGTCTGGGGCGTGCTTCTCGTACTCAATCGCCGTTTCCGCATCATGGCGATGATGCCCTACCTGATCGGCGGCGTTGCGATGTGGATCTTCATGCTGAAGTCCGGCGTGCATGCAACGCTCGCCGGCGTACTTCTGGCCTTTGCCATCCCGTTCTCGCACAAGGACGAAGACCTGAGATCGCCATCGCACCTGCTCGAGTACATCCTGAACAAACCCGTCGCCTTCGTCATCCTGCCGATCTTCGCGCTGGCGAACACGTGCATCGTCATCGGCGCCGACTGGTTTAGCGAACTCGGCAGCGCCAACAGCCTCGGCATCCTCGCCGGCCTCACGCTCGGCAAACCGCTCGGCGTCACGCTGGCGATGGCGATTGCCGTGGCCGTCGGCATGACGGCGCTCCCCGCCGCCCTGCGCTGGGCGCACATCATCGGCGCCGGCTTTCTCGGCGGCATCGGCTTTACCATGTCCATCTTCATCACCAACCTCGCCTTTCCCGATTCGCCGGCAACGATCAACGCTGCGAAAATCGCCATCCTGCTCGCCTCGCTGGTCGCAGGGGTCGGCGGCATGCTCTGGCTCGGGCTGTTCGGAAAGACGCAACAAGAAAAAACAGGAATAACGCAATGATTGAAAACGGCTTTGAAGTCGCACCCGAAACCCTCTACGAACTGATCGGCACCATCTACCGCAGCAGCGACGCCTTCGTCTCCAACTTCGACGAAAACTACCCGACGATCGCCGAACTCGCCGACCACATCGTCACCCTCGCCCGCAAGCCCGGCAGCGTGCTGCTCGTCGACTCGATCGGCAAGAAGAAGCTCGGCTTCCTCCATATCGAACCGCGCGGCCCGCGCAAGCTGCGCCATACCGCCGAACTGACCATGGGCGTGAGCCCCGAAGCCCGCGGCCTCGGCATCGGCCGCGAACTCCTCGACGCCGCGCTCAGCAAACTGCGAGCCGACGGAGTGATCGAGATCCTCTACCTGACGGTGCGCGCCGACAACATCGCCGCCATCCGCCTGTACGAGCGCTGCGGCTTCGAAAAACTGGCCCTGCTCGAACGCGACACGCAGATCGGCGACCGCTACTACGACGGGGTGTTGATGCGGCGGTTCATCGAGAAGGAGGGGACGGCCGCCGAATAGACCACCTTATTGATCCGGCACGAAGAAGTCTCAACTCCCGTTCGGGCTGAGCCTGTCGAAGCCCGCCCCCTTCGACAAGCTACTCAGGGCGAACGGACTTCAACCATTACCGCACCGGATCAATAGTGTCGGAGCCACCCAAAAACCGCCCAGGGAACGCCGAAATGGCCGCCAAGGAAGCCAAAGCCCGCATCAAGATCAACAAGCTGCTCGAAGAATCCGGCTGGCGCTTCTTCGACGGTGCGAACGGCAAAGCCAACATCGCGCTCGAATCCAACGTCAAGCTGAGCAAGACCGAGATTGACGAACTCGGCGAAAACTTCGAGAAAACCAGCAACGGCTTCACCGACTTCCTGCTGCTCGACGCCAGCAGCAAACCGCTGCTCGTGCTCGAAGCCAAGTCGGAGGACAAAAACCCGCTGGTCGGCAAGGAACAGGCGCGGCAGTACGCCAAATCCGAGAAATGCCGCTTCGTCATCCTCTCCAACGGCAACCTGCATTACTTCTGGGATCTCGAACAGGGCAACCCGCACCTGATCACGCGCTACCCGACGCCGGAATCGCTCAAGGGTTACCACGCTTTCCAGCCCAACCCGCAACGGCTGATCACCGAAACGGTCGGCCGCGACTACATCGCGCTGACGCAGAGGCCGAACTACGCGGCGGAAGCGGGCTGGAACAGGCACAGCGAAAGCGACGACTTCATCCGCAAGAACAAGCTGCGCTTTTTGCGTGGCTACCAGAAACGCGCCGTCACAGCGATCCAGGACGCCGTCGCCGAAGGCCACAGCCGCTTTCTGTTCGAGATGGCGACCGGCACCGGCAAGACGCTGACGGCCGCCGCCGTCATCAAGCTCTTCCTGCGCACCGGCAACGCCCGGCGCGTGCTCTTTCTCGTCGACCGCCTCGAACTCGAAGACCAGGCCTGGAAAGCCTTTGTCGCCTATCTCAAGAACGACTACACCTCGGTCATCTACAAGGAGCGGCGTGACGACTGGCGCAAGGCCGACATCGTCGTCACCACCGTGCAGTCGCTGTTGTTCAACGACAAATTCCGCCGCCACTTCTCGCCGACCGACTTCGATCTGGTGATTTCCGACGAAGCGCACCGCTCGATTGGCGGCAACGCCCGCGCCGTCTTCGAGTATTTCGTCGGCTACAAGCTCGGGCTGACCGCCACGCCACGCGACTACCTGAAGAAATTCGACGCGCAGAAGTCCAGCACCCGCGACCCGCGGGAAGCCGAACGCCGCCTGCTGCTCGACACCTACCGCACCTTCGGCTGCGAATCCGGCGAGCCGACTTTCCGCTACTCGCTGCTCGATGGCGTGAACGACGGCTTCCTGATCAATCCGCGCGTCGTCGATGCACGCACCGACATCACCACGCAGCTGCTTTCGGACAAGGGCTACGCCGTCGCCGCCACTTCCGAAAACGACGACGAAAGCTTCTTCCAGAAGGATTTCGAGAAGACATTCTTCTCCGAGTCCACCAACCGCCTGTTCTGCCAGACCTTCCTCGCCAACGGCCTGCGCGACCCGATCAGTCACGAGTTCGGCAAGGCCATCGTCTTCGGCGTCAGCCAGAACCACGCCGCCAAGCTCACGCAGATCCTCAACGAACAGGCCGACATCCTCTGGCCCGGCCGCTACCAGTCCGACTTTGCCGTGCAGGTCACCTCGCAGATTGCCGACGCCCAGCAATACACGATCAACTTCACCAACAACAACCTGCTCGGCAGCGCCAACTTCCTCGACGCCTACAAGACCAGCAAGGCGCGCGTCTGCGTCACCGTCGGCATGATGACCACCGGCTACGACTGCCCGGACATCCTCAACCTCGCCCTGATGCGCCCGGTGTTCTCGCCGTCCGACTTCGTTCAGATCAAGGGACGCGGCACGCGCAAGCACAGCTTCCACGAGGAAATCCGCGACGCGACGCTCGCCGCGCAGATCGGCCAGCAGGACAAGACGCAATTCAAGTTCTTCGACTTCTTCGCCAGCTGCGAGTACTTCGAGGAAAAATTCGACTACGACGAAGTGCTCAAACTGCCGCGCCTCGCTACGGGCGAAGGTCGCAGCGACGGCGGCACATCAATCGGCCCCAACGGCGAGTACATTCACACTGGCGACGACGCCCTGCGCCACCTCGCCGAAGAACCGGTCGGCCCGCAGGGCATGAAGATCGACCGCATGTTCTTCGAAACCTTCGAGAGCACCGCCAAAGCCGACGCGACGCTGCAAACCCACGTCGACAACGAACAGTGGGAACAAGCCGTCGACCACGTCGCCCGCCACCTGCTCGACCAGCCCGCCGAGTTCTACACCCTCGACAAGCTGCGCCGCGCCGCCGGCGTCGACCGCCGCCTCGGCCTGCGCGAAATCCTCGAAAAGATCTTCGGCCGCATCCCCGGTTTCAAGAGCCGCGACGAACTGCTCGACGACGAGTTCGAAAAATTCCTGCTCGACCAGCCGCCGGAAACGGTGAGCAAACACGCCGACGCCATCGTCGCCCTCAAATACTTCTTCAAGGCCTACGCCACCGACGAGCACCTGCGCGAAATCATCGACCAGCGCCAGCTCGCCGAACTCAACGTCCACCCGGCCTTCACCGTCGCCGACTTCAAGGCCGTACCCAAGGAATGGCGCGAGCGGCTGCCGGAGTACATCAGGGATTACGTGGCATTGAATCTGTTCATGTAGTCCGACCAGATCACGTCCGCCTACGCGTAGGTTGGGTTAGCGCAGCGTAACCCGACGCCTGTGAATGCGCTGTAAATCGCCGGATGACTAATTGCGCCCCGCGATAAGCCCATTACTGAACGCTAGCCGGCCCCCGACCTACTGCGCCGACGCCGTCAGCCAGTTCTCGATAACCACGCCCGGATACTTGGCGAAATCCCGCTCGTTGTTGGTTACCACCGTCACCCCGAGCGCCACCGCGTGCGCGGCGATCAGCTTGTCCAGATGATCCTTCTTGCTGTCGCGGGTCGCTAGCCGGATCGGGCCGTAGGCCAATGCCGCCTCCGTATCGAACGGCATCACCGGAATATCCTCGATCAGGCTCGCCAGATTCTCATGCTCCCGCACCGGATCGGCCGATACGGCCACGCCGTACTGCAATTCGGCGAACGTAATCGACGACATCACCACATCGCCGACAAAACACTGAGCAAAGCGGCGGGCCACCGCCTCCGGCTGATGCTTCATCAGGTAGATGCACATATTGGTATCAAGCAGGTAGCGCGGCATCACAGCGAATCCCGTTCGTCCTGCTCCTGATCGCTGCGCCCCTCGGCCATGAAATCGGCTGAAAAGGCCGCAAACTTTCCCAGGACGCCCGACAACGAACGACGCGCTGGACGAATCCTGATTTCATCGCCCATCCGTTCGATTTCCAGTTCGATATCCGTCCGCTCATACGCCAGATCAGCCGGAATCCGCACCGCCTGTGAATTACCATTCTTGAAAACACGAGTGGTCAGCATTTTGATTTCCTCTTCGAACAAAGCGATAAGTACACGTATGTACTTTAGTTTTCACGCGCAAGAAAGTAAATACTCGGATGTACAATTGAGGCGAAAATTCATCCGACAACGCCAGCTGTAGCCAAAACAGCGACGCCAACCGCACCGAAAGCCCCCATGCTCGACGCCGAAACAAAACGCCGCATCGACGCCTGCCGCGACATCCTCGTCGGCAAGGTGCCTGACCCCAAATCGCAGGTCGAACAGATCACCATCGCGCTCATCTACAAGTTCATGGACGACATGGACCGCGAGGCGGAAGACCTCGGCGGCGCGCGCCGCTTCTTTGCCGGCGACTTCGCCCGCTACGGCTGGGGCGAGCTCAAGGCGCCCGAACTCTCCGGCAAGGAAAAGCTCGACCGCTACGCCGAAGCCATCGGCCGCATGAACGAAAACCCCGGCATCCCCGCGCTCTTCCGCGACATCTTCAAGAACGCCTACCTGCCCTACCGCGACCCGGAGACGCTGCGCGCCTTCCTCAAGGAGATCGACGGCTTCACCTACGACCACTCCGAGCGCCTCGGCGACGCCTTCGAATACCTGCTCTCCGTGCTCGGCAGCCAGGGCGACGCCGGCCAGTTCCGCACGCCGCGCCACATCATCGACTTCATGGTCGAACTGATCGACCCGAAAAAGCACGAAAGCCTGCTCGACCCGGCGTGCGGCACGGCCGGCTTCCTGATCTCCGCGTGGAAACACGTTCTCCGGCAAAACACCACCCCTCGCCCTCAGGGAGAGGGGCCGGGGGTGAGGGTGGGGAATCAACTCACGCCCGCCGAACGCGCCACCCTCGCCGCCAACATCCGCGGCTACGACATCTCGCCGGACATGGTGCGCCTCTCGCTGGTCAACCTCTACCTGCACGGCTTCACCGACCCGCACATCGTCGAATACGACACGCTCACCAGCGAAGAACGCTGGAACGAGACCGCCGACGTCATCCTCGCCAACCCGCCGTTCATGTCGCCGAAGGGCGGCATCAAGCCACACAAGCGCTTCTCCGTGCAGGCCACGCGCTCCGAAGTCCTGTTCGTCGACTACATCGCCGAACACCTCAGCCCCACCGGCCGCGCCGCCATCGTCGTGCCCGAAGGCATCATCTTCCAGAGCGGCACCGCCTACAAGAACCTGCGCGAAATGCTCGTCAAGACCGCGCTGATTGCCGTCGTCTCGCTGCCGGCCGGCGTCTTCAATCCGTACTCGGGCGTCAAGACCTCCATCCTCATCCTCGACAAACGCCGCGCCAAAACCTGCGATTCGGTGCTCTTCGTCAAGGTGCAGAACGACGGCTACAACCTCGGCGCCCAACGCCGCGCCGTCGACGGCAGCGACCTGCCCGAAGCCAGGCGCCTGCTCGCCGCCTTCCTCACCGCGCCGGAGAAATTCGAGAACGGGCCGATGGCGCACGCCGTCAAGCGGACGAAGATTGGCGAGAACGGGGAATGGAATTTGAGTGGGGAGCGGTACACCTTCGACGCCGCCATTGAAACGCACTTTCCGATGGTTGCCCTTGGTGACCCCGCTGTTTTTCATATGGAAAGTGGCGGAACGCCAAAATCAACCGAAGAAACGTACTGGAATGGCGGCATTCATTGGGCAACGCTGGTTGATCTTCCGCAAACCGATTTCATCACCCAGATTACGAGAACCGAACGCACGATCAGCGAAGCCGGTTTATCCAACTCGTCTGCCAAAGTGCTGCCGATAGGTACGGTCGTCGTTTCAAGCCGCGCCACGATTGGCCGTGTTGGCATTGCCAGAATCCCGCTGGCGACAAACCAAGGTTTCAAAAACATCATCATTCGCGATGGAACAAGAGCGCTGCCTGAATTCATCGCCTACATGATGAAACGGCTGGCCCCACGAATGGAATCACTGGCAACAGGCGGAACCTTCAAGGAAATATCAAAGAGCACAATCGCATCGCTCGAAATCCCCCTCCCGCCCCTCGCCATCCAGCAAGAAATCGTCGCGGAAATCGGGGGCTATCAGAAGATCATCGACGGCGCCCGGCAGGTGGTCGAAAACTACCGGCCACACATCGACGTGCAGCCGGATTGGCCAGTGGTTGAACTTGGGGTACTTTGCGACGTGAAATCAGGCGGTACACCCGATCGCTCAAATGCCGCTTATTGGAATGGCAACATTCCGTGGGTCAAAACCGGGCAAATCGACTTCGGAAGGATTACAGCAGCAGAGGAATTCATCACCGACGTGGGGATGGAGAATTCATCGGCACGAATGATTCCTGCTGGCACCATCCTGATGGCCATGTACGGCCAAGGCATTACGCGCGGGAAAGTCGCAATTCTGGAAATCGATGCCACGATCAATCAAGCCTGTGCCGCGATATTGCCAAAAGAAATCAACAGCTATGACCGCGACTACCTGTTCTATGCGCTGTCAGCGAAGTATGGAGAATTGCGCTCCGTCAGCGAATCGCGAGGGGGCAATCAAAGCAACCTGAATTCTCAGCTCATTCGCGCGACAAAAATCTCCCTCCCCCCCCTCGAAACCCAGCGCGCCATCGTCGCCGAGATCGAGGCCGAGCAGGTACTGGTCGAGGCCAACCGGCAACTGATCGCCCGCTTCGAGGCCAAGATCAAGGCTCTCATCGACCGCGTGTGGGGTGGCGGCGACACAGTCTGATCAAGAAAGCGGAAAAATCGGCACTCATCCCCCGGTGAATGCAATTTTTCCGAGTTGTCGCCGTCTATAGCTGACAGGAGGAAACATCTTGTCCGATAGCGCCGTGACCACCGCCGAAAACCCCGCCGAGGGCGCGCCCGACGATGCGCCGCGTTCGACGCCCCACGTCCCCGACCGCCTGATCCATTTCGTCCTGCGCGCGACGCTGATTCTGGCGCTGTTGCACGCCTACATCGGCTGGCGTGTGTTGCCCGACCTGCCGGGCGGCGCCGTTGTCTTCGCGGCGGGCGTGGCCGTGCTGGCGTTGTCGACGCTGCTCATTCCCTGGGGCATGCTGGCGCGCTTTGTCATCGCGCGGCAGCCGCTTTCCGACTACGTCACCTGGGCCGGCGTGCTGGCGATGGGGTAATTTTCGTCGGTGCTGGTGCTGACGGCGCTGCGCTTATTGCGCCCTACGGCCGCGGCAAATTTTGTAGGGTGCAATAACCGAAGGGCATTGCACCGAAGAAGCTGCACAATGCGCATTGCTTGTTGCGCTGGGGGCCGCCCAAGCGCTTCGGCGCGCCGTCGGAGATCACGCGGATCCGGTTGGTCCCGGCGCGGTGGTGAGGTGATTTGGTTTGGTCGGGGCGGCGCAATGCGCTGCGCTTATTGCGCCCTACGGCCGCGGCAAATTTTGTAGGGTGCAATAACCGAAGGGCATTGCACCGAAGAAGCTGCACAATGCGCATTGCTTGTTGCGCTGGGGCCCGCCCAAACGCTTCGGCGCGCCGTCGGAGATTACGCGGATCCGGTTGGTCCCGGCGCGGTGGTGAGGTGGTTTGGTTTGGTCGGGGCGGCGCAATGCGCTGCGCTTATTGCGCCCTACGGCCGCTACTGGGGCCCGCCCCCCCGCCCAAACGCTTCGGCGCGCCGTCGGAGATTACGCGGATCCGGTTGGTGCCGGCGCGGTGGTGAGGTGATTTGGTTTGGTCGGGGCGGCGCAATGCGCTGCGCTTATTGCGCCCTACGGCCGCGGCAAATTTTGTAGGGTGCAATAACCGAAGGGCATTGCACCGGACGCTGATCCCTTCGATACTCGCCCGATGCCCAACTACCGACGCGCCTGGCAACCGGGCGGCACGTACTTCTTCACGGTGGCACTGCTGCTCCGGCAAGGAAATGACCTGCTGACGCAGCATGTCGATCTGCTGCGCGAATGCGTGCGCTCGGTGCGCGAGCGCCATCCGTTCAAGATCCACGCCTGGGTGGTGTTACCCGATCATCTGCATTGCGTGATCGAGTTGCCACCCGGTGACGCCGATTTCGCGACGCGCTGGCGCTTGATCAAGATGGGGTTCTCCAAGGCGCTGCCGCATGGCGAGGCGCGCTCGGCCGTGCGTGTGCGTCGAGGCGAACGGGGTATCTGGCAACGACGCTTCTGGGAACACCTGATTCGCGACGAGGCGGATTTCCGCGCGCACATGGATTACGTGCATATCAACCCGATGAAGCACGGATTGGTCGAGCACGTCGCAGATTGGCCGTACTCAACCTTCCACGGACTCGTGGCGCAGGGGGTTTATGCGCGGGATTGGGGTGGGTGATGTCGCTTGGCGGTCGTTGGTTGGTGGATCGGCGCAATGCGCTGCGCTTATTGCGCCCTACGAAATATGCTACGGCCGTAGGGCGCAATAACCGAAGGGCATTGCGCCAAAGCCTGTTTCCGTAGCTCCGCACCAACCTCCGCCACCACCTCCGCCCAATCGCCCATGACCCGTTGCCGGAAGAGGCGCATGGCTCCCGGATACCACGGCGAGTCGCTGCGTGCGTCGAGCCAGCGCCAGTCGGTCTTGTAGTCGGGCAGGAGAATCCAGCACGGTTTGCCGAGCGCGCCGGCGAGATGGGCGACGGCGGTGTCGACGCTGATGACGAGGTCGAGGTTGGCGACGATGGCGGCGGTGTCGGAAAAATCCGTGATATACGGCGCAAGATTGGTGGGCGCCAGTCCGGCCGGCGGTTTCGCCGCTTCGTCCTCCCCTCGCCCTTTTTGCAGGCTGAAGAAGCGCACGCCGGCCACGTCGCCGAGCGGCGCGAGGACACTCAGATCGGGCAGCGAGCGATCAAGGTCGTTCTCGAAGCGCGGGTTGCCTTTCCAGACGAGGCCGACTTTCAGCGTGTTTTGTCCATCCGGGTCGCGCAGCTTCGCGGCCCAGGCGTCGGCCTTCGCCGGGTCGGCCGACAGATAGGGCAGCGTCGCCGGGATCGTGTCGATCCGCGTCTGGCAATGGAACGGCAGGCTGAGCAGCGGCGTCCAGCAATCCCAGCCGGTGCGCGGGATTTCACCGTCGGCGGCGATGACCACATCGACGTCGGCCAACGTCGCGAGCAGGGTCTTCAACCCGGGATGGCAGAGCAGTCCGATCCGCGCAGCACCTTGTTCCTTCAACAATCTGGCGTAGCGGCAGAACTGGACCATGTCGCCCTGTCCGGCCTCGATGCCGATCAGGATCGAGCGCCCGGCCAGTGAGCCACCCTGCCAGCGCGGGCAGTCGAGCAGGGTTTGCAGCCGCGCGTACCAGTCGCGCGCTTCGAGGCATTGCCAGCCCTCGGCTAAGCGGCCCTGGCGCAGCAGCAGATAGCTGAAGTTGAAGCGGGCGAGCGCGTAATCCGGGTCGAGCAGCATCGCCAGGCGGAAGCTCGCTTCGGCCGCGTCGTCCTGCCGCCGGACGGCTTGCAGCGCACCGAGGTTCGACCACGCCGGCGCCGAGTCGTACTGAAGGTCGACGGCAGCGCGGTAGGCGGCCTCGGCTTCGTCAAACCGCTTCTGGCCGGCGAGCAGCACGCCGAAGTTGATGTGCGTCTGGGCGATCGCGGGATCGGCGGCCAGCGAGCGTCGATAGTGGTCTTCGGCCTGCGCCGAATCGCCGGCACATTCGCGCAGATAGGCGAGATTGGCGTGCGCCTCGGCGAAGTCGGGTGCGAGTCGCAGCGCAGCGCGGAAGGTGGCTTCAGCCCCGGCCGCATCGCCCTCGGCCAGCTGGCGATTGCCGGCGAAGAACAGCGCTTCGGCCTCGGCCCGGCTCACGACTTGTCGTTTCGATCAGGCGCGCGCTTCGTGCCCTGATCTTCCGTTTTGCGGAATTCGGCCACATCGGCGAGACGCAGCCCCTCGGGCAGCGTGCTCGCGTGCTTCACCTGGCCGATCCGTTGCGCGCGGTAGATGCCGGTGTGTCCGGAGAACAGGTAGCTGACGACGCAGGCGATGCCGGCGTAGATGCCGATCTCCGAACCGAACAGTTCCATGGCCATGATCGTCGAGGCGATCGGTGTGTTGGCCGCGCCGGCGAAGACGGCGACGAACCCCAGCCCGGCGAGCACCGGGAACGGCAGCGCGAGCACGTAGCCGAGGGCGTTGCCGAGCGTCGCGCCGATGTAGAAGAGCGGCGTCACTTCGCCGCCCTTGAAGCCCGCCGCGAGCGTCGTCACGGTAAAGGCGAGCTTGCCGATGAAATCGTAGGCCGGCAGCGGTTGCTGGAAGGCATCGACGATGGTCGGGATGCCGAGGCCGAGGTACTTGTCGCCACCGGTCGCCGTTGCGGCGAGCGCGACGACGATGCCGCCGACCAGCGGGCGAAACGGCGGGTGCTTGATGTAACGCTTGAACAGGCGCCCCAGACCGTGCGTGAGATCGGCGAAAAGCATGCCGACCAGGCCAAAGGCGGCACCGGCGATGAGCGCCGAGAACAATCCGAGCGCCGACGGGTGCGGCACGAAGGGCACGACGTAGAGCGTGTGATGGATGCCGAGCGCACCGGGAATCACCTCGCCGACGATGGCGGCGATGAAGCACGGGAAGATCGCGTCGTAGCGCATGCGCCCGATGGCAAGTACTTCCAGCCCGAACACCGCGCCGGCGAGCGGCGTGCCGAAAACCGAGGCAAAGCCGGCGCTGATGCCGGCCATCAGGAGAATCCGCCGCTCGTCCTTGCCCAACCGGAAGAGCTGCGCGACGTGGTCGGCCAGCGCGCCGGCCATCTGCACGGCCGTTCCTTCGCGCCCGGCCGAACCGCCGAAGAGGTGCGTGATGGTCGTCGTGATCAGGATCGACGGCGCCATGCGTCGCGGCACGACACGCTTGGGATCGTGGATCTCGTCAATCAGGAGGTTGTTGCCGCCTTCGACCGATTGTCCCGCGCGATGGTAGAAGGAGCCGACCGCGAGACCGGCAACGGGCAGCAGCCAGAGCAGCCACGGATGCGCCGTGCGCGTGTTCGTCGCCCAGTCGAGCGCGACGATGAGCAGCGCCGACGCCAGTCCACCGAGCACGCCGACGAGCGAAGCGAGCAGCAGCCAGCGGCCGAAGACGGGCAACAGGCGCAGTTGCGCCAATGTGAATCGATTGATCATGAGAGAACTTCGGTTAGAGCGACGCTGATACGGCCGGTGCGTCGCCAGAAGGCCCGCCCTCTCGACTTCAGGCGCAAGAAGGACGGGCCGGGAGACTCAGCGCGAGCCGCAATTATCGCGCATCGCCATCAGCGGTACGACCCGCTGTATTGATCGACCTTGCCGATGTTGATCTTGGTGACGAAGGCGGGGCCGGAGTTGATGTGCCGTCCCTTCGAGGCGAGCAGATCCAGGTCGTACGCAGCCATGCGCTCGGAGAGCTTGGGATTCACGTAGGCCCCCACCTTGATCGAATCGAGCGAATCAAAGCCTGGATCGGGCTTTTTCAAATACTCGACCAGGATGGCGACCGGAAGGTAGGCCTGAAGATAGGGCTGCTGGTCGATGGCAAAGGCGATCGCCCCGGAACGGATGCCTGCCGAGATTTGCGGCGACAGATCGAAGGTCGCGAAATAGGGCGCCTTCCCGGTTTTCAGCGTCTTCAGCGCCTCGATCGCCGGAACGGCCGACGTTGGACCGAGTGCGAGCATGGCCTCGGTGTCCGGGTGCTCTTCAAGGTATTTCGTGATCTTCGCCTGGATCGCTGCCGGATCGCCGTCGAGTTCAAGCATCGCCGCCTTCGCATTCGCGCCCAGCCCGTTGGCGAAGCCCTTGCAGCGCTCATGGGACGACGCGTTCGACGCATAGTGATTGAGGCAGACGAAGGAATGGACGTTCGCGCGCCGCGCTTTCTCGCCCGCCAGTTCCCCGGCAAACAGCTCAGGCTGGCCGACATGCATGATCGCCCCGATTGACTCGCTTTGCTGTTGTGTTCCCGAGTTAACCGTGATCAACGGCATCTTCTTCTGCTTGACCACGCGCTGGAGCGGCTCCTTGAGCTTCTCGTAGTCGGCGATCGTGACCATCATGCCCTGGTAGTTCTGGGACGAAGATTCGTCGATCAGTTTCACCATGTCCTTGAGATCGCCGGTCGGCGGATTCTTGTAATCAATCACGACACCGAAATCCTCACTGGCATGCTTGAGGCCGTTCCGGATGACATTCCACCACTTGTCCGAATCCGGTGCATGGCTGATGAACACGAAACGTGGCGTACCCGAAGTCGCCGCATTCGCAACCTGAAAAACGCCTGACAGCAGAACAATGACGACACCTATCAGCCAGCGCAATCGGCCAGCCCCCACCTGCTTGGTACTCATTCACCACTCCTCAAAATTCACATGGATATTAGTTGTCAGATGACAATGCACAGGAAAGCTGCTTCGCCCTGCCGATCGGCGGTCTGGTTATGTTGTGCTCATCCATTTATCAGTGGCGAAGGAGGCTGGCAGGCTGGCCACGGCGTTCGCTTACCTGTCCGTGACCGGCGCTGCCTGCCGGCGAGCAGCGAAGATGCTACCAGCTTTCGACGCAGCCGAAACGCAGAACCGCGCGCGGCCGCACTCCATGCCAGCAGAATCGCCACGCACCCTGCTCTCAGTTGCTTGCAAGTCTTCGCGCCGACAGAGGACAAGAATTGCGATATATTCCGGCTCCGTCGCGGCCAACGGCGCCTGCGAGTCTCCCATTCAACACGCGCCTGCATAAATCGCCGCAATGCCGGAATCGGCGTGTCCATCATCGGGTAATTCAGCATCAAATTCACAATGAACGAGTACAGTGATTCGTTTGAGTTCCTGCAGGAGTATTCGGCGGAATTCAAGGAGCGCCAGGCGCTATCGCGCATTTCCAATTCCATCGTCGAATGTCGGTGGAAAACCAAGGGCATCACGGCCGAGTGGCGTGAAATCGCCGGCGACTACGCGAGCCCGTGGTTCAGCGTTTCCGCGACGGCGCCGCGCAAGTCGGCCGGAAACGGAGGCACGCGCGGCAAGCGGGTTCAGGTGACTCTCGACGCCGAAAGTTTCGCCAAGGCCGAGCGGATCGGCAACGGCAACGTCAGCGAAGGGTT
>NZ_JAGOIT010000066.1 GCF_017995515.1 Propionivibrio sp.
CTCGATAGCTACCTCGGTTGGTTCCGCGCCATCGACCGGTCCGGCTGTGCCGGCCTCAATCCTGTCTCAATGCTCGCTTCTGCCATCCGCGTGTAGCCTCGTCCTTACTTAACGCGAACTGAGCCTACCGAAAGCCGTCAAGCACAGGTAATATACTGGTGTTTTATCCAGCAGTTCTCCATACTGGAGCTAAATGGATACCCCTTACAAAAATACAGCTATCTATTGGAGGCACGCCCGTGACCAAACTTACGCCCCGGCAACAGGAAATTCTTGACTTCATCCGTAACACGCTTGAAGTCCTCGGTGCGCCGCCGACGCGCGCCGAGATTGCCAACGCGTTCGGTTTCGCCTCGCACAACGCGGCGGAAGAGCATCTGAAGGCGCTTGCCAGGAAGGGCATCATCGTTCTCGAGCCGGGTTCGGCACGTGGCATCCGGTTGGTCGAGCAACTGGGGTTGCCGCTCATCGGCAGCGTTGCGGCGGGAAGTCCGATTCTCGCAGTGGAAAACGTGCAGGGACGTTACGCGCTGGATTCGTCACTGTTCAAACCGCGCGCCGATTTTCTCCTGCGTGTGCGCGGCTTGTCGATGATCAATGCCGGGATTCTGGACGGCGATCTCTTGGCGGTGCATCGCAGCAGCGAGGCGCGTAACGGGCAGATCGTCGTCGCCCGGCTCGACGACGACGTAACGGTCAAGCGCTTTCGTCAGCATGGTGCCATTGTGGAACTTGTCGCCGAGAATCCGGACTTCGCTCCGATCGTGATCGATACACGCGAGCGGCCGGTCGAGAT
The DNA here is from genome assembly GCF_017995515.1 of Propionivibrio sp. Lineage (GTDB taxonomy): Bacteria > Pseudomonadota > Gammaproteobacteria > Burkholderiales > Rhodocyclaceae > Propionivibrio. The sequence goes on from NZ_JAGOIT010000066.1 coordinate 797, forward strand.
CGAGGGAATTGCGGTGGGCCTCATTCGCGGTGGCGAAGCGATGTAGCGCGATGAGGCATTTTGTACTTTGGTTGCGCCGAAGTTGCTATTTCTTTTCGGAGTAGCCCTTGAGGAGCTTCGTTGTAACCGGGTGCTGGTTCTGTACGGCGTAATCCAGCGGAATCTTTCCGTCGGCGTCTTTGGTCAAGGGGTTGGCGCCTTTTTCGATCAGGTACTTCGACAGTTTTGGTTGCCCGGTCGACGCCGATAAATGAAGTACTGTCTGGCCTGACGTCGATGTGATGGCGACGTCGGCCTTCTTGTCGATCAGGACTTCGACTGCTTGCCGCCCGCCGGAGAGTACGGCTGCGTGCAGCGGTGTCATCCCGACGTTGTCCTTGGCATTGATGTCGGCGCCGCGCTCGATCAGGAATTCCATCGTCTTCAGGCGCCCGTAGAAGGCCGCCATATGCAGCGGCGTTCTGCCGAGAGCGTCCCTGCTGTCGATGTTGGCGCCGGAGTCGAGCTGGGCCCTGATCTCGTCAAGGTCTCCCTTGATCGTCGCCTTGGTTATTGCCGGTTCCGCGACGGGCGGTGCTTCGCTCACGACCTGTTCTTCAGGGGCTGTTTCGACGGGTCGGTTGCAGGCTGAGAGTTGCAGCGTCAGCACGCCGAGAAAGAGGCTCGCCGCAAGTTGATTGGTCACTCCAAGGCATCGACTACGGCCGTCAGAGCGACGAACTGTGGTGCGTTGGTTCATGTGCGTCTCGAGTTACGAGTGATCAGGGTCATGCCGAATAATAAACGATTGAATGCACGTTTGCTCCAGTCAATGGGACGTTGTCGGCAGTGGCAACATGCCGCTGCGAATGTGAAGCGGCCATTCTTCGCTTTTGGCGTGTTTCGGTTTTCGGCTACAATTCGGCTTTCCCGCTGCAGATATTTCCATGACCAAATACGTCTTCGTTACCGGCGGTGTGGTGTCCTCGCTCGGCAAGGGCATTGCTGCTGCTTCCCTGGGTGCGATCCTCGAATCGCGTGGCATCAAGATCACCCACCTCAAACTCGATCCTTATATCAACGTCGATCCCGGAACGATGAGTCCGTTCCAGCACGGTGAGGTTTTTGTCACCGAGGACGGCGCCGAGACTGACCTCGATCTGGGCCATTACGAACGCTTCACCAGCGCACGCATGACCCGGCGCAACAATTTCACTACCGGTCAGATCTACGAAACGGTGATCAAGAAAGAACGCCGCGGCGAGTACCTCGGCAAGACCGTTCAGGTAATCCCGCACATTACCGACGAGATCAAGAACCATATCCGGCGCGGCGCCGAAGGCGCCGACGTGGCGATTGTCGAAGTCGGCGGCACCGTCGGCGACATCGAATCGTTGCCGTTCCTCGAGGCCATCCGCCAGATGGGGCTGCAGGAAGGTCGCAATAACGCCTGTTACATGCATTTGACGCTGCTGCCGTATATTCCGACGGCGGGCGAACTGAAAACCAAGCCGACGCAGCACTCGGTGAAGGAGTTGCGCGAGATCGGTATCCAGCCGGACATCCTGCTTTGCCGTGCGGACCGCCATATTCCGGAAGACGAAAAGCGCAAGATCGCGCTGTTCTGCAATGTGCAGAGCGAAGCGGTCATCGAATGCCTCGACGCTGATTCGATCTACAGGATTCCGGCGATGCTGCACGATCAGATGCTCGACGAGATCGTCTGCCATAAGCTGGGCATCCTTGCCAAGGCGGCCGACTTGTCGATCTGGAAGAGGATGGTGCATTCGCTCGAGAATCCCGAGCGTCTGCTCAACATCGCCTTTGTCGGCAAGTACGTGGACCTGACCGAGTCGTACAAGTCGCTGACCGAAGCGTTGATTCACGCGGGTATCCACACGCGCAGCAAGGTCAAGATCAACTACATCGACTCCGAAGAAATCGAGAGCAGCGGTTGCGCATCGCTCAAGGGTATGGACGCCATTCTGGTTCCCGGTGGCTTCGGCAAGCGCGGCACCGAAGGCAAGATCATCGCCATCCGCTATGCCCGGGAGAACAAGGTTCCCTATCTTGGCATCTGCCTTGGCATGCAACTCGCGGTGGTCGAGTATGCGCGCGACGTCGCCGGCCTCGTCGGCGCACACAGCACCGAATTCGAGAAATCGACACCGTATCCGGTCATCGGTCTGATCACCGAGTGGCAGGACGCTTCGGGCAAGGTCGAGAAGCGCGATGAAAGCTCGGATCTCGGCGGTTCGATGCGCCTTGGCGGACAGGTCTGCAAGCTCGGCGAAGGAACGCTGGCGCGCGAAATCTATGGCAAGGACGAGATCGTCGAGCGCCACCGCCATCGCTACGAAGTCAACAACAGCCTGCTCGGCGAACTCGAGGAAAAAGGTCTGGTTGTCGCCGGCCGCGCCCCGGGAACGGATTTGTGCGAGATGATCGAGCTGCCGAAGTCGGTTCACCCGTGGTTCGTGGGTTGCCAGTTCCACCCGGAATTCACCTCGTCGCCGCGCAACGGCCACCCGCTATTCACGTCCTTTGTCCGTGCGGCGATAGATTGCAAGGGCGGCAAATGAAGCTGTGCGACTTTGAAGTCGGGCTGGACAGGCCGCTGTTCCTGATCGCGGGGCCATGCACTGCCGAATCGCTTGAGCTTTGCGTCGAAGTGGCCGGACGGATGAAAGAGGTCTGTGCCCGTCTGGGCATGCCCTACATTTTCAAGGCATCGTACGACAAGGCCAATCGCAGTTCCGGGCGCTCGGCGCGTGGCCCGGGATTGGATGAGGGCCTGAAGCTCCTCGCAGAGGTGCGTCGGCAGACGGGCGTTCCGGTGCTGACCGACGTACATACCGAGGACGACGTCAAAGCCGTCGCTGCGGTTGTCGACGTCCTGCAAACGCCGGCGTTTCTCTGCCGGCAGACCGATTTCATCCAGGCCGTGGCGACCTGCGGAAAACCGGTGAATATCAAGAAGGGGCAGTTCCTCGCGCCGGGTGACATGAAGCACGTCGTTGCCAAGGCCAAGGAAGCCAATGGCGGCGCAGACACGATCATGGTCTGCGAGCGCGGCGCGTCTTTCGGTTACAACAATCTGGTTTCCGACATGCGCTCGCTGGCCATCATGCGTGAAACGGCGTGTCCGGTCGTCTTTGATGCGACGCATTCCGTTCAGTTGCCCGGTGGTCAGGGTACGGTTTCCGGCGGGCAGCGCGAGCATGTCCCGGTCCTCGCGCGCGCAGCGGTTGCAGCGGGGATCTCCGGGCTGTTCATGGAAACGCACCCTTGTCCGGAAAAGGCGCTCTCCGATGGCCCCAACAGTTGGCCGCTCGATCGCATGGAGCGTCTTCTTGCGTCACTGGTTGCCCTTGATCGGTTGGTCAAGGGCGACGGGTTCGAGGAACTGCGCTAGTCGTCGCAGACCTGCATGCCTTCGTAACGCTGCACACGTTTCTTCTGTAGAAAAGGAAAAACCATGAGCTCTGTTGTAGATGTTGTTGCGCGCGAGATTCTGGATTCCCGCGGAAATCCGACCGTTGAATGCGACGTATTGCTCGAATCCGGCGTCATGGGGCGCGCCGCCGTGCCGTCGGGCGCGTCGACCGGATCGCGCGAGGCAATCGAGTTGCGTGACGGTGACGCAGGCCGCTATCTGGGCAAGGGCGTCATGCAGGCGGTGGAGAACGTCAATACCGAGATTGCCGAAGCGATCATCGGCCTCGATGCGCAGGAGCAGGCCTTTATCGATCAAACGCTGATCCAGCTCGACGGCACCGAAAACAAGTCGCGTCTCGGCGCCAATGCGATGCTTGCCGTGTCGATGGCGGTTGCCAAGGCAGCCGCCGAAGAGTCCGGCTTGCCGCTCTACCGCTACTTCGGCGGTTCGGGCCCGATGCAGATGCCGGTGCCGATGATGAACATCATCAATGGCGGCCAGCATGCCAATAACAGCCTCGACTTCCAGGAATTCATGATCCTGCCGGTGAGCCAGGGCTCGTTCCGCGAGGCCCTGCGCTGCGGCGCCGAGGTCTTCCACGCGCTTAAGAAGCTGCTCGACAAGAAGGGCTTCTCGACCGCGGTCGGCGACGAGGGCGGTTTTGCGCCGAATCTTGGCAGCCATGCGGAGGGTCTGCAGATGGTCGTGCAGGCCATCGAAGCGGCCGGTTATTTCCCGGGCGAGGACGTCCTGATCGGCCTCGACTGCGCCGCCTCCGAGTTCTACAAGGACGGCAAGTACCATCTGGATGGCGAGGGACTGCAGCTCACTTCCGAGCAGTTCGTCGACTACCTCGCCAATCTTGCCGATGCCTTCCCGATTGTCTCGATAGAGGACGGCATGGCCGAAGGCGACTGGGATGGCTGGAAACTGCTGACTGACCGTTTGGGTGAACGCATCCAGATCGTCGGTGACGACGTTTTCGTGACCAATACGCGGATCTTCAAGGAGGGCATCAAGAAAGGCATCGCCAACTCGATCCTGATCAAGATCAACCAGATCGGTACCTTGTCCGAGACGTTTGCCGCCATCGAGATGGCCAAGCGCGCCGGTTACACCGCCGTGATTTCGCATCGCTCGGGCGAAACCGAGGACAGCACCATTGCCGACATTGCGGTCGGCATGAATGCCTTGCAGATCAAGACCGGATCGCTCTCCCGCTCGGATCGCATCGCCAAGTACAACCAACTGCTGCGCATCGAGGAAGATCTCGGCGATACGGCTGGCTACCCCGGGCGTGACGCTTTCTACAATCTTCGGTGAGCAGCCGAAGATCCGTTGTGAACAGTGCATCCCGAGCCATCTCGCCAGAGGTGGCTCGGTATTTTTTCGTCTTCTCACCGGTTGAAGAATGCGCTGGCTCTCGGTTGCCCTGATTGCGCTGATCGCACTCTTGCAGTATCCGTTGTGGATCGGCAAGGGCGGTTGGCTGCGCGTGTGGGACGTCGACCGGCAGCTGCAGTTGCAGAAAGAAGGCAACAAGATGCTGGAGATCCGGAACGCCGGTCTTGATGCCGAAGTCCGCGATCTCAAGCAGGGTTATGACGCCATCGAGGAGCGGGCGCGCTACGAGCTGGGCATGATCAAGGAGGGCGAAGTCTTCGTCCAGATTCCGGAACGCTCTGCTGCAAAATCTGAGCCAGGATCAACCGCTGGAACGGGCGCGAACTGACCGAAGTCGGGAATGGCCGAAGCGCCATTTCCCACATTCCCGGTTTCCGAACAGCCGCGGTCTCTGCTACTCCAGTTCGACCTGCCCGGAAACATTGGCGGTAACTTGAGACTCGCCCGCCTCGATCGGCATCGGTGCGGCATCCGACATCGCTGATTTGGCCGCCATGCGGAACATCGGCTCGGCAATCCTCCCGCCGGTATTTACCGACAGGTGCTTGAGCTGGTAGGACTTGCCCAGCGCATCGGCAACGACCTTGGCGCGTGCCTTGAAGGCGGTAAGCGCGTCAAGCATCGCTTCGTTCTCCGCCTTCTTGCGCGTCTCGGGCGACGGTTGCACGACGAGGCGGGATACGCCCAGCGACGTCTGCAACTTGCCGAGCAACTCGGACATCGCTGCCGTATCGCCCGATTCCAGCGACAGTTCCGAGCGCATCCGCCACGACTCGATCTTTCCCGACTTCGAGTAGGCAGGGTAGGTGCTGGTGTTGCCGCTCTGCACCTTGATGGCGGGATACGATCTGGACACTTTCACCGCTTCGGCGATCAGGGCATTGACCTGTCGCGCGAGATCGCCGAGCGCGACGCCGGACGCTTCAGCCGAGAGCACCGCATGGATCTGATCGTTCGCCGCGGGGCGGCTGGCTTCGGCCGATAGATCGACCGTCGGCAACTTGGCGGCGGGGAGGTCGGGTTGTGCGATCGCCGACGTTGCGGCAATCGCGGAAAAGAAGCATACGGTGGTAAGCAGGTTTCTCGGGTTCAACATGAATCTTCCTCCGGTGACGAGAGATCGAATCTTTTCGCGGTGCCGCGGTCAGTGGTTGCGCATTACCGAAAAACAGGCATGATAGGGCCGCGTTTCGTGCGGTCATTCTAGCTCAGCACCGTTTTTTATTTCTTCTGGTCACGTTGCTGAAGCTTGGTAGAATCCGATTCACTCGTTCGCCCTGGCGGACGGGGAGGGTAATTAAGGAGGCGCAATGCTGAAAATTGGACAGGCGGCACCAATGTTCGTCCTCCCCGATGCGGATATGGAGGACATCGACATTGCCCGGTTTCGCGGCAACAAAAATGTCATCCTGTTTTTTTACCCGAGAGACGACACACCGGCCTGCACGCTCGAAGCCACCGATTTCTCGGACCACGAGGACGAGTTTTCACGGCACGGCTGCACGGTCATCGGCATCAGTCGTGACGATTGCCTCAAGCACGCCGAATTCCGCGACAAACATGGAATCTCGGTGCGGCTCCTGTCGGATGCCGAGGGCGTGGCGTGCAAGCAGTACGGCGTGTGGCAACCGAAGGAAGTGGACGGGGTCAAGAAGCACGGTATCGTGCGCTCGACCTTCGTTATCGACAAACAGGGCGTTCTCCGTGTTGCATTGTACGGAGTCAACGCCAAAGGCCACGCGCTCGAAGTGCTGCGCGAGGTGAAGGAACTTAATTCATGAATATGCAAGTTGAAAGAAACTCCGTCGTAACCCTCGACTACAGCGTCACTGATCCTGATGGCGAACTCGTCGATGCGGGCCAGGAACCGCTGGTCTATCTGCATGGCGGATACGATGACATCTTCCCGAAGATCGAAGAAGCGCTGCATGGAAAGAAAGTCGGCGAGTCGGTCGTCGTCAAGATGCAGCCGGACGACGCGTTCGGCGAGTACGACGCAGAACTGATCCAGATGGAATCGCGCAAGGGTTTCCCCAAGGAACTGGAAGTCGGGATGCAGTTCGAAGGCGTGCCGGAGGGCGGTGATGACGACGATATCCTGATCTACCGCGTGACCGAAATCGCGGACGACAAGGTCGTTCTCGACGGTAACCATCCGCTGGCCGGCATGGCGCTGGTTTTCACCTGCACGGTGACTTCAATTCGCCCGGCGAGCGCCGAAGAGATCGAGCACGGTCATGTCCATGAAGACGGTGACTGCGAGCACGACGACTGATCGGGAGTCGCCATGAAAAAAACGCAGCGTCCGGCTGCGTTTTTTGTTGGTGCCGAGTACCCGGTGCCTTGCCACCTCATCGGATCAGCGACTTGAGCTCGTAGAGCGCATCGAGCGCCTGCTTTGGTGTCAATTCGTTCGGATCGATGCTATCCAGCCGCAGCAGCACCGGACTCGGCTCAACCTCGATCGGTTCCGGAATCGATGCGAACAGGTCGGGTTGCAGCGGATTGATCGACGCGCGCTGCTCGAATTCGCGCAGTTGCCGCTTGGCTGCCTTGACCACGGAATGGGGAATGCCGGCCAACGCGGCAACCTGGATCCCGTAACTCTGGTTGGCCGGCCCGTCTTCGACCGCGTGCAGGAAAACGATGCGCTCGCCGTGCTCGACGGCGTCCAGATGGACGTTGGCGAGGTCGGCGTATTCGTTGGCGAGCAGCGTGAGTTCGAAATAGTGCGTGGCGAACAGGGTCAACGCTCGGTTCTTCTCGACGAGGTGGCGGCAGATGGCAAAAGCGAGCGCCATGCCGTCGAAAGTCGAGGTGCCGCGCCCGACTTCGTCCATCAGCACGAGGCTGTTTTCGGTGGCGTGGTGCAGGATGGCGGCCGATTCGGTCATTTCGACCATGAAGGTCGAGCGGCCGGATGCCAGGTCGTCGGAGGCGCCGATGCGCGTGAAGATCTGGTCGAGCGGGCCGAGCGTCACCCGGCTGGCAGGTACGAAGCTGCCGACATGGGCCATCAGCGCGATCAAGGCCGTCTGCCGCATGTAGGTCGACTTGCCGCCCATGTTCGGGCCGGTAATCAACAGCAGGCGGCGGCCGTCACCGAGTTTCGTGTCGTTGGCGATGAACGACTCGCCTCCGGCCAGTTCGTTTTCGACGACCGGGTGGCGACCGCCTTCAATGAAGAGGCCGGGTTCGCTCGAGAAGATCGGCCGGCAGTAATTGCGTGATTGGGCGATGGCGGCGAAGGCAGCGAGCAGGTCGGTCATGGCGACAGCGCGGGCGATGAGCTGCAATTGCGGCAGATCGGTCTGCAAAGCGGTCAATACGCTGTCGTATAGCAGCTTCTCCCGCGCCAGTGCGCGATCCTGCGCGGACAATGCCTTGTCCTCGAACGCCTTGAGTTCGGGCGTGATGTAGCGCTCGGCGTTCTTCAGCGTCTGCCGCCGGCGGTAGTCGTCGGGTACCTTGGCGGCATTGGCGTTCGTGATTTCGATATAGAAACCATGTACTCGGTTGTACTCGACCTTGAGGTTGGCGATGCCGGTGCGTTCGCGCTCGCGTGTCTCCAATTCGATGAGATACGCGCCGCAGTTGTCGTTGATGCCGCGCAACTCGTCGAGTTCGGCGTCGTAGCCGTTGGCGATGACGCCACCCTCGCGCAGCAAGGCCGACGGTTCCGGGAGAATCGCCGCGCTGAGCAGGTCGAGTGCCGCATCCGGTGTCGCAAGCTGATCAAGGAGCTCGGAGAGCAGCGGCGAAGCCGTGGCGACCAGCGGTGTGCGCAGTTCGGCCAGTCGATGCAGACTGTCGCGCAGGCTCGACAGGTCACGCGGTCGTGCACTGAACAATGCGACGCGACCGGCGATACGCTCGATGTCGGCGAATCCGCGCAAGGCTTGCCGGATCGCATGAACTCGCTGGGCGCCATCATCAATCAGCGCCTCGATCGCGGCGTGGCGCGCCGCCGGAATCGCCGGATCGCGCAATGGATGATGCAGCGCGTGACGCAGGGAGCGTGAGCCCATCGAGGTGATGCACACGTCGAGCAGGCTGCACAGCGTCGGTGATGGCTGGCCGCGCAGCGTTTCCGTAAGTTCCAGATTGCGCCGAGTGGCCGTGTCGAGGCCGAGGAAGGCGCCGTCGCGCTCCACGATCAGCGCCTGCACATGCGGCAGGGCGCACGTCTGGGTTGCCTGTGCGTAGCGCAGCAGCGCGCCGGCCGCCGCGATCGCCGGACGCAGGTGGTCGGCACCAAAGCCGGAGAGCGACGCCGTCTTGAAATGGGCGCACAACTCGCGCGTCGCCGCCTCGGTATCGAAGTGCCAGTCCGGCTGGCGGGTCAGTGCAGTGTCCGGGGCAAACGGCAAGGCGAGGCTCTCTGCCGCGATGATTTCGGCCGGGCGGATGCGTTCGAGCGTCGCCGGCAGCTTCTCGAGCGGGACTTCGCACAACCTGAATTCGCCGCTGGCGAGGTTGAGCCAGGCCATGCCCGCCAACTGGCGCGTCGTGCTCAAAGCGAGCAGCAAGACGTCGCGCTTGTCGTCGAGCAGCGCGGCGTCGGTCAGTGTGCCCGGTGTGACGATGCGCGAGACGGCGCGCTCGACCGGACCTTTGCTCGTCGCAGGATCGCCGATTTGCTCGCAGATCACGACGGATTCGCCAAGCTTGACGAGCCGAGCGAGATACTGCTCGACCGCGTGGTACGGAACGCCGGCCATCTTGATCGGCTGGCCGGCACTCTGCCCGCGCGTCGTCAATGTGATGTCGAGCAGGTGGGCGGCTTTTTCTGCATCTTCGAAAAATAGCTCGTAGAAGTCGCCCATGCGGTAGAAAAGCAGAAGTCCCGGGTGCTGTGCTTTCAGCTTCAGGTATTGCTGCATCATGGGCGTATGATTTTTGAACTCGCCGTCCTCCGTGGGTTTTTGTTTTTTTGCCATATATAATCAACAGGTTATCGTTATCTCTTCTCGCCGTTCGCCGCAGCGTTCCGCCATTCGCCGCCGGGTTCCCGGCCTTTTTCGCTTCCCCGCGGCTTCCCGGGAAGCCGGCTGAGGTACAAAATCGGTTTTGGGAAGCCAAAATTCGGATTCCCAGAAAATTTCCAATAAAAACAACGGCTAACCGGTCACATTCCGGGAAGCCTAAAAGACCGAAGGAATCGACGTGAAACACGAATTGACGCTCGCGAACATCAAGTCTTTCGTCCTGGAAAAGAAGTCCGTCGGCGTCGATTCCGAAGGTCGTATTATCTTCGAACCCAACCTCCGGGGCGAACCTTACTATGTGTTCGACTCGGCCTCTGGGGCTCCGGTCGGCATCGCGCCGAAAGTGGCCAAGCGAAAGACCTTTGTCGTTCAGAGGAAAATCGAGGGCAGGACGTTCCGGGACAGTCTCGGGTCCGTCGCCGAGTTTCTCCAGGAGAAGGACGGGGTGGAGAAGGCCAGAGCAGCCGCCGCGAAGATCGGGACGGAGATTCGCACGCAGCAGATCAATCCGAGCGTCGTCGCTCGGAAGCAGTCCGCCGCCGAACTCACCCTCGGACAGGCCTTCGCGGCCTACCGAGAGCACCTGACGACCCGTGAGACCAAGCGGGCAAACGAGGCGACCCTGAAAGTCTTCGATCGGTGCGTGAAACGGTTCGACGACTGGAACGATCGGAAGATTCGGATGATCGACATCGACGAGCTCGTCGAGCGTTGCAAAGCGAGGCAGAAGGTCGCGGCGACGGCGAACGAGCAGGAGTTCCGGCAGACATACAACCGAACGACGCACGCGGCGAGGAAGTGGGTTTTCCCCGCGATAAACAAGCCGAGCAAGGCGGGACACTACGTAGACGCCAAGGATCTGCTCGAGCAGATCCGCGACATGGCCGGGATTCCGGCCCTGACCCGGCACGACCTGCGTCGCAGCTTCGGCACCGTTCTCGAAGCCCTCGAGGCTCCCGCCTCCATCAGCAAGCGATTCATGAATCACGATCAGTCCGAGACGCACAACCGCTATACGCAAGCCGAATGGGAGCGGATGAAGGGCTGGATGGAGCGCATCGAACAGGCCATTCTCACGAAAGGCCCGAACGTCTGGAACTCGCTCAAGCCGCTCGAAAAGTCGCCTCTGCCGGCCGGAGATCTTCCGGCCGTCCCGGCCGACAAGCCGAGAACGGGACGACCCCGACGGGAGTATCTCGTTTGCTTTGTTGTTCATTGCCCTCGTTTTTGAGAGTATGCAAATGGCGCAGAAACCGGCGAAAACATTCGATGCGCTGCCCGTTTCGGGGGAAACAATAATGAATGACTCAATCCGTGTATCGAGCATCGAGGCGTCGATCGACGCACTGATCGAAAAAGTCGGACGCAAGCTGGTTCTGGCGATGCCGCTCGGGATTGGCAAACCGAACGTGTGGATCAACGCGCTCTACCGGCGGGCGAAGAGCGACCCGTCGATCGAGCTGCGGATCATCACCGCGCTCTCGCTCGATCGCCCCAAGGGTCGCAGCCTGGTCGAGCGCCGCTTCCTCGACCCCTTCGTTCAGCGCATCTTCGGCGACTATCCCGACATGGACTACGCGCTCGATGCCCGGCGCGGCAAGCTGCCGCCGAACGTGATGCTGAGCGAGTTTTTCCTCAAGACCGGAGCCGACGTCGGGAACAGCGTTGTCCAGAGCAACTACATCTACTCCAACTATACGCATGCGGTCCGCGATGCCTTTACGCACGGCGTCAACGTTTTTGCACAGGCCATGGCGCTCGAAGAGACGGACGAGGGCGAACGACTGTCGCTCTCCTGCAACCCGGATTTGACGCTCGATGCGATGGATATGGCCGTCAGCACCGGCAAGAAGACGATGATCCTGGTCGGTGTCGTCAATCGCTCGATGCCGTTCATGCTCAACGATGCCGTCCTGCGACCGGACCAGATCGACATCCTGGTCGACGATCCGGCTGCCACGCATACGATGTTCGGGCCGCCCAACATGAAGATCGACGATCAGGACTACGCCATTGCGCTTTGGAGCAGCACCCTGGTCAAGGACGGCGGCACGTTGCAGATCGGGATCGGCTCCCTCGGCGACGGTATCGCCCATGTGCTGATCGAGCGCGATGGCGACAACAAGACCTATCGCAACATGATTTCCGCCCTGTCCGAGGGGCAGAAGGCGCCGACGAAGGCACTCGGGCCCTTCCGTGAAGGGCTCTACGGTTGCAGCGAGATGTTCGTCAACGGCTTCATGGCGCTGATCGACGCCGGCGTGATCCGGCGCGAGGTCTTCAATCACGATGGTTTGCAGCGTCTGCTCAACTCGGGGCGCGTCGGGTTGATTCCCGACGAAGGCATGCTGTCCGCGCTGCTTGAGGCGCGCATCATCGGCTCGCCGCTGTCGCGTGCCGACGTGAGCTTCATGCATCACTTCGGCATCCTGCGCAAGGAGGTCGATTGGGTCGAGGGACAGTTGATTTGTGGCGATCAGGTCTTGTCGACCGACGTCGCCGACGCGCAAAACCGTGCCGCGATTGCTACGCATATGCTGGGTGATCGGCTACAGCACGGCTACCTTTTGCATGGCGGCTTCTTCATCGGCCCCAGCAGCTTCTACAAACGGCTGCGCGAAATGCCGCACGACCTGCTGCAGAAGATCAACATGACGCGTATTTCCTACATCAACGACCTGTTCGGGCATGAAAACGTCGCGCGTGAGCAGCGTCGCGACGCGCGCTTCATCAACACCACGATGATGGTGACCCTGCTCGGTGCCGCGGTTTCCGACGGGCTGGACGACGGCAATCTGGTTTCCGGCGTCGGCGGGCAGTACAACTTCGTCGCCCAGGCGCACACGCTGCCAGACGCCCGTTCGATCCTGATGCTGCGCTCCTGGCGCCTGAACAAGAGGGGCAAGGCGGTTTCGAACATCGTCTGGAGCTATGGTCACGTCACCATTCCGCGCCACCTGCGCGACATCTTCGTCACCGAATACGGTATTGCCGATGTGCGCGGAATGAGCGACGCCGACGTCGTCAAACGCCTGCTCGCCATCGCCGATTCGCGCTTTCAGGACGACCTGCTGGAGAAGGCGAAGCGACATGGGAAGATAGAAGTGGATTACGTGATTCCGGCAGAGCAGCGCAACAACTTGCCCGAAAGGATCGAGGCGCGGCTGGCGGCATTCCGGGCCGCCGGCAAGTTGCCCGATTTCCCGTTTGGTACCGACTTCGACGCCGCCGAACTCGCGACGGCCAAGGTGCTGATGAAACTCAAGGAACGCAAGGCCTCGCCTGTGGCGATGTTCAAAACGTTGATGAGTGGCCTGACGGCCAAGCCCGACCCCGTTGTTCTCAAGCGCCTCGGGCTGGAGCATCCGACCTCGCTTGAAGAGCGCATTCTGCGCGCGCTGGTGAGCGGTTGCTGATTCGCAATTCGTGAAAAAGGTGCGGCTGATGATTTGGTGCGAAGTTCGCGGCCAGTGCAAAGACGGATATTTCCCGCCGCTTTATGACAAAATACTCAGGTGCCCGTTGGTGCAGGATTTCGCAAGCAAAGGGCGATAGTCTGATCGAGTAGATTTACCGTGTTGTCTGACCGCTATAAAGGAGAAACCATGAGCATGTTGAAGGAGTTCCGGGAATTTGCAATGAAGGGCAACGTCATGGATCTTGCCGTCGGCGTGATCATTGGCGGGGCATTCGGAAAGATCGTCGACTCGGTCGTGAGCGACCTGATCATGCCGCTCGTCGCCTGGATCATGGGCGGAAAGCTCGATTTTTCGGGTATGTTCTTCGTTCTCGGCAAGGTGCCGGAAGGTACGGCCATGACGCTGGACGCGCTCAAGAAGGCGCAGGTGCCGGTTTTCGCCTACGGTAATTTCATTACCATCCTCGTGAATTTCGTCATTCTGGCGTTCATCATCTTCATGATGGTCAAGCAGATGAACCGCCTGCGCAAGGCCGAACCGCCGGCCCCACCAACCGCCACGCCGGAAGATGTCGTCCTGCTGCGCGAGATTCGCGACAGTCTGAAGAAGTAGTTCGCCGGACAATGCAACGGAAACGGCGCACCGCGGAGTGCGCCGTTTCCGTTTGTGCGTCGGACCTTGATTCGCGACACCCGATCTTGCGTCGGCAAGCGTAAAAAAGTTCACCTTTTGCCGCAATTACGTCGGCTACAATCCGCGCCGAAAAATCCTGGGTCAGCAATGGTTGCCCACATGGATGCTTGGACTGCCGGTGTGAAATAACAGGATGTAGCGATTCCTGAAACGTGATGATTTACCAGAAGGCAAGGCCGTTGATGGTGCGTCAGCTATCGAGAGAAGATCGGGAAAAGACAGAAGGGCCTCAGCGTGAGTGCGATGGGGGCATTCGATAGGCGAAAGAACGTTGAACCGCGAAAAATACAGGTCGTCGAAATGAGCGAATCGGAATGGGAGCAACTCTTCCGCGAACGCGAGAATTCGAACTTGTCGTAACACAACGAAAAAGGCCAATTCCGAAGAATTGGCCTAAGTCTTTGAATCCATTCTGGTGGAGACGGGCGGGATCGAACCGCCGACCTATTGATTGCGAACCAATCGCTCTCCCAACTGAGCTACGCCCCCATTTGAAGGCGCTGATTCTACGCGGGCTGATCTATAGCGTCAATCTGTCAGGCGAGATTGTGCCGATAAAAAAGCTGGGAAGAAGTTGTCCGGGCGACGGATGTGCGTAAACGAAATCGGGGCTTGCCATGTGGCAAGCCCCGATTGCTTTTGTCTTGCTTCTTATTTCTTCTTCTTGCCCTTGGAGGCTTCTGCAACCGCCGCCTTGAAGGTGGCACCGGCGGAGAACTTCGGAACGGTGGTCGCTGCGATCTTGATCTTTTCGCCGGTCTTCGGGTTCTTGCCTTCGCGAGCGGCGCGTGCGGCTGCCTTGAACGAGCCGAAGCCAACGAGGCTCACGCCGTCGCCCTTGGCGACAGCCTTGACGATGGTTTCGATAACGGCATCCAGAGCTTTGCCAGAGGCAACCTTGGAGAGTTCAGTGCTTTCGGCGATTGCGTCGATCAATTCAGACTTGTTCATAGTAACTCCTGTTGTTGATAGTTGAGAGCCTCACTGGTGCATCGCAAGCGATTCTTACACTTCAAACGCTGAGAGGGAAGGGGGGCGTTGCGAGAAATCGTAAAGAACTTCAAAAAAATGTTGTTTTTCGGCGTTGATTGCCTCTTCGCGACGCTTGGCATCGGCGCTAACGCTTGTCGAACATGGGCTTGAGGAACTTGCCGGTGTGGCTTTTTGCGCTTTTCGTTATGACGTTCGGCGTACCTGTGACCAGGATTTCGCCGCCGCCGTCGCCGCCTTCGGGGCCGAGGTCGACGATCCAGTCGGCGGTTTTGATGACGTCCAGGTTGTGCTCGATGACGACGACGGTGTTGCCGTGGTCGGCCAGGCGATGCAGCACCTTGAGCAGCATTTCGATGTCCTGGAAGTGTAGGCCGGTGGTCGGTTCGTCGAGGATGTACAGCGTCCGGCCGGTGTCGCGCTTGGATAGTTCGAGCGCGAGTTTCACCCGTTGCGCTTCGCCGCCGGAGAGCGTGGTCGCCGACTGGCCGAGGGTGATGTAGGAGAGGCCGACATCGACGAGCGTCTGCAGCTTCCTAGCGATGACGGGGACGGCGTCGAAAAATTCGCGCGCCTGCTCGACGGTCATCTGCAGGATGTCGTGGATATTCTTGCCCTTGTACTGCACTTCCAGCGTTTCGCGGTTGTAGCGCTTGCCGTGGCAGACGTCGCAGGCGACGTAGATGTCGGGCAGGAAGTGCATTTCGACCTTGATCACGCCGTCGCCCTGGCAGGCCTCGCAGCGCCCACCCTTAACGTTGAACGAGAAGCGGCCGGGGCCGTAGCCGCGTTCGCGCGCGGCCGGCACACCGGAGAAGAGTTCGCGGATCGGCGTCATCAGGCCGGTATAGGTCGCCGGATTGGAGCGCGGGGTGCGGCCGATCGGCGACTGGTCGACGTTGATCACCTTGTCGAACTGGTCGAGGCCGACGATTTTGTCGTGCTCGGCCGGTTCGGCGGTGGAACCATACAGGTGCTTCGCGGCGGCGGCGTAGAGCGTGTCGTTGATCAGCGTCGATTTGCCCGAGCCCGAGACGCCGGTGATGCAGGTGAGCAGGCCGAGCGGCAGTTCGAGGGTGACGTTCTTCAGATTGTTGCCGCGCGCGCCGACGATCTTCAGCAGTCGTTCGGGGTCGGCCTGGCGCGGCTTGCCCGGCGCCTCGATGCGACGGCGGCCGGCGAGGTAGTCGCCGGTCATCGATTCGGCGTTGGCCATGACCTGTGCGGGCGTGCCTTCGGCAACGACCACGCCGCCGTGGACGCCGGCGCCGGGGCCAATGTCGACGACGTAGTCGGCGCTGCGGATGGCGTCTTCGTCGTGTTCGACGACGATCACCGTGTTGCCGATGTTGCGCAGGTTCTGCAGGGCTTCGAGCAGGCGATGGTTGTCACGCTGGTGCAGGCCGATCGACGGTTCGTCGAGGACGTACATGACGCCGGTGAGGCCGGAGCCGATCTGCGAGGCCAGGCGGATACGCTGCGCCTCGCCGCCGGAGAGGGTTTCCGCCGAGCGATCAAGCGAGAGGTAGTCGAGGCCGACGTTGATCAGGAACTGCAGGCGGCTGGTGATTTCCTTCAGCACCTTCTCGGCGACCTGCGCCTTGTTGCCGGCAAGCGTGAGATCGAGGAAGTAGTCGCGTGCCTGCTTCAGCGGCATCCGGTTGATCTGGTGCAACGTCAGCGCGTCGGGGCCGGCGCCGATGCGTACGTGGCGCGCTTCCTCGCGCAGGCGGGCGCCGTCGCAGGTCGGGCAGGTCTGGTTGCTGATGAATTTCGCAAGTTCCTCACGCGCGGTCGCCGAGTCCGACTCGCGGTAACGGCGTGCAAAGTTGTTGACGATGCCTTCGAACGGATACGACTTGTCGTAGTGCTTGCCGCCGAAATCGCTGACGTAGCGGAAACGGATCGACTCTTCGCCGGAGCCGTAGAGCACCGCATTGCGGCAATTTTCGGGCAGTCCGTTGAACGGCGTGTTGAGGTCGAAACCGTAGTGTTCGGCCAGCGCAGTTGTGAACTGGAAATAGAAGTGGCTCTTCTTGTCCCAGCCGCGAATCGCGCCGGCGGCCAGCGACAGATCCGGGCGTACAACGATGCGCTTCGGGTCGAAGAACTGGATGACGCCGAGGCCGTCGCACTTCGGGCAGGCGCCGATCGGGTTGTTGAACGAGAAGAGGCGCGGTTCGAGCTCCTGCAGCGAATACGAGCACACCGGGCAGGCGAACTTGGCGGAGAACAGGTGTTCCTTGCCGGAATCCATCTCCAGTGCGATGGCGCGGCCGTCGGCGTGGCGCAGCGCGGTCTCGAACGACTCGGCGAGGCGCTGGCGGATGTCGTTGCGCACCTTGAGGCGGTCGACGACGACGTCGATGGTGTGCTTCTGCGTCTTGGCGAGCTTGGGCAGCGCGTCGATCTCGTAGATCGTGCCGTCCACGCGCAGGCGGGCGAATCCTTGTGCACGCAGTTCGGCGAAGAGGTCCTGCTGCTCGCCCTTGCGGTTGGCGACGACCGGCGCAAGGATCATCAGCTTGGTGTCGGCGGGCAAAGCCAGCACATGGTCGACCATCTGCGAGACGGTCTGTGCGTCAAGTGGCTGTTGATGCTCCGGGCAGTACGGCGTTCCGGCGCGGGCAAAGAGCAGGCGCAGGTAGTCGTGGATTTCGGTGACCGTGCCGACCGTCGAGCGCGGGTTGTGGCTGGTGGCCTTCTGCTCGATCGAGATGGCCGGTGACAAGCCCTCGATCAGGTCGACGTCCGGCTTGTCCATCATCTGCAGGAACTGGCGCGCGTAGGCCGAGAGCGACTCGACGTAGCGGCGCTGACCTTCGGCGTAGAGCGTGTCGAACGCCAGCGAGGACTTGCCGGAACCGGACAGGCCGGTGATGACGGTCATGCGGTTGCGCGGCAGGTCGAGATTGATGTTCTTCAGGTTGTGCGTGCGTGCGCCGCGAATGCGGATTTCCTTGAATTCTTCCATTTGGGGGCGTGGCCAGAGGGGAAAAGCAAACCTGCTACTATACGCAACAGTACGCTGCGCCGGCTTGCCGAGGGGCTGGAAACTGCGGTACGCGCTTACGACAGCCCCAGCCCCGCCTTGTTCCTGAACCGATTGCGTGCCGGATAGTCTCAGCCCGGCTTATCGACTCCCGTTCCCCCTTTCTCCCGCCGACATGCTTTCTCCAACTCACGATGCACTGACCCCGGCCGAACGGCGCGCCGGGATCGGACTGGCCTCGATCTTCGCCCTGCGCATGCTGGGCCTGTTCCTGATCCTGCCGGTCTTCTCCGTCTATGCAAAAGAACTGCCGTCGGGGAGCAATGTTGCGCTCGTCGGACTGGCGATCGGCGCCTACGGCCTGACGCAGACCTTCTTGCAGATCGCCTACGGCGCGGCGTCCGACCGCTTCGGGCGCAAGCCGGTCATCGTCTTCGGGTTGCTGTTGTTCGCCATAGGCAGCTTTGTCGCAGCCGCCGCGCACGACATCCACGGCATCATCCTCGGGCGTGTCTTGCAAGGCGCCGGCGCCATCTCGGCCGCAGTGACGGCGCTCGCCGCCGACCTCACGCGCGAACAGCACCTCACCAAGACGATGGCGATGATCGGCTCGTCGATCGGGCTGGTGTTCGCGCTGTCGATGGTCGGTGCGCCCGTCCTCTATGCGTGGATCGGCATGCACGGGATCTTCGCGCTGACCGGCGTGCTCTCGCTGCTGGCGATCTTCGTCGTCCTCCGGGTCGTTCCCGACGCGCCGGCCGTGCCGCGCCAGCCGGGCTGGTCGAGCTTCGTCGAGGTGCTGGCGAACCCGCTGCTCCTGCGCCTGAACTTCGGCGTTTTCGCCTTGCACGTGATGCAGACGGCGATGTGGGTGCTGCTGCCGTCGGCGCTGGTCGCCAGCGGCGGACTGGCGGTCGGCGAACACTGGAAGGTCTATCTGCCGACGGTGCTTCTCTCCTTCGCTTTCATGGTGCCGGCGATCATCGCCGCCGAGAAGCACGGGCGGATGAAGCTGGTATTCAACGCCGCCATCACCCTCCTGCTGGCCGTGCAACTCGGTTTCGCCTTCTACGGCGCCGGATTATTGCCGCTGGCGTTCTGGCTCTTCCTGTTCTTCGTCGCCTTCAACGTGCTCGAAGCGACGCAGCCGTCGCTCATCTCGCGCATTGCGCCGGCGCACGCCAAGGGGGCCGCGCTGGGCATCTACAACACCACCCAGTCGCTCGGCCTGTTTCTCGGCGGAACGCTTGGCGGCTATCTGGCGAAAAACGCCGGTCCGTTCGCCGTTTGGGGGGGCTGTGCCGCGCTTGCCGCGGTCTGGCTGGCGGTCGGTCTTGGAATGAAAATGCCGCCGCCACGCAGCGCCGGTCGGGCGCAGAAATCTTTATAATCGCCGGTTTTCGCACACCCTTCATGGAGGCAACATGGCTTCGGTCAATAAAGTAATTCTTGTCGGAAATCTGGGCGCCGACCCGGAAACCCGCTACA
>NZ_JAGOIT010000145.1 GCF_017995515.1 Propionivibrio sp.
GTTTCGGCGATGAGGTCGGTCACCGCTTCAGGAATGGCCTCATCGGGCACGTCGGCAGCGGCCTCGTGGGCGGCGAGCAAGGATTCAATTTCGCCCGCGTAGTCCGGGCAGGCACCGGCGACCCGGTCATGCACCTGGGCGATCTCGTCGAGCTGCGTCTGGGTGTATTTCTGCACGAAGAGCACCGAGGTCTTGGTGCCGGTGTGCGGCTTGAAGGTGTTGGAGTGCAGGCCGACCACTGCCAGCAGCCGCGCCTTCTTGAGGATCCATTCGCGGATGAAGGCCAACGACGAGTTGTTGAACTTGCCCTGCGGTAGCACGATGGCGGCACGCCCACCGGGCTTGAGCATTTTCAGGATGCGCTCGATGAAGAGCACGTCGCGCTCTTCCTTCGGCGACTTGTCGTCGCCGGCGCGCTTGAGGGCCGGCTTTGCCAGCTCGTAGCGCGCGAGCATCTTGCGATCCTTGATTTCGCCGGCAAACGGCGGATTGGCCAGAATCACGTCGAACTTCAGCTCGTCGAAGTATTCCCACGCCTTGTCTTCATCCCTCAGGGTTTCGCCGTCGGGAATCTTCCTGGCGGTGAGCTTGGCCTGGCGGAGGCCATGCATCAGCGCCTGACCCGAGGCGTTCTCGTACCAGGTGCGCGGGTCGAGACTGCTGACATCGGGGCCGAAGATGTTGGTGTGCCCGTCGCCGGCAATCAGCATCAGCGCGCGTGAAGTCTTGGCCGCGCGCTGTTCGAAGTCGATGCCCCAAAGGTACTTGGCAGCGTACTTGTGCTTGCGCAATTCGCGCTGCTCGTTGTCCTTGGCGGGATAGCACCAGTCCATGGCGTGCAGCAGGAAGCCGCCGGAACCGCAGGACGGGTCCATGACGAACTCGTTGCGCTTCGGGTTGAGCATGCGCACGCACATTTCGACCACGTGGCGCGGCGTGAAGAACTGGCCTTTCTTCTTCTTCGCTTCGGTCGGCAGCAGGTACTCGAAGGCGTCGTCCATGATTCGCAGGTTCGAGCCCATGAGGCGTACGCCTTCAAGCTGTCCGATGCAGACTTGAAGGTGGCGTTTCGCCAGCTCGATGTCTTCACCTTGCCGGAAGATGCCGGGCCACTCGTCACAAGCCTTGTGAAACAGACCGTTGATGCGGTCGTAGGTGAGATCAGGGTCTGGAAAACCGGTCTTCGAGTTCACCACTTGACCAAACTCGACGGTCTTCTCCTTGCGGACTTCCTCCGCCTGCTTCTCATCCCAGATTTTTGCGAAGATCAGCTTGAAGATTTCGTTGAACTCGTCCTTGCCACTGTCTGCGAGGACGAGTTCTTCCAAGCCTTGAATGATGTTCTTGAAGTTGAAGTGCTTCTTCAATTGCAGAAGCGTCTTCTTCGCTTCGAGTACATCCTTCGGACTCTGTCCACGCCTTGGAATATCGAACAGCGTGTCGTCGAACTGCGCCGGGTAAGGGCGGTGAAGGATGATGCTGTCGGTGCCGTTGGACCACACCGCCACCGGCGCACCCTTGGCGTTCATGTAGCTCTTGAGCTGCTCGATACCGTCCTTGCGCTTGGGCTTCTTGCACTCGACGATGATCTTCGGCGTCAGCTTGGTGGCATCGGTGTAGACGATGATGTCGGCCGCCTTGGTGCCGATTTCGGTGCCGAACTGGACGCCCTTTTCCAGATCGATCTCGTCGGCCTGGTAGCCGTATTGATGCATCAGCTTGTAGACCCAGAGCTGCCGGACAATCTCTTCGGGCGCCGACTTGCCGCCCTCGGCATAGACCTGAACTTCTTCGTTGCCGGTGGAGAAGGGGATGAGGCTCTTCAGGTAGTACTTGGTCTTGCCAGCATCCTTGCCGGTGCTTGCCGCCTTGGGATAGATCGTGAGGATGTCGTCGATGGACTTGCCGAGGTTCTCGAACTCGGTGAGCTCGTACTTGACGCCAGGTTCCTTGAAGATGCGGTCGATGAGTTCTTTGGTGTTCATGGATTCTCGGTTGCTGGAGCTGTCTTGTAGGCCTGGCGTCGTGCCATCGTGATCGCTGATTTCTTCTCGAACCAGCGTCGGGCAACCATTCAAACGGCGGTCCTTAGTGCTGATCGCCTTCTATTTGATGCTGATGCGTTACTTATGGGCGTTTCAACGGGTTGGTAGCGCTTGTCATCGGGATGTGAGAGGTCTGGTGCTCGCGTCCGCTGAGCGGTCGTTTATGGGCCCGAAGTGTACGGGAACAAGGAGGAGTAAGCGAGGTATGCCAGCGCGCTTCTGCTGTGCGTTACAGGAGCGAGATGACGTGCTGTGGTCGAACCTTGCAATACGGGTGGAGGTGGTTCGCGCCGCGAGTGCGCGCACGCTTTCACGCACAAGCCCATGGCATCGAAGCACGTCTGCGCGCTAGAATGCCGCTCTCTACTTTTTTGGCATAACCTGGAGCCCGACGCCATGCCTCGTAAATCCGCCCTCCGTAAAGTCGCCGCTGGTGTCGTGCTGCTCGGCGGTGTCGCCCTGATGTCGGGCTGCGCCACCGAGCAATCGCGCACGCTGGAAGTCGCCAAGGTCGCCTCCGCCGGCACCACGTACAACGGCCCGCGCAGCCTCATCGCGGTGGGCAAGTTCGACAACCGCTCGAGCTTCATGCGCGGCATCTTCACCGACGGCGTCGATCGCCTCGGCAGCCAGGCCAAGACCATCCTGATCACCCACCTGCAGCAGACTGGCCGCTTCAACGTGCTCGACCGCGACAACATGCCGGAGATCAAGCAGGAGGCGGCGCTGGCCAAGTCGGCGCAGAACATCAAGGGCGCCTCCTTCGTCATCACCGGCGACGTCACCGAGTTCGGCCGCAAGGAAACCGGCGACCGCCAGCTGTTCGGCATCCTCGGCCGCGGCAAGTCGCAGGTTGCCTATGCCAAGGTCAATCTCAACGTGGTCAATGTCGAGACCTCCGAGGTCGTCTACTCGACCCAGGGCGCCGGCGAATACAGCCTCGACAATCGCGAGGTCATCGGCTTCGGCGGCACCGCGAGCTACGACTCCACGCTCAACGGCAAGGTGCTCGACCTGGCCATGCGCGAGGCGGTGAACCGCCTGGTCGAAGGCATCGAGTCCGGCGCCTGGCAGCCGGGCCGCTGATTCCTCCGCCGCGGACCAAGACGATGAAGCGTTTTTCACTTGCACGGCTGGCGGCCGCTGTGCCGCTCGCCGCCACGCTGCTGCTCGCCGGCTGCGCCACCGGCCCGCAGCCGCTCTACTACTGGGGCGACTACCAGCCCACGCTCTACGGCCACTTCACCAAGGAGGTGGGGCCGCAGGAGCAGATCGCCAGCCTCGAAGCCGGCCTGGAAAAGGCCCGCGCCGCCGGCAAGCCGGTGCCGCCCGGATACAACGCCCACCTCGGCCTGCTCTACGCCGAAGGCGAACAGACCGACCAGATGCTGAAGTACTTCGAGGCCGAGAAGACGCTCTACCCCGAGAGCGCGTCCTACATGGACTTTCTGCTCGCCAAGTTCAAGCGCGCGCAATGAGGCGAACGACGATGCGATTCCGAATCCCCTCCCTCCGCCTTTCGCGCGCCGGCCTCGCCGCTGCCGCGGCCGCGGCGCTCTTGGCCACCGGCTGCGCCACGCCCACGCCCTACGACTACAGCGCTTTCAAGCAGAGCCGCCCGACCTCGATCCTGGTTCTGCCGCCGCTCAACAGTTCGCCCGATGTGGCCGCCACCTACAGCATGCTGGCCCAGGTCACCCAGCCGCTGGCGGAATCCGGCTATTACGTGCTCCCGGTCAGCCTGGTGGACGAGACCTTCCGTCAGAACGGGCTGCACAACCCGGGTGAGATGCACGAGGTCGGGGTACAAAAGCTGCACGAGATATTCGGCGCCGACGCCGCGCTCTACATCGACATCAAGCAGTACGGCACCAGCTACGCCGTGCTGTCGAGCGAGAGCCGCGTCACCGCCGAGGCCAGGCTCATCGACCTGCGCAACGAGCAACTGCTGTGGCAGGGCCAGGCCACCGCCTCCAGCGCCGAAGGTCGCAGCTCGAGCGGCGGGCTGGTCGGGCTGCTCGTCCAGGCCGTGGTCGCCCAGATCGTCGAGAGCGTGACCAACCAGTCGCATCCCATCGCCGGTATCACCAGCACCCGGCTGCTGGCGGCGGGGCGGCCGAACGGCATCCTGTACGGGCCGCGTTCGCCGAATTATCAGAAGGATGGCGGTGCGCCGCGCTGACATGCAGCCTCGGGGCGGTTGAGGCCCCGGGGAGGCACCCGATGGGGAATTGACGGCTCACTTCCATCGGCAAAAACTGGTCAGAAAGCTAGTCAGGAGGTGTTGATCATGCGGGTATGGCCAGTCCAGGACGCCAAGGCGCGCTTCAGCGAGTTCCTCGACAGCTGCCTGACCGAAGGCCCGCAGATGGTTACCCGGCAGGGTGTCGAGGCCGCAGCCTTGATTCCGGTGCAGGAGTGGCGCCGCCTGCAGGCCGCAGCGCGGCCTTCGCTCAAGGCCCTGCTGCTGGCGGACGAGGGCTGCACCGAAGAACTCGTTCCCGCGCGCGGCAAGGCCCGGCCCCGCGCGCCGGTGGATCTGGGCTGATTGGCATCTGCCTGCTCGACACCGACGTCGTCTCCGAACTGCGCAGGCAGCAGCCCCACGGCGCCGTGGTCGCCTGGCTGCAGTCAGTGGATGACGCCAGCCTGTTCCTGTCGGCGGTCACGCTCGGCGAGATTCAGGCCGGGATCGAACGCACGCGCGAACAGGATCCCGCGAAGGCCGCTGAAATCGAGGCCTGGCTCGAGCGCGTGGCCAGTGCCTGGAAAGTGCTGGCGATGGATGCTGCGGCCTTCAGGGAATGGGCGCGGCTAATGCGCCGCCAGTCCGACACACTCTACGAGGACGCAGGGCCTGACGGTGGTCACGCGCAATGTCGCGGACTTCCGGGCGCTCGGGGTGGATGTCCTCAATCCTTTCGCGTAGCGAAGGACTCCGCGGCGATCGAGGCGGTGCCGGGGAGCAGGGTGCGCGTGCGCACGCCTTGATCAGTGTGCGGGCAAGTAGGCCAGGTCAAGGCGGCTGCTTGCAGCCAGCAGTCGCTTGTCGCGCGTCCAGAGCTTCGCGCCCGGTGTGAGTCGGGTCGCAGCCAGGAGACTTGCATGGACGTAGCCGATGCCGAGGCCGAAGAGCGCGTGCGCCTCGATGAAGTGCAAAACCTCCTCATCCGTCGCGACCTGCGCTCTGGGCAGTTGGCTCATTGCGTCCAGGATGGCACTGCGGTTGTTCAGGTTGCCGAGGGCGAGTTCTCCCACGACCGACGGGTGCGAGAGCACTCGGTCGTGGTCGAGTAGCGCGCAGAGGTGTTCGTCGCCCGCGCGCAGGTGATCGATCCAGATCGAGGTGTCGACCAGGATCATGCTCAAGGCGCCGATTGGCGCCGCGGGACATCCCGGAGCTGCGGTTCGGAGCCGCCGAGCAGGCTGAGGCGTTTTGCGCTTTCGCGTTGTATCAGCGCGCGCAAGGCCTCGCGAACCAGCTGGGTCTTCTCCGTCATGCCGGTGAGGGCCTGTGCCTTGGCGAGCAAGTCGTCGTCGAGCGCGAGCGTGGTACGCATGGGAAACTCCTGAATGTGTGCATCGAATATAGCATCTAAAGATGCGTATTTTGATGCCTACTTGAGGCGCTGGAGCCATGCATACCGCGCCGGATCCTGTCGCAGCAGGAAGGCCTTCATCGCAGCTTTGCCAGCCTTGTCCGCCTGTCGGTAGATACTGCGCAGCTCATCGTCGATGCCTTGTGATTTCGCGCCGCGCTCTTCGGCCTTCATGTACCAGGCATGACCGAGATCGAAATGGCGAAGTTCCATGTGAAGCGCTCCGAGCAGGGTGCACGGGCGGTAGTTGTCGGGCTGCAGCGTATGCGCTTCTGTACCGAGGGCGATCGCTTCCTCGCGACGATCGAGGTCGCGCATCGCGCCGCCGCGGGTCGTGAGGATGGCGGAGTGGAGTTTGCGGTCGCGGGTCCGGTCGGGCGAGAGCAGGTCCAGCAGTTCGACCGCCGATCGGGCCTGCTTGGCTTTGCGGTAGTGCTTGCAGGCGGTGAGCGCGA
>NZ_JAGOIT010000146.1 GCF_017995515.1 Propionivibrio sp.
GGGCCCATGGGTCTCGATGGCAACGCCCGCTTCGTGACATACTCTGCGTGCAACGTCGCCTGCCGGCTACGGGCGCGACTCCGGTTCTGGCTTGGCGGTTGGGTCCGGGATCGCGCCAGCATCTCCATCGGCCGGTTTGCTTTCTACCCCATTTGCGCAAAGCCTGCCGCGCTACGCTTGCCAGACAGTCTGATCACTTCGCGATCATCCCGCCGGGAGCCCTGCGGGCGCTTTCTAAACCCTTCGAAAATACGTTCGGTTGTGCCCCCCCCCGCCGTCGACGCCATATTTCTACGGATTTAAAGCGCCGTTAACACCAGCCATGCGTTTCAGGACAAGCTTAAGGAATACGGCATGAGCTGCTCAATGAGCCGGAAAGGGAACTGTTGGGATAACGCGCCGACGGAAAGCTGGTTCAACAGCTTCAAGAATGAGCGGGTGCATGGCATTCGCTATGCCACCCATGCCGACATGAGAGCAGCGAGCTTCGAATACATCGAGGTCTTCTACAACCGCAAGCGTCAACATCCGACCCTCGGCTACAAGTCGCCCATGCAGTTTCTGGAGAAATGGATCAGGCTGCAGCATCAGGAAAAATTGGTAGCATGAAATCCACCCTTTGGCAGACGAAAAACCGAGGGAACCTCACAACGCGCATTGCACCGACCACGCAAGGATCACCCTTGCTCCCCCATCTCCGGCAACGCCTTTAACGACCTGAACGTTGACACGATGTGCTCGGTCAGCAAGGCCGTTGCCTTCTCCGCGTCGCGCGCCATCGTCGCGTCGAAGATGCCCTGGTGTTCGGCGTGCACGTCGCGCGGGATGGGGTGGAGCGATAGGGAGAGGCGGCGGTAGCGTTCGGCCTGGTGGTAGAGAATGCCGATGAAGTGCTTGATCCAGCGCGACGGGCAGGCGGCGATCAGGACTTCGTGGAAGACGCGGTTGCGCTCTTCCCACTCGTCACGGCCCTCCGAGTCGGCGAGTCGTTCTTCGGCTTTTGACAGCAGGTGGAAGGCGGCGAGCAGGTCGCCTTCCCAGACTTCGTCGCCCAGCGCGATGGCTTGGCGCAAGGCTTCGCTTTCCAGCATCACGCGCGTGTTGGTGATGTCTTCGAAATCCTCCAGCGACACCGGCGCGACGCGGAAGCCGCGCTGTCCCTGATTGACCACCAGCGAATCCGAAATTAGTAGCGAGAGCGCCTCGCGCAGCGTACCAGCGCCGACACCGTAGTTGTCCTTGAGATGTTCGACGCGAAGCTTCGCACCCGGCGGCAGCGTGCCTTCGATGATGTCGCTGTGCAGGCTGCGATAGGCCGATTCGACGAGCGTCCTGGGCTCCGGGTTCGATTTTTGTGTGCGATTCGACATGGCAAGTCACTGTGGTCTGGTTACTCGATGTCTTCGGATTCTACCCGATACGTAAATTTGTTTGTTATTTTTAAAAATCTCGAGAAAATGTCTTGACATCGATAAACGTCAAGAATATCGTTTCACTCACGATAACAAAACCGGCGAGATGAACACGGTTTGGAAGTTTGGAATAACGGTTTGAAAGCGCAGTCAGGCAGCTTTTATCCACTGAACGGGTTTTGGAGAGGAAAAGACGATGGCGATGACAGGGGTTTTGCGTCCGGGGCATGCGCAGATTCGCGTGCTGGACATGGAAGAGAGTGTTGAGTTCTACACGAACGTATTGGGCCTGATCGAGACAGGTCGCGACAGCCAGGGCCGCGTGTACTTCAAGGCGTGGGACGAGCGTGACCACAACAGCGTCGTACTGCGCCAGGCCGACCGCGCCGGGATGGACTTCTTCGCCTTCAAGGTGCTCGACAAGGCGACGCTGGAAAAGCTCGACGCCGATCTGAAAGCGTATGGCGTGAAGACTGAGCGCATCCCGGCCGGCGAGATGCTCGAAACCGGGGAGCGCGTGCGTTTCAAGATTCCGACCGGCCACACCATCGAGCTGTACGCCGAGAAGACCGACGTCGGCAACGGCCAGCCTTACACCAACCCGGCGCCCTGGGTGCCGGACCTGAAGGGCATCGGCCCCTCGCGCATGGATCATTGCCTGATCTACGGCGGTGACATCGACGGCAATCGCGCGCTGTTCGAGAAGGTGCTCGGCTTCACGCTGGTCGAGCGCGTCAAGCTCGAAGACGGCGAAACCGACCTGGCGACCTGGCTGACCTGCTCGGCCAAGGCGCACGACATCGCGATGGTGCGCCACGGCGAGGACGACAAGATGCACCACGTCTCGTTCAAGCTCGATTCCTGGGAACAGATCCTGCGCGCCGCCGACATCATGTCGATGAACCGCGTCTCGATCGACATCGGCCCGACGCGCCACGGCATCACGCGCGGCACGACGATCTACTTCTTCGATCCGTCCGGCAACCGCCTTGAGACCTTCTGCGGCGGCTACGACTTCTACCCCGACATGCATCCGGTGACGTGGAACTGGGAAGAAGTCGGCGCGGCGATCTTCTACCACGACCGCAAGCTCAACGAAGCCTTCCTGAGCGTGGTGACCTGATGCAAGTCGCCGTCCAGATGCCCGGGATTTCGGTCGAGGCGGCGGCGACGGCGGTGCAGGCTGCGGTCGCCTACGCCGAGGCCAACGGCTGGAAGATCAACGCCGCCGTCGTCGATCGCGGCGGCAACCTGATGGCCTTCCTGCGCATGCCCGGCGCCTTCCTCCATTCGATCGAGATCGCCATCGACAAGGCCTATACGGCGGCGAGCTTCGGCTTCTCGACCAAGAACTGGATGCCGGCGATCGGGAACGATGAGGGGATGAAGTTTGGCTTTTCGGCGAGGCCTCGGCTGATTGTTTTCGGCGGAGGGTTGCCGATCGCTGGCAAGGAAACGGTCGGAGACTGGATCGGCGGCATCGGCGTCTCGGGGGCTTCGGAGGCGCAGGACGAGGAATGTGCGCGGGCCGGGCTGGCGGCGATTGGAATGGGCTGAGGTCTCGATATTGAGAATCGTAGAGGTAACCGCCGCCTGTCTACCGTTCGTGGTGAGCTTGTCGAACCATGAACGGACCCCGGAGGCGGGCATCTCGCCCTTCGACAGGCTCGGGGCGAACGGTGGTTGAGGGCTGTCAGTCGCTTACACGAACTTCAATAGGCGCAAACGGGAACAACAAGGAAATCAACGCAATGAAACAGATCCTGAATTTCATCAACGGCGAGTTTGTCGCCACGGCGAAACAGTTCGAGAAGCGCACGCCGGTCGATAACTCGGTCATCGGTAGGGTGCACGAAGCCGGCAAGGCCGAGGTCGACGCGGCCGTCGCCGCTGCACACGCGGCACTCGATGGGCCGTGGGGCCGGATGACGGTCAACGAACGTACCGACCTCCTGAACAAGGTCGCCGACGAGATCACGCGCCGCTTCGACGAGTTCCTCGCCGCTGAATGCGCCGATACCGGCAAGCCGAAAAGCCTCGCCAGCCACATCGACATCCCGCGCGGCGCGGCCAACTTCAAGATCTTCGCCGACGTGATCAAGAACGCGCCGACCGAAGCGTTCGAGATGGCGACGCCGGACGGGCGCGGCGCGCTCAACTATTCGGTGCGGCGGCCGGTTGGTGTGGTTGGCGTCGTCTGCCCTTGGAATCTGCCGTTGCTGCTGATGACCTGGAAGGTCGGCCCGGCGCTGGCTTGCGGCAATACCGTGGTGGTCAAGCCCTCGGAAGAGACGCCCTCGACCGCGACGCTGCTCGGCGAAGTGATGAACGCCTGCGGTGTGCCGAAGGGCGTCTATAACGTCGTGCATGGCTTCGGCCCGAACTCGGCCGGCGAATTCCTGACCACCAACCAGGGCGTCAACGCCATCACCTTCACCGGCGAAACGCGCACCGGCGCGGCGATCATGAAAGCGGCGGCCGACGGCGGCCGGCCGGTCTCGCTGGAAATGGGCGGCAAGAATCCGGCGATCGTCTTCGCCGACGCGGATCTCGACGTGGCGATTGAAGCGACGCTGCGCTCGTGCTTCTCCAATTGCGGCCAGGTCTGCCTCGGCACCGAGCGCGTCTACGTCGAACGGCCGCTGTTCGACACCTTCGTCGCCGCGCTGAAGCAGGGCGCGGAAGGGCTGAAGCTCGGCGTGCCCGACGATCCCGCAAGCAATATGGGGCCGCTGGTCAGCCAGGAACATCGCGACAAGGTGCTCTCGTACTGCAGGAAGGCCGTCGCCGAAGGCGCGACCGTCGTCACCGGCGGCGGCATTCCCGAGATGCCGGGCGAACTGGCCAACGGTGCGTGGATTCAGCCGACCATCTGGACCGGCGTCGGTGACGAGGCGGCGATTGCGCGCGAAGAAATCTTCGGACCGTGCGCGCTGGTCATGCCGTTCGACAGCGAGGAGGAAGTGATCAAGCGCGCCAATGCCACCGAGTACGGCCTCGCCGCGTCGATCTACACGACCAACGTGACGCGCGCGCACCGCGTCGCTGCGCGCATGCAAGTCGGGTTGGTCTGGGTCAACAGCTGGTTCCTGCGCGACCTGCGCACGCCGTTCGGCGGCGCCAAGCAGTCGGGCATCGGCCGCGAAGGCGGCGTGCATTCGCTTGAGTTCTACACCGAGCTCAAGAACATCTG
This sequence comes from Propionivibrio sp., assembly GCF_017995515.1. Classification (GTDB taxonomy): domain Bacteria; phylum Pseudomonadota; class Gammaproteobacteria; order Burkholderiales; family Rhodocyclaceae; genus Propionivibrio. Next base: position 4,606 of record NZ_JAGOIT010000146.1, read on the forward strand.
CATCAAGCTCTGAGCAACCGGCAATGAACGCTTCGTCTTCTCCCGAAATCGGCCGCAGCATCGTCGCGGCCGGAATCCGCACCAACTGCCACGACGCCGGCGACGGCGCGCCTGGATCGTCATCCGTGCTGTTGATCCACGGCTCCGGCCCCGGCGTCACGGCGTGGGCCAACTGGCGGCTGACCATCCCGGAACTCGCCAAGCGCTCGCGCGTGCTGGCGCCGGACCTCGTCGGCTTCGGCTATACCGAACGTCCACAGGGCGTTCAGTACGGACTCGACGCCTGGGTGGCACACGCCGTCGGCGTTCTCGACGCGTTGAACGTCGAGCAGGCTGACGTGGTCGGCAATTCCTTTGGCGGCGCGATCGCGCTGGCGCTGGCGATCCGCCACCCCAAACGCGTGCGCAAGCTCGTGCTGATGGGCAGCGTCGGCATCCCGTTCCAGATCACGCCGGCGCTCGACGCGGTGTGGGGCTACCAGCCGTCGTTCGAGGCCATGCGCGGCCTGCTCGATCTCTTTGCTTACGACCGCGCGCTGGCGACCGACGAACTGGCCGAACTGCGCTATCGGGCGAGCATCCAGCCCGGTTTCCAGGAGGCGTTCGCCGCGATGTTCCCGGCGCCGCGCCAGCGCTGGGTCGATGCACTCGCCAGCAACTACGCCGACATCATGGCGCTGCCGCATGAAACGCTGATCATTCACGGCCGCGACGACCTGGTGATTCCGCCGGACAACGCGCTGCGTCTCAACCATCTGATCAGCCGCTCGCAGGCGCATATTTTCGGGCGCTGTGGGCACTGGGTGCAGATCGAACACGCGGCACGCTTCAACCGGCTGGTTGGCGACTTTCTGGCGGAAAACCAGTGAGTCTCGTAAGAGTGACCGACAACCCATCTACCGTTCGTGGTGAGCTCGTCGAATCCTGCCCTGAGCCTGCCGAAGGCATGAACGGGTGCACCAACGGACATCTCGCCCTTCGACAGGCTCAGGGCGAGCGGTGGTGAATAACGGCCGGCGACATTTACGAACGTTGATGATTTCAACACATAGAGAAAGCGACTATGGACCAACAACAGATTACGCAACTGGGCGACGAACTTTACGCAGCGCTGACCGCCGGCAAGACCGTCAGCCCGCTCACCTCGCGCGGCTTCGACATCACCATCGAAGACGCCTACCACATCCAGCAGCGCATGCTGGCGCGGCGCATCGAGAAGGGTGAGAAGGTCGTCGGCAAGAAGATCGGCGTCACCAGCAAGGCGGTGATGAACATGCTCGGCGTCGGTCAGCCGGACTTCGGCTACCTGCTCGACGGCATGGTGTACAACGAGGGCGAGTCGATCCCGATGGACTCGCTGATCCAGCCCAAGGCCGAAGGCGAAATCGCCTTCCTGATGAACAAGGATCTGATGGGGCCGGGCCTGACGGCGGCTGACATCCTGGCCGCGACCGAGGGCGTGATGGC
>NZ_JAGOIT010000147.1 GCF_017995515.1 Propionivibrio sp.
ACAAATGTACATGCTGGAGCAAAGCTCGCTGCGCGATCACAGCGTTTCCGCTTGCGGACCCGTCCATTCGCCCGATGAATCGGGCTCCTGCAAAGACCCGCGGCGAACGCGCCATCAATACGAGGGCATGACCATCCCAACCGCTGTCGCGATCAGGCAGCCGTCTCCTCTGCCCTGACCATCGACACGTTCGCACGGGCCATCCATACCAATGGAATGGCCCATGTTTTTTTGTACATTTGAATAAAACAAACCAGAAACATGGCTTATAATCACCAAAAAACTAAACCGTTTTAGTAATCTGGTTCAGGCAAACGGCGCAAATCGTTTCGCTGCCAACAAAAGCCGCATAGACGTGCTGACCGGGCGGCCGGAAGAACAACAAGCGGCTCAGGAGGGGATCAGTTTGAGAAACACTCGGCTTTCCGTCATCGTCTGGAACGAGCACATCCAGGAACACGACAACCCGGCGATTCGCGCGAATTATCCGGAGGGTTTGCATGCCGTCATCGCGCAGGCGCTGCGGCGCACGCCGGGCATCGGCGCAAAGGCGCTGCCCGTCGATGTCAGCACGGCGACGCTGGACCAGCCGGAACATGGCCTCGACGAAGCGCGCTTGCAGGCGTGCGACGTGCTCATCTGGTGGGGCGACGTCGCGCACGACGACGTTTCCGACGAGGTCGTCCAGCGCATTCATCGGCGCGTGCTCGAAGGCATGGGACTGATCGTTCTGCACGCCGGCTATTCGTCGAAGATCTTCCGCCGCCTGCTCGGAACGAGCTGCACGGTAAAACGACGCGCCAAGGACGAACGCGAGCGCCTGTGGGTCGTCGCCCCTTCGCATCCGATCGCCGCCGGGTTGAGCGAGCGCTTCGAATTGCCGATCGAGGAAACGTATGGCGAGAGCTTCGATGTCGCGCAGCCCGATTCGACGGTGTTCATCTCCTGGTTCGAGGGTGGCGAGGTCTTCCGCTCCGGATGCTGCTGGGAACGCGGCTACGGCCGGCTGTTCTATTTCCGCCCCGGTAACATCAGCCATCCGACCTTCCACGACGCGAACGTGCAGCGCGTGCTGGCCAACGCGGTGCAATGGGTCGCGCCACGTTTCCGCTTCAACGCCATCGATGTTGCGTCGGTACGCGCCGTGGCAACCGGCAAGTCGGCCGACGCGCGCAAGCCGCTCATGGCGACGGTGGCAACGGTCGCGAACCCCGAGGAACCCGTCGAAATGACCTCGGCGAAGCCATGCCAGGCGGAGAAAGCGCTGCGTGCGGTCAAGGGCACCAAGACGGGGCAAGGCCAGCACGCCGACGCGACACTCCTTTTCCCGACCCTGATGACCCATCTGTATCAGTGTGCGCCAGCGCCGGCACAGGGCAAGATCGGCGGTAGCCGCTACGAGCAGCCGGCCAAGCGCAGCGCCGTCGGCTGACGCTACGCCATGAATACATCCATCCGACCCCGCGCCACCTGCGGTGAGGTTGCCCTGCGCGCGGGTGTCTCACGCACGACTGTCAGCTTCGTTCTCAACGACCTGCGCAACAAGGGCATCAGCGAGACGACGCGGCAAAAGGTGCTTGATGCAGCGAGCGATCTGGGCTACCAGCCGAACGCCGCGGCACGTATGCTGGCCGGCGGCAGCACGGGCACCATCGCCGTGGTCATCGCCTCGGCCGACCACCTGCTCTACGACGCCTACCTGCCGCGCCTCTTGTGCACGATCAACGACCGCTGCCACCGGCAAGGCTACAAAGTGCTGCTCGAATCGGCCGACGAACAGCTCAAGTGCCCCGGCGCCTTCATGGACCTCGTGCGCAGCAAAAGCATCGACGGCCTGATCGTCGCCAATATGCGTACCGTCGACGGACAGTACGTGCGCAAACTCTCCGAGCAGGGATTTCCGATTGTCGTCCCCGGCAACGGTATCGAGCCTTTCTACAGTCGCTGCGCCAGCAACAGCGACGAAAAATCGGCCTACGTCGCGACGAAGCATCTGGTCGATCTCGGCCATCGGCGGATCGCGCACGTCGGCTTCGCCTCGAAGGTGTTCGACGTCGTCATCCAGCGCCGTGCTGGTTACGAGGCGGCGTTGAAGGAAGGCGGCATCGCGCCCGATCCGAAGCTCATCGCCTACGGCAACATCAGCGCCGAGAGCGGCTACGTTGCGATGGAAAAGCTGCTCAAGCGCACGCGCGACTTCACGGCGCTCTTCGCCGGCAACGACACCGTCGCCTTCGGCGCCATGCGCGCGCTCGACGAAGCCGGCCTGCGGATTCCGGACGACGTCGCCGTCGTCGGCTACGATGACGTGCCGCTCGCCGCCTACGTCAACCCGCCGCTGACCACGCTCCGCACCGATCCGATCGAACAAGGCGAAGGCGCAGTCGACCTCTTGATGGCGCGCATCAACGGCGAGCCTTACGAACGGCTGGAAGAGAGCTACGCGACGGCGCTGGTGATTCGCAAGTCGTGCGGCGCAAACCGATAGCGTTCGTGGCGCATCAGAGCGGTCGCACAAATCGCAACGTGCAACAGACGAGTTACGCACGATAGACGTCTGGCTTCCCGGCCGTAAGCCTCAAATCCTGCTTACGACAACCGCATTCTCACGACCTTCCTGCAAGAGCGCTTGACCGTAAGCCTCGAATCGCGGAAACTCCTTCGGAGTAGTGACCCGCCAGAATCACGACACCCTGTTCCTATTCCAGTAGTATCTGGCGATTGGGATACGGCAACAACACGGAGGTCGCCATGGCGTCACCGCATCATCCCCGCTGCACCTTGTCTCTTCCCGTACTTATCCCCAGTCTGTTGCTGATCGGCTTGTTACTCCTCGTCTGCGCCACGGCACCGGCTGAAGCGGGACGCTTTTTTGGCGCCGGGCACAAGTGGATCACCCGGCATTTCAGTTGGTTCTATGTGCTGGCTGTAGGAACATTTCTGCTTTTGCTGCTCTGGCTGGCATCCAGCGACTATGGCCGGATCCGCCTTGGTCCGGACGATGCGCGCCCCGAGTTCAGCTTTGCTTCCTGGCTGGCGATGCTGTTCGCTGCCGGAATGGGCATCGGCCTGATGTACTTCGGTGTCGGCGAGCCGATGATGCACTTTCTGTCACCGCCCGAAGCAGCGGCCTCGACGGCAGCAGCAGCGCGCGAAGCGATGGTGACGACCTTCTTTCACTGGGGATTTCATGCCTGGGCGATCTATGCCACCGTCGGTCTCGTACTGGCCTACTTTGGCTTTCGCTACAACCTTCCGTTGACCATCCGCTCCGGCCTGTATCCGATATTCAAAGAGCGCATCCGTGGCCCGATCGGACACACAGTCGACGTCTTCGCACTGGTTGGTACCATTTTCGGTATCGCCACCACACTGGGGTATGGCGTGCTCCAACTCTCAGCCGGCATCACGCGCCTGACGGGGATCGACACGTCGGGCGACATCTTCCGCATCTGCCTGATTGCGCTGGTGGTCGGCCTGGCGTCAATTTCCGCAGTCAGCGGCCTCGACAAAGGTGTACGTCGGCTATCCGAATTCAATCTGCTGCTAGCCGTTGCCCTGCTGCTGTTTGTGCTGTTTGGCGGTCCGACTGAATTCATCCTTGGAGCACTGTCGGAAAACATCGGCAACTATGTCTCTCAACTCATCCAGCTGACGTTCCGTACGTTCTCCTATAGCGAACCAAGGCAGAGCGGCTGGTTTGCCGACTGGACACTCCTCTACTGGGCATGGTGGATCTCGTGGTCACCCTTTGTCGGGCTGTTTATTGCGCGCATATCGCGGGGCCGCACGCTGCGTGAATTCGTACTCGGCGTGCTCTTCGTGCCGACTGCCTTCAATTTGCTGTGGATGACCGTGTTCGGCAACAGCGCCATCTGGCTGACCATGCACGGCGGTGAATCCTCGCTGCTCGAAGCGGCCGGCAATGTCGACGCCCTCCTTTTCAGCTTTTTCGATCTCTTGCCGGGATCGGACTTCACTGCAGCTTTGGCCGTGCTGTTGATCAGCGTGTTTTTCATCACATCGGCCGATTCCGGAGCCTTTGTCATCGACAACATTGCGACTCAGGGCCACCCGCACTCGCCCGTCTGGCAGCGCCTGTTCTGGGCCTGCCTTCTTGGTTTGACAGCAGCCATCCTCATGTCGACCGGCGGCCTTGGCGCATTGCAGTCGATGACGCTGATCGCAGCCTTGCCGTTCGCCTGCATCATGCTCCTGCTCTGCTACAGCCTGTGGCGCGGCCTGCAAGCGGATCTCGCCCATTCGAGCCGGCATCTTTCACCGGCGTCGGATTTCTGGACAGGCCGCCATTGGCGCAGCCGGCTTGACTGGCTGGTACGCCGTACCGGCCCGCGTGAAGCGCTGCAGTTCATCACGAACACGGCGTCACCGGCGCTGCGGGGGGTCAGTCTCGAGTTGAACGAACGGGGGCTGTCAAGCCGGGTTGAGTCCGAACCGCAAGGGCAGTTGGCACTGATCGTCCCACTGCAGGGGCGGCGCGATTTCTGCTATGGAATGCGCATCGAGTCCCGCGCCGTCCCGGCCTTCAACCCTTTGGCCGCCGCGCAGAGCAACGAAGCGACTGCGCGACTTTGCGAAGTCGTCACCTTCTTTTCCGACGGCCGGGCCGGTTACGACATCCAGTACCTCACGCAAGACGAAGTCAGCGCGGACGTGTTGCGCCAATACGAACGCTATCTGAACCTGATCCAGAACGAACAGACTGACTTGCTGAATTCGGCGCCCGAACACCGCCCCTCGGCGCCTCATTCGCTTGACGACGGCGACGGCGACGGCGACGGCGCGCGTGACAGAAACTAAAACAACCTGTGGAAGTCGAATACGGCGCCGCGCAGTTGGCGTAACCCACGCGCAAGCGGCTGACCAAGCCCATGGCGCAATGCAGCAGGCTCCGTGCTTTGTTCTAAACCCGACTGGACGCCAAGGTCCTGGCACCCGGTCAACTCTAAAGAAGAAAGGCAACTCCATGCGCTACCATCTGCTCGCCCTTGCTATCGCGGCTCTGCTTCCGGCCGTCTCGTCTGCTCAGGTAAAAACCGTCGCTGATGACGATGATCTGAATTTTGAGGAATCGATCCGAAGCTTTGGCTTCATCTCGGGTGCTGCCTACCAATGTTTGCCTGAGGCTGATCGTAGTGCGCACGATCGCGAAGTCCTGAAAGCCTACTCCGGTCTTGTTCAGTTGTTCGGAACCGATCGGGCGTTCTTCTATTCCGCAGCCTTCGGCGCCGGTACAAGTACGGAAATCGACAAAGCGAAGTGCCCGACCTACATCGACGATTTCCGTGCTGCCATGAAGTCTGGCAATCGCGGCCAATAAGGAGATCGCCATGAAAATGGGGCTGATTCAGCTGGCGCGAGGAGCGCTGCACGCTACTCTTCTGCTGGCATTCGTGGCAACTTCGATGCCAGCCTCCGCAAGCAACTGGGGGGCTCGGCGCGAGTATCGTGAGGGAATGCGGGAAATTTCACGCGAGCGCAACGAAATGCGCAGAGAGATTCTCAATTCAGGCTCGCGCGCTGAGGCGCGCCGCGAATATCGCGAAGGAATGAGGGAAATCGCCCGGGAGAGGAGCGAAATGAGGCGCGAAGTTCGCCGTGAAGTTCGTTATGGCCGCTGGGATAGAGACCGTGATCGCGCCGGAGATATCGTCGCCGGCGTCATTCTCGGCGCGGTCATCGTTGCCGCAGTGCGTGGCAGCGCCCCGCCGCCGCCAACGCCCGGACTCTGCTGGTACTGGTTTGACGCCTACCAGCAAAACGGTTATTGGGATCGCTGCGGCGCTTACTGATCGGACGATTGGGGCAAAGCGATTGCGTGATGCCTATCGCTGCCTCGCCGCCCGTCGGACTTGAGTTGGCCTGACGGTGATTAACTGAACCGCGGGGTCGTTTTGCCGGTTTCTTGGCCGTATTTGCGGTTTTCCGGGGGTTTTCACGGCTTTTTCATTCGTGAAGGCGCAATACGGCCAAGCGTTTCAAATTCCACGCGAGGCAAACCAGCG
>NZ_JAGOIT010000008.1:0-23662 GCF_017995515.1 Propionivibrio sp.
GCTCCGCCTACACCAGCCTGGCAACGCTCTACGCCAAGGTACCTGGCTGGCCGGTCGGCTTTGGCGACAAAGCGAAGGCCGAGGAACTGTTCAAGAAATCGCTGGCGATCAATCCCGACGGAATTGACCCGAATTTCTTTTACGGGGAGTATCTGGTCGACCGTGAGCGTTTTGCCGAAGCGCGCACGCATCTCGAAACCGCACTCAAGGCGGCACCCCGTCCGGGCCGCGAACTGGCCGACAGCGGCCGGCGCAAGGAGATTTCGGCCATGCTTGAAAAACTCGTCGAAAAACTCGAAAAGGAAAAGAAGTAAGTGCGAATCCTGCTGGTTGAAGACGACCCGATTCTCGGTGACGGCATCGTCGCCGGCCTGAAGCTCGGCGACTACGCGGTCGACTGGGTGCGCGACGGGGAATCCGCCCGCCTCGCGCTGCTCGATCATCCTTACGACGCCTGCGTGCTCGATCTCGGCCTGCCGCGCCGGAGCGGTCTCTCGGTCTTGTCCGACCTGCGCGCGCGCGGCAGCCGCCTGCCGGTACTCATCCTGACCGCGCGCGACACGAGCGCCGACAAGGTCGCCGGCCTCGACGCCGGCGCCGACGACTACCTGACCAAGCCCTTCGACCTGCCCGAACTGCTCGCCCGTCTGCGCGCCATCATCCGGCGCGCGACCGGCGACGCGAAGCCGACACTCGAACACGCCGGGGTCGTGCTCGATCCGTCGTCCAGACAGGTGACGTTCAACGGCCAACCGGTCACCCTGTCGGCGCGCGAGTACGCCCTGCTGCTCGACTTCCTGCGCAATCGCAACAGCATCCGCACGCGCGCACAGCTCGAGGAGAGCCTCTACGCCTGGGGCGAGGAAACCGGCAGCAACACCGTTGAGGTCTTCATCCATCACCTGCGCAAGAAGTTCGGCGCCGACTTCATCCGCACCATTCGCGGCCTGGGCTACCAGCTCGGTGGCGAGGGCAAGGAATGAGTCCTGAACTCTTCAGAACGCCAGGCCGGTCGACCTCGCTGCGCTGGCGGCTGCTCACGCTCGTCTCCATCGCCGCCGTCGTCATCCTTGGATTGGCTGGCGCGCTCAGCTACCGGCAAGCCAAGCACGAGGTCCAGGAACTGATGGACGGTGAGATGGGGAAGATGGCCGCCTTGATGCTGGTGCAGGCACAACAAGGCCCGGAACACCTGGCCAGGCTGCCGGCCAGCCTGAGCAAACTGCACGGCCAGAAGAACCGGCGCAAGGATCTGACGCTCGAGTTCCAGATCGGTCGCGCCGACGGCACGATACTCGCGCGTTCGGACGACGCCCCCGTCGCCGCCATTGATGGCGCACTCGGTTTCGCCTCGGTCGAACACGACGGTCAGCCGTGGCGAAGCCTGATCCTCGAATCCGCCGATGGTGCTAAGCGCATTCAGGTCGCCCAATCGATCACCAAGCGCAACAAGGAGGCGCTGGAAATCGCCACAAAAACGGTACAGCCGCTCGGCGTGATCTTTCCGCTGCTGCTGCTGGCCATCTACTTCTCGGTGCGCCGTGGCTTGAAGCCGCTCGACGACCTGACGGGCGAGGTACTCAGCCGCTCGCCGGAAAACCTGTCGCCGCTCGCCGGCCGCCGCGCTCCGCGCGAAGCGCAACCGCTCGTCGCTGCGATCAACCGCCTGCTCTTCCGCCTGAACGGTTCGCTCGAGAACGAACGCCGCTTCACCGCCGACGCGGCGCACGAGCTGCGCACCCCGCTCGCCGCTGCGCGCGTGCAGGCGCAGGTGGCGATGCTCAGCACGGATGCCGACAAGCGCGATCACGCGCTCGCCCAGACGCTTGCCGGTCTCGACCGGGCGACGCGGCTGGTCGAACAGATGCTGCGTCTGGCGCGGCTCGATCCGCTCGCAGCGCTACCCGACCCGACGGCGGTTGACCTGTCGCAGTTGACGCGCGATGTCGCCGCCGGCGTGCTCGACACGACGAAGAAGTGCGCGATCGAGGTCGATATCCCGGACGAAATGTTCATCATCGAAGGCGTTGCGGATCTCCTGCAGGTCGCGCTGCGCAACCTCGTGGACAACGCTGTGCGCTATTCGCCCGAGGGCAGCCGAATTACGGTGTCGCTGCTGCGCGAACATGCGCAACCGGTCTTGAGCGTCGCCGACAACGGCCCCGGCGTCAGCGCGACGGAGTTGCCACGCCTCGTCGAACGCTTCTACCGCAGCCCGGAAGCCATCGCCGAGGGCAGCGGCCTCGGCCTGACCATCGTCCATCGCATCGCCGAACTGCACGGCGCGCGGCTGGAACTCGCCAATCGCGCGCGCGGCGGACTCGAGGCGCGCCTCTGCTGGAACAGCACGGAAAAAAGCGTGACGTAAACCGGATCGTCGGTCGGAAGCGCCTGATCGTGCCCCGATCGCGTGCAAATATGAAGGCGGTTCCAAGGGCTTTCTCTGCGAAAATTCTGCGTCTCTGTGACTCTGTGGTAGGTGTTTCGGTATTTATTCACAACCTCTCAGTTGAACCACAGAGATGCCCCGCAGGAAATTTCCTGCGGGGCATCTCTGTGGTGAGGGGTTCAGGTTCCTCGTGACTGACAACCAGACGCACAACACCCCGGCCCGGCCGCCCATCGGCGTCGACTCTCCCCTCAGGTCTTGTACTTCACCACCGATTCGCGCAACTGGGCAGACAGGCTGTCGAGCGACTTCGCCGTGGTGTAGTTCGATTCGGCAGCCTGGTTGTTGACCTCGATCATCTGCGCGATGCGCTCGACGTTCTGGGCGACTTCGCGGATGGCGGCGTCGAGCTCGTTGAGCGCGCTGGAAATGGCGAAGACGCAGTCGGCGACGCGTTCGCTCGACTGCTTGACATCGGCGATGATTTCGCGGAACTCGCGTTTCAACTCGTTGAACGCTCTCCCCGCACGGACCACATCGGCCGGCCCGGCCTCCGGGACGCTGCGCGAAAAATCGTTCTCGCGGATGGCGTGCTCGGCCACCTGTACCGATTCCTTCAGCGGCCTGCTGACGCTGACCGAAACCCAGGCAGCCACACCGAGCATGACAATCATGGCGAGCACAGTCAGCGCGATGCTGGCAAGCAAGATATTCCGTTCGTTGGTGACGATCCCTTCGGCACGTTCGCCAATGTTCCGGGCGACAAGCTGTTCGACGCCCAGCATGGCATCAATCTTCTCGGTGATCGTCTTGAACCAGAGCTGCGGATCGACCTTTGGCCCGCTTTCGGCCGCTTTCTCGTAGAGGACGCTGCGCATGGCCTGCACTTCTTTCGCCGCGGTACCCGACAACACCTTGTCCAGCGCCTCCGTCTCGGACTTTCCGGCAGTCGAGCGATAGCCGTCTAGGTAGGCCTCCTGGCGGAAATGGCGTTCGAGGATCTGACGGTACAGGACCGGTTCGATCTGATCGGCGGAGAAGGCGGCAGTCGACAACGCGCGCTCCTGGCCAGCTTGTTCCTTGGCCTGGACGAAGAATAGATAGGACAGGAGTTGCTGCCCCATCGTCGCATCGGAGTTGAAATGGCCACCCGAAGCGACGATTCCGATCAGGCGGGCAATGATCCCTGTGTAGGCGCTTACATGTTCGGGCACGGCGATCTGCTGCGCACCGGCACGTTGGCGCAGGTTGGCAAGGGTTTCCAGTTGCCCTTGCGCCTGCTTGAGCACGTCGGCCAGCGCCGGCATCGCGGCCAGATCGATCTTGGCCGCCTCGGCATTGAACGCCGCACGTTGCTCGTCCGTCTTGCTCCGGATGCCGGGCAGCACGTCGGCGAACTTGGCGCCCTTCGATTGCAGGAAGCCCGCCGTCGCACCGCGCTCAATCTGCAGCGTGTGCGTCAGGTTGCCGGCGGCGACGGCCAGCGCCAGGACAGACTGCGTGCGCTGGGCGCTGCGGTAGTCGGAATAGCTGCCGGAGCTGATTTTCGCGCCTTGACGGGCGACGACTATTGATCCGGTACGAAGAAGCGCGGTAGGGTGCGCAAATCTCATTTGCGCACCGAAGGAAGTACCCTTGGGGTGCGCACCGAAGGAAGTACCCTTGGGGTACGCACGCGGGAATGGCGCTGGAACAGTGCGCAACGTCGGGCGTTGCACACCCTGCGGCAGCTGTTGTTTCCTTTGCGATCTTTGCGCCTTCGCGCCTTTGCGGTGAGGTTTTCAGGATGAAGCGCCTCGGCCATTGCACCATTGCACACTTCGTCGGCCGAGAAAAAGCCGGTCGGCCAGCTTGACCTGGCGCGACCGGCTTCTGTGCTTATGACTGCGCGAGAAGGCGCGTCAGACGGTCACCGTCTCGGCCATTTCGGCGAATTCGCTGATCTGGTCGAAGTTCATATAGCGGTAGATGTCGGCCGCCTTGGCGTTGACCACCTTCACCTGCTCGAGATACTCCTCGACGCTCGGGATGCGGCCGAGCAGCGCGCAGATCGCGGCGAGTTCGGCCGAGCCTAGGAAGACGTTGGTGTCGATGCCGAGGCGGTTCGGGAAGTTGCGCGTCGAGGTCGACATCGCCGTGCTGCCCTTCCTGATCTGCGCCTGGTTGCCCATGCACAGCGAGCAGCCCGGCATTTCCATGCGCGCGCCGCTCTTGCCGAGCACCGAGTAATAGCCTTCCTCGTTGAGGATCATCGCGTCCATCTTGGTCGGCGGGGCGATCCACAGGCGCGTCGGGATGTCCGACTTGCCGTCGAGCACCTTGCCGGCGGCGCGGAAGTGGCCGATGTTGGTCATGCACGAGCCGATGAACACCTCGTCGATCTTGGTGCCAGAAACTTCGGAGAGCAGCTTCACGTCGTCAGGGTCGTTCGGGCAGGCGACGATCGGCTCCTTGATCTCGGCCAGGTCGATCTCGATCACCGCCGAGTACTCGGCGTCGGCGTCGGCCTTGAGCAGCTGCGGATCGGCAATCCACGCTTCCATCGCCTTGACGCGACGGCCTAGCGTGCGCGCGTCGGAGTAGCCGTTGGCGATCATCCACTTCATCAGCGTGATGTTCGAACGCATGTACTCGATGATCGGTTCCTTGTTCAGATGCACCGTGCAGGCCGCCGCCGAGCGCTCGGCCGAGGCGTCGGAGAGTTCAAACGCCTGCTCGACCTTGAGCTCGGGCAAGCCCTCGATTTCCAGGATGCGGCCGGAGAAGATGTTCTTCTTGCCCTGCTTGGCGACGGTCAGGAGGCCCTGCTTGATCGCGTAGAACGGGATCGCGTTGACCAGATCGCGCAGCGTGATGCCGTCCTGCATTTTTCCCTTGAAACGCACGAGCACCGATTCCGGCATGTCGAGCGGCATGACACCGGTCGCCGCCGCGAAGGCGACGAGACCGGAACCGGCCGGAAACGAGATGCCGATCGGGAAGCGCGTGTGCGAGTCGCCGCCGGTGCCGACGGTGTCGGGCAGCAGCAGTCGGTTGAGCCAGCTGTGGATGACGCCGTCGCCCGGACGCAGCGAGACGCCGCCGCGCGTGGTGATGAAGGTCGGCAGCGTGCGGTGCGTCTTGATGTCGACGAGCTTCGGATACGCGGCCGTGTGGCAGAACGACTGCATCACGAGGTCGGACGAGAAGCCGAGGCAGGCGAGGTCCTTCAATTCGTCACGCGTCATCGGGCCGGTGGTGTCCTGCGAGCCGACCGTCGTCATGCGCGGTTCGCAGTAGGTGCCGGGACGAATTCCGTTCCCCTCGGGCAGGCCACAGGCGCGGCCGACCATCTTCTGCGCCAGCGAGAAGCCCTTGCCGGAATCGACCGGGCTTTGCGGCAAACGGAACAGCGTCGACGGCGGCAGGCCCAGCGTCTCGCGTGCCTTGGCCGTCAGGCCGCGCCCGATGATCAGCGGAATGCGCCCGCCGGCACGCACTTCGTCGAGGATGACCGGCGTCTTCAGCTGCGATTCGGCGATCACCTGGCTGTTCTTCAGTGCAGTGACCTTGGTCGTCGCCTGGTCGATGCGCAGTTCGATCTCGTCGCCCATCGCCATCTGGCCGACGTCGATTTCGATCGGCAGCGCGCCGGCGTCTTCCTGCGTGTTGAAGAAGATCGGCGCGATCTTGCCGCCGAGGCAGACGCCGCCGAAGCGCTTGTTCGGCACGTAGGGAATGTCCTCGCCGGTCCACCACAGCACCGAGTTGGTCGCCGACTTGCGCGATGAACCGGTGCCGACCACGTCGCCGACGTAGGCGACGACGTTGCCCTTGGCCTTCAGCGCCTCAAGCTGCTGCATCGGCCCGCGTTCGCCGGCCCTGTCGGCTTCGATGCCGGGGCGCGGGTTCTTCAGCATCGCCAGCGCGTGCAGCGGGATGTCCGGGCGCGACCAGGCGTCAGGCGCCGGCGAGAGGTCGTCGGTGTTGGTCTCGCCAGTGACCTTGAAAACCGTGAGTTTCTGCGAAGCCGGCACTTCCGGGCGCGAGGTGAACCACTCGGCGTCGGCCCACGACTGCATGACGGCCTTGGCGTTCGCATTCCCTGCCTTGGCCAGCTCGGCGACGTCGTGGAAATAGTCGAAGACGAGCAGCGTCTTCTTCAGCCCTTCGGCGGCGACGGCGCCGACTTCGGCGTCGCCGAGCACGTCGATCAGCGGCTTCACGTTGTAGCCGCCGAGCATGGTGCCGAGCAGTTCGGTCGCCTTGGCGCGCGAGATCAGCGGGCTGGAGGCTTCGCCCTTGGCCACCTTGGCGAGGAACTCGGCCTTGACCTTGGCCGCATCGTCAACGCCGGCCGGCACGCGGAAAGTAATCAGCTCGACCAGAGCCGCATCTTCACCCGCCGGCGGATTCTTCAAGAGCTCGACCAGTTCGGTCGTTTGCTTGGCGGACAGAGGGAGCGGCGGGATACCAAGCGCGGCGCGCTCGGCGACGTGGGCACGATAGGATTCGAGCATCGGTGCTTCCTTTCTCAGAAGTTGCTCAGGGCAAAAATGGCGACGTCCAGACCATCATAGTACGGCGCAATCGAATCGCCATGCAGCGGCGCGAACCCGCCGGACGACATGTCTTATATATGTTATAAGATAAGCGTCCGGCTGTGAAGTTCCGGCAAGAAACCGGCCGCCTTACACCGGCGCGCCGCCCGTCATGCGTCGCTTCCCGGCTGCGCGGCGGCAACCAGTTCGACGGTCTCCCCGCCATAAACGACGCGCTGCCCCGGGCGCAGCTTGGCGCGCTTTCGTGTTTCGACTGCGCCATCGACGCGGACGTTCCCGGCGTCGATCTCGGCGTGCGCATAGCCGCCCGAGTGGCACAGGCCGGTGGTTTTCAGCAACTGGTCGAGCTGGATGTACTCGCCGCGGACTTCAACAACGATCGACATGGGATTCCTTTCAAAGAGCGGAGAGGCCGTGCCGTCTTCTGGCCCGGTCGCAGGCGTCGTCGCCGATGCCGAGCGGCGCGTAGGGCGCGAAATCGCGGCATGGGCCGGGGCGACGCTCGTAGATCGTGCACGCGACGGACTTCCCGATCTCGCCGGCCAGCGCGACGCAGCGCGGCGGCGCCTCGTCGGTGCCGCGCATGCGGACGAGCGTCGCGGTCAGCGGCACGGTCAGTTCCACCGGAACGCCGGGCGCGTCGGCGCTCGCCAGGTCGGAACAATGAAAATCGACGCGAAACGCGGCGCAACACGCGCCGCAGCTCAGGCAGGCAGGGTCCGACATGGGAATACGGGCAAGTGGCAAGGACGGGAATTGTCGCGCACGGCCGGCGCCGCGGCAAACGCAGCGCGCTTACAAGCGAACCACGCCGCGATACAGCACGTGGCCGGAATTGAGGTATTTGCGCTCGAACGGCGTCAGCGCAAGTTCCGGCACATAGGGTTCGCAGGCAACACGGCGCGCCGTCAGCCGTTCGACGGCGAAGCAGAACTCGTCGACGTAGATCTTCCAGTTGCTGCGGCATTCGAGCACGCCGCCCAGTTCGAGCATGGCCGGAAACACCGGATGCCCGTGCCAGCGCCGGGAGACATGACCGATCTTGGGCCACGGATTGGGGTAGAGCAGGTAGTGGCGCGCCAGGCGTATCCCGGCTTCGCGCATGAGCCGCCAGTAATCGACCAGGTCGGCGCGCACGAGGTCGAGGTTGGCCGGCAGAACGTCGCAATCGCCCTTCCCCGAGGACTTCCGGCACAGGCGCGATTCGGACTGGTCGACGCCGATCACGTAGTGGTCGGGGAACGTCTTGGCCAGCGCGATGCTGCTTTCGCCGACACCGCAGCAGGAATCGAGGATCAGCGGCGCGTCCGGCGCCGTCCGCTGCCAGCGCGCGAGGCTCGCGTCGAAGGACGCGCGGTTGTAGTCGGCGTAGGGCTTGCGGAACGGCGCCGCGGCGTGCCGGCCGAGCAAGGTCGCCAGGTGTTCGTGGATGCCGGTCTGCGCGCTGCTCGGCACGCGGGAGCTGGCCGCCGCCGTCATCGGTCACGCTCCGCGGCGAGGACGCGCGACACCGCCGCCGGCTCGCGCAGCGGGCGCACCGTGTCGTGGAGCGCGCCGGCCTCGGGCCAGGTTCGCCGGAAGTAGCTCAGGAGCAGTTTCAGGCGCCCCGGCGCGTGCGGCGCGTACACCCGGCGCTGGACGCGTTCCCAGTAGTCGACGAGGTGGGGCACGAGCATCCGCCAGTCGTCCGGCGTCGGCCGTTCGGCGTGCTCGCCCCTGATGCGCCGGGCGAGAAAGGGGTCGGCGACGGCGCCCCGCCCGATCATCACGTCGTCGCAGCCGCTCACGCTGCGGCAGCGCCGCCAGTCGTCCACCGTCCACACCTCGCCGTTGGCGATCACCGGCACGGCGACCGCTTCGGCGATGCGGGCGATCCATGTCCAGTGCGCCGGCGGGCGATAGCCTTCGTCCCTGGTCCGCGCATGCACGACGAGCGAGGCGGTGCCACCGTCGGCGAGCGCCTGCGCGCACTCGATCGCGCGCGCCGTGTCCGAGATGCCGAGGCGCATCTTGGCGCTGACCGGGACGTTTGCCGGCACCGCCGCGCGCACCGCGCCCGCGATGCGGTTGAGCAAGGACGGATCGGCGAGCAGCATGGCGCCGCCGCCGTGCCGGTTCACGGTCTTCGCCGGGCAGCCGAAGTTGAGATCGACGCCGTACGGAGACAACATCGCCGCCTGCGCAGCGTTCAAGCCCATCAGTTCCGGATCGCTGCCGAGCAGCTGGATGACCATCGGCGTGCCGGCGGCCGTCCGGCAGCCGTTTTCGACTTCCGGGCAGATCCGCTCGTAGGTGCGCCGCGGCAGCACCGAGCCGGAGACGCGCACGAACTCCGACACCGCGCCGTCGAAGCCGCCGATCCCGGTGAGCACGCCGCGCAGCACATACTCGGCGAGGCCTTCCATCGGCGCGAGGATCAGCCGGCTCATGCGTCTTTCACCCGGCCGCGCTGCAGCTTGACCTGGCCGCGTCGCACTTTCGTGTCGACGCGCCGCTTCTGCGAGTTGCGCGTCGGCCGCGTCGGGCGCCGCAGCACCGGCACGTGCGCCGCCAGCTCGATCAGTTCGCGCAACCGCGCCAGTGCGTCGAAGCGATTGCGTTCGAGGCTGCGGTGCGCCTGTGCCTTGATGACGACGATACCGTCGCCGCTGATGCGCTGGTCGCGCAGCTGAAGCAGTCGAATCTTGGTTCCCTCGGGCAGCGACGAGGCGCCGATGTCGAAGCGCAGGTGGATCGCGTTCGAGACCTTGTTGACGTTCTGCCCGCCCGCGCCCTGCGCGCGAATGGCGACGAACTCGACTTCGCTTTCGTTCAGGACGATGGAGGGCGCAGATACAGACATGGACTTCAGATGATGAAAACCGCAGTAAGCCTTGTTTCAGTGGGGCGGAACGGGGCCGATTCAGGGTCGGTAAAAAACTTGAAGCCCACCGCAGAGGCACGGAGGCACAGAGGATACACAGAGGAAAAACACCGTTTTCATAGGTTTCCTCTGCGAAAGCTCTGCGTCTCTGTGACTCGGTGGCAAGTGTTCAGGCATTTATTCACGACCTCTCAGCCGAACAAGGCATCTATATCGAAGTCGTCGGCGACCGGCGCTTCGGCCGGCGCGTGCTTCTCGATCGCACCTTCGGTAACGAGCTGCTCGTAGCAGCACACCTGGTTGCGGCCGTGCTCCTTGGCGAAATACAGGGCTTCATCGGCGCGCCCGACGACGTCGGTCGGTACATCCATCGCCGAGACGGCGGTGAAACCGATCGAACAAGTCACCTGGCCGACCTGCGGAAATTCGTGGCTCTCGACCGAGAGGCGGAACCGGTTGAAGCTCGCCGCCGCCAGCCGCTCGTCGGCGGCGTTCAGAATGACGACAAATTCTTCTCCGCCGAAGCGGAACAGGCGATCGCCCCCGCGGAAGGTCTTGCGCATGAGTTCGCCCATGCGCAGGAGGACTTCGTCGCCGAACAGGTGACCGAACGAGTCGTTCACGCGCTTGAAGTGATCGACGTCGACGACGCACAGCCACGCCGGCGATCCGTCCTCGGCATACCCACGCCGGTCACTGAACCTGCCGTCCGCGCCATGCTCGGCGTGCGAGGTCAGCAGACGATCGAAGGTCTCGTCGAAGGTCTTGCGATTGAGCAGGTGCGTCAGCGTATCGAGCTCGCTGTAGTCGAGCAATTCGATCTGGCTGCCGTAGATGCGTGCCAGGCAGTCGATCTCCTCGACGTGCTGCGCCGGATTGCCCTGGCCCAGATCGTAGCCGAGGATCAGTTGTTCGGTCGCCAGTTCGGACGAATGCAGCGCCACGGCACCGCAGTTGTGCCCGTCGATCGTGCGAATCTTCACCCCGCCGTCGACGCGCGCCTCCTCGATGAAATCGCGCCACCCCGACTGCTCTGCATGGGCAAGTGTTTCGCCGCAGACCATTCGGAGGACAACATCGCCCGGCGCACCACGCACGAAAATGCCGACATCGGCCGACTCGCCGAGCAAGGAGACGACGGCCCGGGAGAAGGCGCAAGGCAGCCGACCGCGATCCCGACACGAGGAAATCGTTTCAACGCTCTTCAGCAAGGACAACACGTTTCAGCATTCTCAAAAGGATCCAGCAAACCCGGCAGACAAGTTACGGCGATAATCCTAAAAACCTCACCGCAAAGGCGCGAAGGCGCAAAGATCGCAAAGGAAACAACGGGTTGATCGTATTTGATCATTCACCCTATGGGTGACTACGTAAGATACGCGCCGTTCGCGTAGCCCTTTGATTTTCTTTGCGAACCTTCGCGCCCTTTGCGCCTTTGCGGTGAAGAACTGAGGTTTTAAGGATAATTCGATACGCGCACGAATTCTAAGTGCGGACCACGAGCATACACAACACCCCGCCTGTTTTCTTGGCACTATTCCTCAAAACACCCAATGAAGGCTCTCGCTGCAACACCCCGGCTCGTCCTCGACACGAACATCGTGATGGACATGCTGCACTTCGCCAATGTCCATACACAGCCGCTCCTGGAAGCTATCGCCAGCAGCCGGCTCGTCTGTTTTACCGACGAAGATTGCCTGGCCGAGCTCGCGCGCGTCACCGGCTACCCGGAATTCGGCCTCGACGACGAAGCGCGAGCGGCGCTGATGGCACGCTACCGGGAATTCGTGCATATCTGTCCGTCCCAGGGCGAGGAAAACTATCCGCTACCGCGCTGCCGCGATTCCGACGACCAGAAGTTCCTGATCCTCGCCGCGCGCTGCCAAGCCGATCTGCTGCTCACGCGCGACAAGCTGCTGCTCAAGCTCGCTCGCCATCGGCAGAAGCCGCCGCCGTTTGCCATCGTCACCGCCGAAGCGGCGTGCGAGTTACTTGGTCTCGGCTGATCGACGCCGGAAGACCCAGCGCACGGCATCGGAAGCCGCGGCGTCGAAGGCGTAGCCCTCTTCGCTGAACTTCTTCAGGCCTTCGACTTTCCCGAGCCGTTTCACGACCGCATGGCGCGCCATCAAACCACGGGCACGCTTGGCGTAAAAGCTCACGACCTTGTAGCGGCCGCCGCTCCAGTCCTCGAAAACCGGCTGAACGACCGGCACGGCCAGCTTCTTTACGCGCACCGACTTGAAGTACTCCTCCGACGCCAGGTTGACCAGCGCCGAGGCGCCGGTTTCGGCCAGCGCCGCATTCAGCGCATCGACGATGCGCTCGCCCCAGAACGCGTAGAGATCCTTGCCGCCGGGATTGGCGAGCCGGATTCCCATCTCCAGCCGGTAGGCTTGCATCAGGTCGAGGGGGCGCAGCACGCCGTAGAGGCCGGAGAGGATGCGCACGTGCGATTGCGCGAAGTCGAGCGCGGCCGGCGACAACGTCGGCGCATTCAGGCCTTCGTAGACGTCGCCATTGAAGGCGAGGATCGCCTGCTTCGCGTTCTCGGGCGTGAAGGGCCGGTGCCAGCTCGCGTAGCGCTCGGCGTTGAGCACGGCAAGCGCGCCGCTGACGCCCATCAACTCGCTGATCGCCAGCGGCGGCAACTGGCGCAGGCGATCAACGAGGACTTGCGACTGGTCGAGAAAGTCCGGCTGGGTATGCGCGGCGACGGTCGGTGGCGTCGTGAAATCGAGCGACTTGGCGGGGGAAAGGACGACGATCATGGCGTGGACGACGGCTCGTGAGCGAGTGGGAATTTCGCCGCCCCACGGTATCGGGGCGGCAATTTGCTAGGATTGTAGCCCACTCGCATCCTGCCAACCTCGTGCGGACTGCCGCCGACTGACTCCGGGCCATCATGGAACAAATACTCTCCTCCTTTGCCGAGCCGAACGGCGACCCAATCGACCTCTTCGCCAAACTGATCGACCGGATCCGCCCGCGCCGCCTTGCCGACGTCGAATCGGCAAGGCGCAATCTGCAGGCGCTTTGCCACATCCTGGCGCTCAATCCGGAGTTTCGCCGTGCCGTTCGGATCAAGCTGCAGGAACTGAGCGCGACGCACCGGCATTCGGATCTGTACACGTCGACGGGCATCCTGCCCAATACCGGCTTCGTCGCCGAATGCCTGCGCCGCGTCGGGCACAAGATCCTGCCCGAGGTGCTCGATGGCGACCTGCTGCGCTCCACCTTGCGCCGGGTCTTCCACGATGCGCGCGACGGCGAGTGGGTCAACGGCGTCGGCGAGGATGCCTGGGGCCAGCTGATCGCCGCGCTGCGTTTCGACGAGCAGGCGCCGAGCGCCGAGATACCGCGGCCGCTGTCCGAGATGCTTCGCTCGCTGCGCATCATCTCGTACTGGGTCGCCGCGTTCGGCATGGAGCCCGAACTCCTGCGCCTCGACCGCGCGCTTGAAACCTACGATTCGCCCTTCGTCACGCAGAACGAGGAACTGATCGCCTACATCGACGCCTA
Organism: Propionivibrio sp.; assembly: GCF_017995515.1. Taxonomy (GTDB): domain Bacteria; phylum Pseudomonadota; class Gammaproteobacteria; order Burkholderiales; family Rhodocyclaceae; genus Propionivibrio. The sequence continues at coordinate 13,316 of NZ_JAGOIT010000008.1, forward strand.
CCCGGCCTCGTGGCGCAACCCCGACGCGACGATCAGCGACGACAGGCACCTGCGCGTGCTCTTCGACCAATGCCTCTCCGTCATCGAGCGCATCCACAAGCGCGCCGGACGTGACGGCACGAGCATCCGCCTGACCTACCATCTGCAGCGCCTGAAGCAGCTGATCCGGCGCAGCGAGGAGTTGCTCGACATCCTGGAAGCGTTGCGCGAAGACCCGGATGGCGTCACCGCGCACCTGCCGATCGTGCGCACTTTCACGCACCTGATCGACGAGGAGTGCCAGCGCAACAACCTGCGCCGGCACTGGCGCAACAACACGCAGCTGATCGCGCTGCGCGTCACCGACAACGCCAGCGCGCACGGCGAGCACTACATCACCGAGACACGCGCGGAATACATGACCATGGCGCGCTCGGCGGCGATCGGCGGCTTCATCGTCGCCTTCATGGCCTGCCTCAAGATTCTCCTGTCCAAGGCATCAATGCCGCCGCTCTCGGCCGCCCTCGCCTACTGCCTGGACTACGGCCTCGGCTTCTGTCTCATCCACATCGTGCATGGCACGGTGGCGACCAAGCAGTCGGCGATGACGGCCAACGCCATCGCGGCGACGATCAGCCAGTCGGGCGGCAAGCTGCGCGACATCGAACAGCTCACCGGCTTGATCGCGCGCACGGTGCGCAGCCAGCTGGTCGCCATCCTCGGCAACGTCGGCGTCGCCGTGCCGCTCGCAGCACTGATCGGCTATCTCGTCTTGGCGATCAGCGGCACGCACTTCGTCGACGCCGAGAAGGCCACCCACCTGCTCGAGGAACAGAGCCTGATCGCCAGCGGCGCCGTCTTCTACGCCGCGATTGCCGGCCTCTGCCTGTTCCTCGCCGGCCTGATCAACGGCTACTTCGACAACTACGCCGCGTACAACCGCGTCCCCGAGCGCATCCTGCAGCTCAACTGGCCCAAGCGCCTGTTCGGCGAATATCGCATGCGACGCGTCGCCAACTACATCGGCGACAACCTCGGCGCACTCTCCGGGAACTTCCTATTCGGCTTCCTTCTCGGCGGCACGACGATCTTCGGCGTGCTCTTCGGCCTGCCGCTCGACATCCGGCACGTCGCCTTCTCCTCGGCCTTCGTCGGCCTGGCCGTCGTCGGCTCGGACTTCGCGCCCAACCTCGGCCTGCTGCTCTGGGCCGTGCTCGGCGTCGCCGCCATCGGCTTCGTCAACCTCTCGGTCAGCTTCGCGCTGGCGCTCAACATCGCCCTGCGCTCGCGCCAGGTTTCGGACACCCCTTGGCGCATGATCGTCGGTGCCGTGCTCAAATGCCTGTGGCGCAATCCACGCGAGTTCTTCCTGCCGCCGAAGAAGACGGGGAGCGGAGCGTAGGCAGCGCGGTATGAAGACTCAATACCCGCCACAGAGACGCAGAGGTTTCACAGAGAAAGACCGTGCAGTTTGCAGCGATACATTTCGTTCTTTGCCGTTCTCTGCGTGACCTCTGTGCCTCCGCGCCTCCGTGGTGGATTTGCAGTTCACGCGATCGCCCAGCGCCCATTTACCGCTCCCGGCGGATCCGGCGCTGCCTTGCTACAATGCCGGATTGTCACGCCGCAGGGTCAATCAACATGAAACGCAACCGCCTCTCCTCCCGCAAACGTATCTCGGCCGACGCGACCGAGCTGGGTCGCCTGGCGACAGGACTCGCTGATTCCGGCGGCAAGCTGGAAGAAGTCTTCTGGGAGAAGCAGCTCGTTGAACTCGTCGAGAAGCTGTTGCAGGACAGCGCCGAGGACGATCTGAACGCTTCGCTCGACCGTCTGTTCGACTCGAATGCCGCCGCGCACGACGCGCTGGCGGACACCGTCGAAGCCTGCGCCGAATCCTGCGTGATGACGCATCAGGGGCGCGACTACGACATCCTGCTGTTCAATGTGCCGATACTCGCCTGGTCGCGCTTTTCCATCCCGAACGGGACGATCCCGAAGAGCACGCTCGGGATGCTGAAAACGCACCTCGGCGCGCACGTCTTCTCGGCGAACGCGCAGCTGACGCTGACCGATTACCTGTACAGCCCGGACCAGTTGCCGCGAACGTTCGTCGACACCTGGCAGCTGATGCGCGATCTCGGCGGCGCGGCGCTGTGCAACAGCGCATTGAAGCTCGACCTGGAGACGATGCCGGAGACCAACCAGTTCCTCTCCGACACCCGCTATCTTCTGGGCGCAATCGCGGTGCCGCGCGGCATGCCGCTCTTCCGCTGGAACGAGACCGACGGATGCACGCGCGAATCGGCGTTGAAGGAGTGGGTCAAGCAGGGCGCGCCCTGCCTCGAACCGCTGCTCACCGGCAGCGCCTTCCAGACGCTGCTCGCCGATTCGTACCACTCGGCCTGTCGCATGGGCGACATGGCCTCGCGCCCGTATTCGCTGCGCGCTTCGGTCGCCTTCCTGCAGACGACGCTGGGCAAGCCAGCCGAAGCGTTCCGCGCCGTCATCGGCGGCTTCCACGACAAACGCCTGGAGGAATATCGCATCGCCTTCGGCCCACGCGACAGCGACGCGATCTTCCACGGCGTCATCTGGCCGCTGCTCGGCAGCGAGGACGAGACAACCGAGGTCGCCGGCGAAGTCGAAGCGCTGCTGCGCGAATCAGGCATCAAGGAAATCATCGTCCACGAGCAGCAGTTCCCCTTCGAGTTCTGCGACGACTGCGGCGCCCCGCTCTACCCGAACGCCGAGGGCGACACGGTGCACGCCGAGCTGCCGGAACAGCAGAACGCGCCGTCGCAGACGCTGCACTGACGGCGCGACTATGAGCAACGCCGACCTGCTGCAGCGCAGCCTCGCCGCCGTCTGGCACCCGTGCACGCAGATGAAGCAGCATGCGAATACCGACGCCGGGTCGCTGCCGCTGATCCCGATCGCGCGCGGCGAGGGCGCGTGGCTCTACGATTTCGACGGCAAGCGCTACCTCGACGGCATCAGCTCGTGGTGGGTCAACCTCTTCGGGCACTGCAACCCACGCATCAATGCGGCCTTGCGCGCACAGCTCGATGAGCTCGAGCACGTCATCCTCGCCGGCTGCACGCACCGGCCGGTCGTCGAGCTGTCGGAACGGCTTTCGGCGCGGACCGGCGGCGCGCTCGGCCACGCTTTCTACGCCTCCGACGGCGCGTCGGCGACCGAGATCGCGCTCAAGATGTCCTTCCACAGCTGGCGCAATCGCGGCTTTGAAGACAAGAAGGATTTCCTCTGTCTGGAAGGCAGCTACCACGGCGAAACGGTCGGCGCGTTGGCAGTCACCGACGTCGCGCTCTTCAGGGACGCCTACGCGCCACTGATCCGCGCCGCAGCGACCGTACCCTCGCCAGACGCGCGCCAGGCGCGCGACGGTGAAACGCCGGCCGACGTCGCACGCCGAGCCGCCGCCGCGCTCGAAGCGCATCTGGCGCAGCATCACGCAACGATCGCCGCACTGATCGTCGAACCGCTGATCCAGTGCGCGAGCGGCATGGCGATGTACGACCCGGAATACCTGCGCCTGGCGCGCGCGCTCTGCGACCGTTACGACGTACATCTGATCTGCGACGAAATCGCCGTCGGCTGCGGACGCACCGGCACCTTCTTCGCGCACGAGCAGGCCGGCATCGGGCCCGATCTCGTCTGTCTCTCGAAAGGCATCTCGGGCGGCTACCTGCCGCTCTCCATCGTGCTCACGACCGACGCTGTCTACGGCGCGTTCTACGACGACGCGACGGCGCGCGGCTTCCTGCACTCGCACTCCTACACCGGCAACGCGCTCGCCTGCCGCGCGGCGCTGGCCACGCTCGATATCTTCGTGGAAGACGACGTCCTCAAGCAGAACGTCGCCCGCGCGCAAAAGCTGTGGAACGCGCTCGCACCGCTCGCCGATCACCCGCAGATCAAACACCTGCGCCAGCGCGGCATGATCGTCGCCTTCGACGTAACCACCAGCGATCCCGCCTTCTCACGCCGTTTCTACCGCGCCGCGCTCGCGAACGAGGCGCTGATCCGCCCGATCGGCAATACGGTGTATCTGATGCCGCCCTACATCGTCGGCGACGAAGAAATCGCCCATCTCGGACAAGCCACCGCAAACGCGCTGAACGAAGCCTTGGTGCAGTAGTCTCATTGCCTTCTTCGAAACAGGAGACGACATGAACCAGAAAAACATCTGGAGCCAGCGATACGAAAGCGCTGGCGAGGACTATCTCTTCGGCACCGAACCCAACCGCTTTCTCGCCCGCCGCGCGAACCTGCTGCAGAACGGTGCGACGGCCCTGTCGATTGCCGACGGCGAAGGCCGGAATTCAGTGTGGCTGGCGGAACAGGGCTTGCGCGTCACCGCCGTCGAGATCGCACCGGTCGCCATTGAAAAGGCGCGGCGCCTCGCCGCCGGACGCGGTGTCGAGGTGAATTTCCTGCTCGCCGACATACTGGCGTCCGACTGGCCGCCGGACGAATCAACCGGACACTTCGACTGGGTCGTCGGCATTTTTATCCAGTTCGTCAACGGTGCGGAACGCGAGCGACAGTTCGCCGTGATGAAGCAACTCGCCCGTCCCGGTGGACGCATCCTGCTGCAGGGCTACACGCCGAAACAGCTCGATTACCGCACCGGCGGCCCGTCGCAGATCGAGAACTTGTACACCGCGCGCTTTCTGCGCCAGGCGTTTTCCGGCTGGCAGATCGAGGAACTCGTCGAATACGAGGACGACGTTGCCGAAGGGGTCGCCCACAAGGGCCGCTCGGCCTTGATCGGGCTCGTCGCGCGCAAGCCAGCATGAAAAAACTCGTTGCATAAACAACGGCATCCGTCGGCTGCACATCACCCAACAAGGTAAATTTATCGCGGGGGAACTTTTTCGCGGTGGTAAAATCTCGCCCGATTTCAACCACCGAGTAAATCCATGTTTGCGCGTTTCATGCCTCAAGAGGGCAAGTTCTTTGAGCTGTTCAATACCCACGCCGAACAGATCGTCCTGGGCAGCCAGGCACTCGTCAAGCTGCTCACCGTGCTCAACGATTCCGACGAAGCAGCGGCCAGGCAATGCGACCTGATCGATGAAATCGAGAACAAGGCCGACGGAATCACGCACGAAACCATGCGTCAGCTGCACAAATCGTTCATCACCCCGCTCGACCGGGAAGAAATCCACCAACTGATCACCAGCCTCGACGACATCCTCGACCTCATCCAGGACGTCGCCCACACCGTCACGCTGTACAACGTGCGGCACATCACGCCGGAAGCCATCAAGCTCGGCGAACTCTGTCTCGCCTGCTGCGAAAGAGTGCAAGGGGCGGTTGCCCTGCTGCACTCGATGGACAACGGCGCCGACATCCTCAAGCTCTGCAGCGAGGTCGACCAGCTCGAATCCGCCGCCGACCGCGAAATGCGCGGCGCGATGTCGCGTCTGTTCCGCGAAGAACCGGACGTACGCGAGCTGATCAAGTTCAAGGCCGTCTACGAACTTCTGGAAACCGTCACCGATCGCTGTGAGGATGTGGCGAACATCATCGAAGGCATCGTCCTCGAAAATTCCTGATCGGCGCAGCACATGGATACCGCAAACATTAGTTTCGGCGTGATTGCGCTGCTCGTCTTCATGGCGCTCGCGTTCGACTTCATGAACGGATTTCACGACGCGGCCAACGCCATTGCCACGGTCGTGTCGACGCGGGTGATGAAACCGCATACCGCCGTTGCGATGGCCGCCGTCTGTAACATCGCCGCCATTTTCGTCTTTGAACTCAAAGTGGCCGCAACCGTCGGCAAGGGCACCATCGAGCCCCACGCCATTGATTACTACGTCGTCTTCGGCGCGCTCGTCGGCGCCATCGCCTGGAACGTCATCACCTGGTACTACGGGATTCCCTCTTCGTCGTCGCACGCCCTGATTGGTGGCTTGATCGGCGCTGCGCTCGTGAAGTCCGGCCCCAGCGCTCTGATTACAGGGGGTGTCGTCAAGGTTGTCTCGTTCATCCTGATCTCGCCGCTGCTCGGCATGGCGCTGGGTTCGTTGATGATGATCCTCGTCTCCTGGGTGTTCCGCAAGAGCACTCCAAGACGCGTCGACACATGGTCGCGCCGGCTACAGTTGCTTTCGGCGTCGGCGTACGCCCTGGGCCATGGCGGGAATGACGCGCAAAAGACCATCGGAATCATCTGGATGCTGCTGATCTCCGCCGGCATAACAAAGACCAACGAGCATGTTCCCTACTGGGTCGTCGTTGCATGCTATTCGGCCATCGGCCTTGGCACCGTCTTCGGCGGCTGGCGCATCATCAAACTGATGGGGCAGAAGATCACCAAGCTGCGCCCGGTCGGTGGATTCTGTGCCCAGACCGGCGGTGCAGCGACGCTGTTCTTTGCCACTGCGCTGGGAATTCCCGTGTCGACGACGCACACGATTACCGGCGCGATCGTTGGCGTCGGCGCGACCAAACGACTCTCCGCAGTGCGCTGGGGAATTGCGGGAACCATCGTTTGGGCCTGGATTCTGACGATTCCGTGCTCGGCACTGATCTCCGCACTCTTCTGGTACGTCGGCCGGCTCGTCCTCTGAGTTTTGCCTGAACGCAATCGCGAGCGAGGTGTCGAGCCGTCCTGCGGCGGCACCTCGCCGATATTTCCGCGTCAGTCGATAGCCCCGGATACCCCATCCCGACACGTCAAGATCCGATGACCCCATCCATCCTGCACGAAGAACTCGCTCACCAACTGGCACAGCTCGAAAGCGACGGACTACGTCGTCGCCGGCGAACGCTGGAGACTTCATGCGGCCCGCTGGCACGCGCCGATGGCCGCGAACTGATCAGCTTTTGCAGCAACGACTATCTCGGTCTGGCCAGCGATCCAGCGTTGATTGAAGCCGCCAGCGCCGGCGCGCGGACCTGGGGAGTCGGCTCGGGCGCTTCGCACCTCGTCAGCGGACATCTCTTGCCGCATGAGGCACTCGAGCTGCAACTGGCTGCCTTCACCGGTTTCCCCAAGGCGTTGCTGCTGTCGACCGGCTTCATGGCCAACCTCGCCATCGTACCGACGCTCGTCGGGCGCGGCGACGCGGTTTTCGCCGACAAGCTCAACCACGCCTCGCTGATCGACGCCGTGCAGCTCTCGCGCGCCGAAAGCCAGCGCTACCCGCATGGCGATCTGGCGGTGCTCGAACGGATGCTCGGCGCGAGCACGGCCAAACGCAAGCTGATCCTCACCGACGCGGTGTTCAGCATGGACGGCGATCTGGCACCGCTACCGGAACTCCTCGAACTCGCCGAACGCTTCGACGCCTGGCTGGTGATCGACGACGCGCACGGCTTCGGCGTACTCGGGCCGCAAGGGCGCGGCGCACTCGCCCACTTCGCCCTGCCGCACGCCGAACGCATCATCTACATGGGCACGCTCGGCAAGGCCGCCGGCGCGTCCGGCGCATTTGTCGCCGGATCGGCCACGGTCATCGAGTGGCTGCTGCAACGCGCACGCACCTACATCTTCACTACGGGATCGAGTCCGATCATCGCCTGTGCATTGCTCGCCAGCCTCGACCTGATCGAACACGGCGACGAGCGGCGCGCACACCTGCAGAGGCTCACCGCTCAGCTGCGCGATGGACTGGCCAATACGCGCTGGCAACTCGTCCCGTCGCCCACGGCCATCCAGCCGATCATCATCGGCGACAACCACGAAGCGTTGCGCGTGGCCAACGCGCTGTTCGAACGCGGCCTGTGGGTACCCGCCATTCGCCCGCCGACGGTGCCCAAGGGCACGGCGCGCCTGCGCGTCTCGCTGACCGCGGCACATACGAACGAACAAGTCGAGCAGCTCGTGCTCGCGCTGCGGGAGCTCGCATGAACGCCAGCGGAGCACATGAGAACAAGCCGGAGCTGGTGCTGATCCATGGCTGGGGCCTTGGCCCGGCGGCCTGGGATGCGGCACGGCCCGCGCTCGAAGCTCGCTTCAACGTCACGTCGCTGGCGTTGCCGGGTTACGGCGACGCTGCGCCTGAACCGGTTTCGTTCATCGAGACGGCAAGCCGATTCGCTGCCCGCATTCCCGACGGTGCCTACGTCTGCGGCTGGTCGCTCGGCGCCATGCTCGCGCTGCAGATCGCCGCACAGACCAAGCGAACGCTCGCCGGGCTGATCCTCGTCGGCGCTACGCCGAGTTTCATCAAGCGCACTGACTGGCTCCCTGCGCAAGAACCCGCGCTGCTTGACACTTTTTGCCAAGCGATCGAGCACGACGCCACCGCCACGCTGCAGCGTTTCATCGCGCTCATCAATCAGGGCGACACCCAGGCGCGCGGCATCGGCCGTGCGCTCAACAAGCAGCTGCAGCCGGCTCTGCCTGCCACGATCGAAACCCTGCTCGAGGGCCTGGCCTGGCTGCGCGACGTCGACCTGCGTGCGACAATCGCGGCTGTCGCCACGCCGGCGCTGCTCATTCACGGCGCGCACGATCCGCTGATGCCCCTGGCGGCGGCGCAATGGCTCGCGGCGAACCTGTCCGAAGCCGAACTGGAAGTGCTGCCCGACGCGGCGCACGCGCCTTTCCTTCACGCCCCGGAGAATTTTGCCAAGCTCATTGGCGAGTACTGCCATGCTGCCGCCCGCTCTTAAGCAACGCGTTCGCGAATCGTTCGACCGCGCCGCCCCCACCTATGACGCGGCCGCCGTCGTCCAGCGGCGCGTCTGCGACCGACTGCTTGAAGCGTTGCGAGACGCCGCGCCGGCGCACATTCTCGACGCCGGCTGCGGTACCGGCTATGGCGCGCAGTGCCTGCGTTTGCGGTTTCCGGCCGCACACATCACCGGCGTCGACTTCGCGCCGTCCATGCTCGAAATCGCCGGCGAGGTTGCCGATGTCTGCTTCGCCGCCGACATCGAAAAACTGCCGTTCAGCGAACACCGCTTCGATCTCTGGTGGTCAAGCCTGACGATCCAGTGGTGCGACGCGCAAACGGTCTTCGGCGAAGCCGCGCGCGTACTCAAACCGGACGGACGCCTGGCGCTCAGCACGCTCGGCCCGGGCACCTTTTTCGAGCTGCGCGAAGCGTTCAGCGGCATCGACCGGCACCGGCACACGCTGCCCTTCAGCGAGGCCGACGATATCGCCGACGCACTGGCGCGCGCCGGTTTCTCGAACGTCGCCCTGCGGCGCGAGAAACACGTCGTCCACTACCCCGACCTGAAGACGCTGCTGCGCGCCGTCAAGGCCATTGGCGCGCAGAACGTCGGCGAAGGCGGGCGCAGCGGGATGATGGGCCGCGCGGCTTGGCGCCAGCTCGAAGCCGCCTACGAAAACTACCGTGAACCGGCCGGACTGCCGGCCAGCTACGACGTCATCCTCGCCTACGGAACCCTATGACCGCATCCAGCCATTCACCCGCCCCCGCGTGGTTCGTCACCGGCACCGACACCGAAGTCGGCAAGACCTTCGTCACCTGCGCGCTGCTCCTCGCGCTGAAAGGCCAGGGCGTGAAGGCCGTCGGCATGAAGCCGGTGGCAGCCGGAACCAACGAGCACGGTTGCAACGACGACGTCGAGGCGCTGATCGCCGCCTCGGGTGTCGTCGCCCCGCGCGAACTGGTCAATCCCTACCTCTTTCATCCGGCAATCGCGCCGCACATCGCCGCCATCGAGGAAGGCCGCTCGATCGACATCGACCGCATCGTCGATTCGTTCGACACGCTGCGCAGCCTCGCCGACGCGGTGCTAGTCGAAGGCGCCGGCGGCTTCTGCGTGCCGCTCGGCCCGCACGCCGACTCGGCCGACCTGGCCGAACAGCTCGGCCTGCCCGTCATCCTCGTCGTCGGCATGCGGCTGGGCTGCATCAACCACGCGCTGCTCACACAGCAGGCGATCGCGGCGCACGGCCTCAAACTCGCCGGCTGGGTCGCCAACCGGACCGATCCGGCCATGTCGCGTTTCGACGAAAACCTGGCCGCGCTGACGGCACGCATCAAGGCGCCGCTGCTCGGCGTCGTTCCGTCGAACAGCACACCGGATCTGGCGGCCAGGCTGCTCACCCCGCCGCGCTGAGCGTTCGCTTGCATCAAGCGCAACGATGGCCTAGGCTGGTTTTGTGACGTATTTCACACTAATCAGGTACGCGCCATGTTGCTCACGCCGCCTTGCGAACTTGCAGTCCAGCCAGCCATGCCGGAATCGTCGCCGCACGCAGCGGCGTACGTTGCCCGCAGCCGCCAGGATCGGCGCAAGACCGACGGTTTCCCGCCCCCCGGCTGCGCCGAACGGCGTATTCAGGCCGAGCGGCGCGGCATTCGCCTGACCGAGTTCGACTTCGACGAACGCATCACCATCGTCGCCCCC
>NZ_JAGOIT010000008.1:23762-51377 GCF_017995515.1 Propionivibrio sp.
CCAGGATCGGCGCAAGACCGACGGTTTCCCGCCCCCCGGCTGCGCCGAACGGCGTATTCAGGCCGAGCGGCGCGGCATTCGCCTGACCGAGTTCGACTTCGACGAACGCATCACCATCGTCGCCCCCCAGACGTACCAGCCATAGGCCGTAACCGGACAAGGGGTTCCCGGTTTTCTGCCTTTCTCTGTGAATCCTCTGTGGCTCTGCGTCTCTGTGGTAGGTGTTGAGCATTCCAAATGCGATTGCCCTGTTCCACGCCCGTCGGGATCGCCAGGATGCGGTCGTGTCGGCTATATTCAGGTGAGACGCCACGCCGATCTGGCGGGCTCGATTGGTGCGCCACGGGCGCCTCGTGGCAATTCTCTGTCTCCAGCAACGCCCATTGACGCAATTCAAGCGATCGGAGCATCGTGATGGACAAACCTGTGATCAAAACCGCGCGCCCGGTGTGGCCGGGCAAGCCTTGCCCCTTGGGTGCGACGTGGGACGGAGAGGGCGTGAATTTCGCGCTCTTCTCGGAACACGCGACGAAAGTTGAGCTGTGCCTGTTCGACACACACGGGCGGCGCGAAATCGAGCGCATCGCCATGCCGCAGCAGACCGATTTCATCTGGCACTGCTATCTGCCGCGCGAACGCCCCGGTCTGCTCTACGGCTACCGCGTGCACGGTCCGTACCGGCCGGAACAGGGTCACCGCTTCAACCCGAACAAGCTGCTGCTCGACCCCTACGCGCGATGCGCGACAAATCGCCTGCGCTGGCACGACGCCCACTTCGGCTACAAGATCGGCGCAAAACACGCCGATCTGTCGTTCGACTGGCGCGACAACGCCGTCCTGATGCCCAAGTCGCAGGTCGTCGACGACCACTTCGACTGGGGCAACGACCGGCCGCCGGCGACGGCGTGGAGCGATTCGCTGATCTATGAACTGCACGTCAAGGGCTTCACGAAGCTGCACCCGGAGGTCCCCGAGAAGCAGCGCGGCACCTACGCGGCGCTGGCCCACCCGGCCGTGCTCAAGCATCTGCACCAGCTCGGCGTCACCGCCGTCGAGCTGATGCCGATCCACGCCTTCGTCGACGACCGCCATCTCGTCGAGAACGGTCGCAGCAACTACTGGGGCTACAACTCGCTCGGCTACTTCATGCCCGATGCGCGCTATGCCGCCAGCGACGACCCGGTCGGCGAGTTCAAATCGATGGTCAAGGCGCTGCACAAGGCGGGCATCGAAGTCATCCTCGACGTCGTCTACAACCACACGGCCGAGGGCAACCACCTCGGCCCGACGCTCAGCTTCCGCGGCATCGACAACGCCGCCTACTACCGCCTGATGCCGGACAACCTGCGCTACTACCGCGACTACACCGGCTGCGGCAACACGCTGAACATGATGCATCCGCACGTGCTGCAGCTGATCATGGATTCGCTGCGCTACTGGGTCACCGAGATGCACATCGACGGTTTCCGCTTCGACCTCGCCGCCACGCTCGCGCGCGAGGCGCACGAGGTCGACCGGTTCGGCGCCTTCTTCGACATCATCCAGCAGGACCCGGTCCTCGCGCGCGTCAAACTGATCGCCGAGCCCTGGGACCTGGGCGAAGGCGGCTATCAGGTCGGCAACTTCCCGGCGCGCTGGAGCGAATGGAACGCGAAGTACCGCGACGCCGTTCGCGCCTACTGGAAAGGCGACGGCAGCCTGATCGGCGACCTGGCCAGCCGCCTGACCGGCTCCAGCGACCTCTACGCGCACAACGGCCGACGCCCCTACGCCAGCGTGAACTTCATCACCGCGCACGACGGCTTCACGCTGCACGATCTGGTCAGCTACGAGAAGAAACACAACGAGGCCAACGGCGAGAAGAACCAGGACGGCGAGTCGAACAACCTGAGCTGGAACTGCGGCGTCGAAGGCGCGACTGACGATCCGGACGTCCTCGCGCTGCGCGCGCGCCAGAAGCGCAACCTGCTGACCACCCTCTTCCTCTCGCAAGGCGTACCGATGCTGCTCGCCGGCGACGAGATGGGGCGCAGCCAGCAGGGCAACAACAACGGCTACAACCAGGACAACGAGACGAGCTGGATCAACTGGTCGCTATCGCCGGCGGACACGGACTTCCTCGCCTTCGTCAGCCGCATCGTCGCGCTGCGCAAGGCGCACCCGATCTTCCGCCGGGAGAGCTTCTTCCAGCCGCACGGCCTCGTCAGTGGCGAGAAGAACATCCTCTGGTTCAACCCGGACGGGCTGGAGATGAGCGATGCGGAATGGGACCTCGGTTTCGCGCGCTGCCTCGGCATGTATCTGGCCGGCGATGCGATCGGCGAGGTCAACGAGCGCGGCGAGCAGGTACGCGACGACGACTTCCTGCTGTTGATCAACGCCCACCATGAGCCGATTCCGTTCCAGATTCCCGGCTTCCGCGGACGCATGCGCTGGCGGGTGGTCGTCGATACGACCGCCCCGGAACTCGTCAGCGCGGAAAAACAGTACGCGCGCGGCAATCTGGTCACCCTGCAAGGGCGTTCGCTGATTCTCCTGCAGCAGTCGCTGCCGACGGCGAAACAGGCCGGGGCGACGGCTACGCCTTGAGCGCCCCGGCCAGCGTATCCACGGCCGCGAGTAGCTCGGCGGTGAGCGTGTCGGCGCCGTTCAGATGGCCAGCGGCGGCGAGTTGTTCGAGCCGCAAGGCAAGCTCGCGTCCGGCCTCGAACGAAAACGTCGCGCACACGCTCTTGACCGTGTGCGCCTCGCGCTGGACCGCCGCCGGGTCGCCGGAATCCAGCGCGTCGACGAGGGCGCGGCGATAGCTCGCGCTCTCCTCGACGAAGAGGCTGGCCACGCTATCGAGCAACTCCTCATCCCCACCCAAACGCTCCAGCGCTTGGGCGCGATCAAAAACCACTGCCGAACTCATTGTCTTCTCCCCTCGTCACCGACACCACCCGCCAATTCAAAGAATCGGCGCCACCACGTCGCGATAGCGTCGCATACACCGCCATCACCTCGGCCCAACTGGCGAAGAAGGCGTCCAGGCAGGCCGGATCGAAATGCCGCCCACGCCCGTCGCGCAAAAGCCCCGCCGCCTGCTTGACCGTCCACGCCTTCCTGTACGGACGTTCCGACGTCAGCGCGTCGAAGACGTCGGCCACTGCAACGATTCGCCCAAACAGCGGAATCGCCTCGCCAGCGACGCCGTAGGGATACCATCGAACTTCTCTTGGTGAGCCACCGCAATCGTCGTCGCGGCTTGCAGGATCGTCGAATCTCTGCCCTTGAGCAACTCGAAACCGATCGTCGTGTGCGTCTTCATCGTCTCAAACTCTTCCGCTGTCAGCGCCCCGGCTTCAGCAGGATCTGGTCGGGAATGCCGATCTTGCCGACATCGTGCATCGGCGCGGCGTGCAGAATCAGTTTCAGCTCGGCTTCCGGCAGACCGAACTGCCGGGCAATCAGGCTGGAATAGTTGGCCATGCGCTGGATATGCGCGCCCGTCTCGGGATCGCGGAACTCGGCCGCGCGCGACATGCGGAACAACCGTTCCTGCTCACGCAAATACACGGCAGCCGTCGCCTTCTCGACTTCCTCCGCCAGCCACGCAGCCTTGTCGGCGAGTTTCTTGCGGCTCGAAGCTTGGTCAGGAAATCCGTCGCGCCCTTTTCCAGGGCTTCGTAGCGCACGCCCTTGTCGTCGTTGACTGTGATCATCAGCACCGGCCCCTTCCCGTCCGGCAACGGCGCGCAGGCGGGCGTCATGTAGTCGACGATGGCCGGATCCGGCGCATTCCCGGAACACCAGGCCAGTCCCGTTTGCGCATCCGGGAACAGGCACGGCTCGCAGGAATCGAGCTTCTTCACCAGGGCGCAGATTGATCTCGCTGTCGTCAACGATGGCGATACGGCACGTGCTCACCTCCGTGCGGTTTGTCATCGGCTGACCGCCCACGCTGAAATCATATGTGCCCGTAGCAGTGAATCAGCGAGCGCCGCGTCGAGCCAATCCGACGCCGCGCATTGGACAGCCGGACACCGAATCAGCCATAATCAAAAGCCATTCTAGCCAGTTTGATCATGAAATTTCTTTTCGACCTGTTCCCCGTCATTCTCTTCTTCGCGGCCTTCAAGTTCGCCGGAATCTACGTCGCCACGGGCGTTGCCATCGCTGCGACCTTCGCCCAGATCGCCTGGGTCTGGTTTCGGAACCGCAAGGTCGACACCATGCTCTGGGTAAGCCTGGTGATCATTTCCGTCTTCGGCGGGATGACGCTGTTTCTCCACGACGAGACCTTCATCAAGTGGAAACCGACCGTGCTCTACTGGGCCTTCGCGGTTGCGCTGGCCGGCGGGGCGCTGTTCTTCAAGAAGAACTTCATCCGCACCATGCTCAGCGAACAGCTGGAACTGCCCGAACATATCTGGAACCGTCTCAACTGGTCGTGGGTCGGATTCTTCGTCTTCATGGGCGTCGCCAACCTGGCCGTCGCCTTCGCCTTCAACCTGTCGACCGACGTCTGGGTCAGCTTCAAGCTGTTCGGCGGCATGGGCCTGATGTTCCTCTTCGCCATGGCACAGGTCCTGATGCTGTCGAAGTACGTCGAGGAAAAAAAATGATGCTCTACGCCATTGTCGGCGAGGACCGCGCCGACTCGCTGGCCGCCCGCCTGGCCGCGCGCCCGGCCCACCTGGAGCGCCTGAAGGCGCTGCAGGAGGACGGCCGCCTGATCCTGGCCGGCCCGTGCCCCACAATCGACGCGCCCGACCCCGGGCCGGCTGGATTCTCCGGCAGCCTGATCGTCGCCGAATTCCCGTCGCTCGAAGCGGCCAAGGCCTGGGCCGACGCCGACCCTTACATCGCCGCCGGCGTCTACGAGAAGGTGATCGTCAAGCCGTTCAAGAAGGCGCTCCCCGCTTGAACCTGTCCGACGACATCGAAACCCTGTTCCACGAGCGGCTGGCCGAACTCAAGCCGGTTCGGCTGGAAATCATCGACGACTCGGCCCTGCATGCCGGACACGCCGGCGCACGCGAGGGCGGCGGCCACTACCGACTGCTCATCGTCGCCGACGCGTTTGCCGGAAAATCGACGGTCAAGCGGCACCGCATGGTGTTCGACGCACTCGGCGAATTGATGCGTAGTAGAATCCATGCCCTGAGCATCCAGTCGATGACGCCGGAAGAAGATCGCTAAAACCATTCGGGGCCGTGCCGACCAAGACATCCGCCTCATTCCCCTGCGACACCCCTCCTCAACACTCAAGGAATCAACCTCATGCACAAACTTTCGAAACTTGCCGCGACGCTGTTCATCGGCACCCTGATGTCGGCCACGGTCATGGCCGCCGGCTCCACTTTCGTGACGGTCAACGGCGTCGCGATTTCGCAATCGCTCGCCGATGCCTTCATCGCCGAACAGACCGCCAAGGGCGCGCAGGATACGCCGGACCTGAAGAATGCCGTGCGTGAAGAGCTCATCCGCCGCGAGCTGCTGGTTCAGGAAGCGAAGAAGGCCGGCCTCGACAAGAAGCCCGACGTTGCCGCCCAGGCCGACGCTGCCCGCGCCGCCATCTATATCCGCGCCTACATCCAGGATTACCTCAAGAAGAACCCGGTCTCCGACGCCCAGCTGCGTGCAGGCTACGAGAAGATCAAGTCGCAGCTCGGCTCCACCGAGTACAAGGCGCGCCACATCCTGGTGAAGACCGAGGAAGAAGCCAAGGCGATCATCGACAACCTCGGCAAGGGCGCGAAGTTCGACGAACTCGCCAAGCAGTCGATCGACCCGGGCTCCAAGGACAAAGGCGGCGACCTCGGCTGGGCCAGCGCCGGCAACTTCGTCAAGCCGTTCAGCGACGCGCTGACCGCGCTGGCCAAGGGCAAGTACACCGAAACGCCGGTCAAGTCCGAGTTCGGCTACCACGTCATCGAGCTCGAAGACACCCGCCCGCTCAATGCGCCGGCGTTCGAGGAACTCAAGCCACGCCTCCTGCAGCAGGCTCAAGGCGAGCAGATCAACAAGATGGTTGAAGAGCTGCGCGGAAAAGCCAAGGTCAACTAAGCGACGACTGCGAACGACAAAACGCCGGATGGTTTACAGCCATCCGGCGTTTTTTGTCGACTGGCGAACCCGTCAGTACCGCATTACCACCCGGCGCGCAGAATCTTCTCCGCCCAGAACAGGCAAGCGACCGTTTTCGCATCGGTGATGTCGCCCGTGCGCACGGCTTCGATCGCCTCGTCGAGCGACATCGTCAGAACGTCGAGAAACTCCTCGTGATCGAGCGATTGTCCTGATTCGTGCTTCTGCAACCCCTCGGCAAGAAAAATCTCGATGCGCTCGTTCGAGTAGCCGACGCAGGGGTGTACGAGTCCGACGTGACGCCACTTCTCGGCCGTGTACCCGGTTTCTTCGAGCAACTCGCGCCGGGCGGTGACGAGCACATCCTCGCCCGGGTCGATCTTTCCGGCCGGCAACTCGAGCAGCGCCTTGCCGAGCGGATAGCGGAACTGGCGTTCGAAAAGCATCTCGCCGTTATCCAGCACGGGAATGACGACCGCAGCACCCTGATGCACGATGTATTCACGCGTGCTCTCCTTGCCGTCGGGTAGCGCGACACGGTCGCAGCGGACGTCGAGCAGCTTGCCGTGGAAGACCTGCGTACCCTCGACCTGCGTTTCGCTCAGATGGCTGAAGTGCGGCGTTTCCTTCAAAACGTGACTCATCTTATCCTCCCGACGCTTAACCGACCCACTTGCGGGCGTTGCGGAACATGCGCATCCACGGCGAATCCTCGCCGAGATTGTCCGGATGCCACGACATCTGCACGCTGCGGAAAACCCGCTCCGGGTGCGGCATCATGATCGTGAAGCGGCCGTCGGCCGTCGTCACCCCGGCGATGCCGGCGGGCGAGCCGTTCGGGTTGTACGGATAGACTTCGGTCGCATTGCCAGAGTTGTCGAGGTAACGCATGGCGACCGGCACGTGCGCCTGCTGCTCGGCCGAGTCGAATTCGGCGCGGCCTTCACCGTGCGAGACGACGACCGGCATCCGGCTGCCCGCCATGCCGCCGAAGAACATCGACGGTGATTCAGGCAGCTCGACCATCGTAAAGCGCGCCTCGAACTGCTCGACCTTGTTGCGCTCGAAACGCGGCCAGGCGTCGGCGCCGGGAATCAGCGACTTCAGCGCGCTCATCATCTGGCAGCCGTTGCAGACACCAAGCGCGAAGGTGTCGGCGCGGCCGAAGAAGGCCGAGAACTCGTCGCGCGCGCGCGGGTTGAAGAGGATGGTGCGCGCCCAGCCCTTGCCCGCGCCGAGCACATCGCCGTAGGAGAAGCCACCACAGGCAACCGCACCCTTGAAGTCGGCCAGCGCGACGCGGCCGGCGAGGATGTCGCTCATATGCACATCAACCGCAGCGAAACCGGCACGGTCGAACGCCGCCGCCATTTCGACGTGGCCATTGACGCCCTGCTCGCGCAGGATCGCGACCTTGGGCCGCGCGCCCGTCGCGATGAACGGCGCGGCGATGTCCACCGCTGGGTCGAAAGTCAGCGCGACGGAGAGACCGGCGTCGGATGGGTCGAGGATGCGGTCGAATTCCTGCTGCGCGCATTCCGGGTTGTCGCGCAACGCCTGCATGCGGAAGGTCATCTCCGACCAGGCGCGCTGCAGATCGACGCGCGTCTCGGCGAACACGGTCTTGCCTTGCGCGGTGATGCGCAAGTCGTCGCTCGCATTCGGCGCACCGATGAAACTCGCGTAGCCATGCACGCCGGCGTCGCGCAACTGCGTCATGACGCGCGTGCGATCGGCACGGCGGATCTGCAGCACGGCGCCCAGCTCCTCGGCGAACAACGCGGCAACGACGCCGGCTGGCGAACCGTCGCACAGCGCATCGACATCGACCGAAACGCCGCAATGCGCAGCAAAGGCCATCTCGCCGACGGTCGCGAACAAGCCGCCGTCGCCGCGATCATGGTAGGCGAGGATCAGGTTATCGGCGGCGAGCTTCTGCACGGCGTAGAAGAAGGCTGGCAAGAGCGCCGATTCATCGACGTCCGGCACGACCGAGCCGGTGGTGTTGAACACCTGCGCCAGCGCCGAGCCGCCCAAACGGTTCTTGCCGGCGCCCAGGTCGATCAACAGCAGGTCCGTTTCACCGGCATCGAGTCGAAGCTGCGGCGTCAGTGTGCGGCTGGCGTCCTGCACCGGCGCGAAGGAACTGATGATCAGCGAGAGCGGCGAGACGACCTGCTTCTTCTCGCCAGCGTCTTCCCAGGCCGTGCGCATCGAGAGCGAGTCCTTGCCGACCGGAATCGAGACGCCGATCTGCTGGCAGATGTCGGAGACGGCACGCACGGTGTCGAACAGGCGCGCGTCCTCGCCCGGTACGCCAGCCGGTGCCATCCAGTTGGCCGAGAGCTTCACGTCGCCGAGCTTGGCGATGCGCGCCGCGGCGATGTTGGTCAGCGCTTCACCCAAGGCCATGCGGCCGGAAGCCGGCGCGTCGAGGATCGCCAGCGGGGCGCGCTCGCCCATGGCGAAGGCTTCGCCGCGCAGCGTGCGGTAGCCCATCGTCGTTACCGCGACGTCGGCCACCGGCACTTGCCACGGGCCGACCATCTGGTCGCGCGCGGTCATGCCGCCCACCGTGCGGTCGCCGATCGAGATCAGGAAAGTCTTGTTGGCCACGGCCGGCAGGCGCAGCACGCGGTAGGCCGCGTCCTTCAGATCAACCGAAGCCGGATCGAAGGGCACGTCGACGCTCGGCAGGTGCGCCACCTCGCGCGTCATGCGCGGCGGTTTGCCGAGCAGCGCATCCATGTCCATGTCGACCGGGTTATTGCCGAAGTGTCGGTCGGCGACGACCAGGCGGTTGTCGTCGGTCGCCACGCCGACCACGGCGAACGGGCAACGCTCGCGCTCGCTGAAGGCCTTGAACTCGGGCAGACGGCTCGCCGGAATCGCCATCACGTAGCGCTCCTGCGCCTCGTTGCTCCAGATTTCGGCCGGCGACATGCCCGGTTCCTCGATCTTCACGTCGCGCAGCTCGAAGCGCGCGCCGCAACCAGCGCCGTGCGCGAGTTCAGGCAAGGCGTTGGAGATGCCGCCTGCACCGACGTCATGCACAGAGAGGATAGGGTTGCCGTCGCCCACGGCTGCAATGTCGTTTTTCGGCGCGCCCATCTGCCAGCAGCGGTCGATCACTTCCTGCGCGCGGCGTTGCATTTCCGGATTGCCACGTTGCACGGAGGCGAAGTCGAGATCCTCGCTGTTGGCGCCGGTGCTCATCGAGCTCGCCGCACCGCCGCCGAGGCCGATCAGCATGCCGGGGCCGCCCAGTTGAATGAGCAACGTGCCGGCCGGGAAGGTCTCGGACTTGAACGACTGGTCGTCCGAGATGTTGCCGACGCCGCCGGCGACCATGATCGGCTTGTGATAGCCGCGCACGACGGCGTCCGCGCCGCTGCCGACGCGCTGTTCATAGGTGCGGAAGTAGCCCGAGAGGTTCGGGCGACCGAATTCGTTGTTGAACGCCGCCGCGCCGATCGGCCCTTCGAGCATGATGTCGAGCGCCGAGGCGATGCGCGACGGCCGGCCGTAGCCGGCGATTTCGGCTTCCCACGGTTGTTGCGCCTCGGGAATGTTCAGGTTGGAGACCGAGAAGCCGCAGAGGCCGGCCTTCGGCTTGGAACCGCGCCCGGTCGCGCCCTCGTCGCGGATTTCGCCGCCGGAGCCGGTGGCAGCGCCGGGGAAGGGCGAGATCGCCGTCGGGTGATTGTGCGTCTCGACCTTGGCGAGGATGTGCGTGAGTTCCTCGTTCCAACCGTAGGTGCCGTCGGCTGCCGGCCACAGGCGCTCGACCTGGGTACCTTCGAAGACCGAGGAATTGTCCGAGTAGACGACGACGTTGCCGTCCGGATTCGCGGCATGCGTCTCGCGAATCATGCCGAACAGCGTCTCCTTCTTTGCCTGGCCGTCGATCACCCACGAGGCGTTGAAGATCTTGTGCCGGCAGTGCTCGGAGTTGGCCTGCGCGAACATCATCAGCTCGACGTCGGTCGGATTGCGCTTCGTCTTGCTGACGAAGAGGTCGACGAGGTAGTCGATCTCATCCTCCGACAGCGCCAGACCGAGGCGGCCGTTGGCCTCGACCAGCGCGGCGCGCCCGCCTTGCAGGAGGTCGACCGAGGTCATCGGCTTGGGCGAGAAGTGGCGGAAGAGTTCGGCGGTCTCGCTGAAGTCGGCGAGCACCGTTTCGATCATGCGGTCGTGCAGGAACGCGGCGACCTGAACGCGAAGATCTGCCGAAACGCCCTCGATGCGATAGGCCACGCCGCGCTCGATGCGCTCAACGGCCGAAAGCCCGCAGTTCCAGGCAATATCCGTCGCCTTCGACGACCAGGGAGAAATCGTGCCGATGCGCGGCGTCACGAGATAGAGGTCGCCGCTCGCCTGACCTTCGTCGCCATGCTCTTCAAGCAAGGCCCCCAGTTGCCGCCGTGCGCCGTCATCCAGCGTTGCGTTCAGTTTGACGATGTGCCGGTAGTCGGCGCTGACGATACGCGCACCGGGCACAAGCGCCTGGATGCGCTGCTGCAAACCCTGAAGACGGAAAGCCGAAAACGCGGAAGCACCGCGCAGAAAGAGAATGTCGGTCATGGCGAGCCTGGGGAAAGGGCAGGAAACCTGCGTGGAAACAAGGAGAAGGCGCAATTATAGCCGAGAGCCCACGCCCCCTGCCGGCGCGGAGGGAGCGCCCACGCCGGCTTCGTGCTTAAATGGCCGTCCCGCTCTTTTTCGCTGGATCGTGCCATGCCCTCCACTCCTCTCTTTCGTGCCGCCGCGCTGCGCCGCATCGAGGCGACAGCGGCCGATCAACCGCTGATGCAGCGCGCCGGGCGCGCTGCAGCCGACCTGGCCAGCTTCATCTGCCCCCGGCGCGATGCGCCGATCCTCGTGCTTGCCGGGCCGGGCAACAATGGCGGCGATGCCTTCGAAATGGCGCGTCTTCTGCGTGATCGGCAATTCGAAACACACGTCGTTTTCGTCGGCGCCGAAGACCGTTTGCCGACCGACGCAGCCACGGCTTATCGGCGCTTCGCCGCCGCAGGCGGAACAACCCATCCGGATGTGCCGCAGGACATCCGCTGGTCGATGATCGTCGACGGCCTGTTCGGCATCGGCCTCGCGCGCGCGATCGAGGAACCCTACGCCGGGCTGATCCGGACGGCGAATGCCTTGTCTGCGCGCGACGCGTGTCCGCTCCTCGCACTCGACTGCCCGAGCGGACTCGACGCCGACACCGGCAGGACGCTGGGCGAGACCATCCGCGCCACGCATACGCTGACCTTCATCGGCAACAAGCCCGGCCTGCTAACAGCCGACGGGCCGGATCACTGCGGCGAAGTCTCGCTGGCGACGCTCGACGTCGGCGCCAGCGCCGTCAAGGAAGATACAGGACGCACCGTTGCCCCCGATCTTTTCGCGCAACTTCTGCGTCCGCGCCTGGCGAACAGCCACAAGGGCAGCTTCGGCAACGCCGGCATTCTCGGCGGCACACGCAGCATGGTCGGCGCAACGCTGCTTGCAGCCCGTGCGGCATTGCGCCTGGGCAGCGGTCGCGTCTATGTCGGACTGCTCGACGAGTACGCACCGGCGCTCGATATTCAGCAACCGGAACTGATGATGCGCTCGCCGGGCAAACTGCTGACGACCGAGCTCACCGCACTGGCCTGCGGCCCCGGCATGGGAACAAGCCACGAGGCCGGCGTCATCCTCGACGGCGTCGTCAACCTCAGGCTGCCGCTGGTCCTCGATGCCGATGCGCTGAATCTGGTCGCCTGCGAGGGCGATCTGCATGTTTCGCTCGCGACCCGGAAATTCCCGACCTTGCTGACGCCGCACCCGGCCGAGGCTGCGCGTCTGCTCGATTGCAGCATTGCACAGATCCAGGCCGACCGGCCTGGCGCGGCGCTCGAACTGTCGGCGACCTACAACGCGCACGTCGCGCTCAAGGGGTGCGGCACGATCGTTGCCACGCCCGACGGCGACTGGTTTGTCAATACAAGCGGCAATCCGGGACTGGCGACGGCCGGCAGCGGCGACGTGCTCACCGGTCTGGTCGTGGCATTGCTGGCGCAGCACTGGCCGCCGCAGGCGGCGCTGCTCGCTGCCGTGCACCTGCATGGTTGTGCGGCCGACGGGCTGGTCGCGCAGGGTTGCGGCCCGATCGGACTGACCGCGGGCGAACTGATCGATAGCGCCCGCGCCTGCTTCAATCGGTGGATCGCCGAAAGGCATTGACGAGAATCGCGGTTGGAGGGCAGATCGGCTACGCCCCGCATCTGGACGGGCAGTTGGCTTGTTGATATTCAATTGCCAATCTCTAATATTCTGTTGACTGTCCGCAAACCAAAGGTCTACCCTTCCACGGCTGCGAAAAAACACCCGCTGCTCGGCCGGACCGATGAAAAGTCAGTTCCGGTAAAAAAATGGCGGAAAAAATGCCACAAAGTGCCTGGTACCTGCGCACCGAGCCAGCCAATAATCACATGCTTTTCCGGGAGGATCGACCTTGAAGTTAACTGCACTTGTCGGAGCCGACAGAATCTCCGTAGTCAATCGCCTGCGCGCCGCCTGCCTGACGCTCGCCTTGTTGGTATCAAGTTCCGCGATCGCGGCAACAACGCTCGAAAAGATCGCGCAGGACGGCGCCATCAAGCTCGGTTACCAGATCGCACCGCCTTTCTCCTATCTCGACGAGGCCGGAAATCGTATCGGTTATTCGATCGACATCTGCATGAAGGTCGTCGATGCCATCAAGCGCGACTTGAAACGCCCCGACCTCGCAGTCAAGTTCGTACCGGTGACCTCGGTGACGCGCTATCCGGCGCTGATCGACGGCCAGATCGACCTCGAATGTGCCAACACGCCAAACCGGGCGGACGACCGCAGACGGGTCGCCTTCACCATTCCGACCTTCATGGCGGTGACGCGCCTGATGGTTCGCGAAGGCAGCAGCATCAAGACCATCTACGATCTGAAAGACAAGACCGTCGTAACCATCTGGGGCTCGAACATCGAGAAGACCTTCGACCAGATGAACTCGAAGCTCACCCTGCGCGCCAGCAACCTGATCACCAACGACTTCGACGGCTCGCTCTCGGTGATGGAGACCAACACGGCCGACGCTTTCATGATGGACGACGTTCTTCTGAAACTGATGCAGGCGGCCTCGAAAAACAAGACGAAGTACGTCATCACCAAGGGCGACCTCGCCATCCAGCCGCTCTCGCTCATGATGCGCAAGGACGACCCCGAGTTCAAAAAAATCGTCGACACCGAAGTGACACGGATCATCACCAAGGGCGAGATCTATCCGCTCTACAAGAAATGGTTTGAATCGTCGATCCCGCCGGTGCAGATCAACCCGATGTACCAGAAGTGGTCAGAAATGGAAACGCCCCCCAACGAGATCAACCTGAACCTGCCGATGGTGTACATGCTGCGCGACTCGTTCAAGGTGCCGACCGACTGGGTACCGGAGTTCTGATCGGCAACGCTTCCGACCTTCGAAACACAAAAACCGCATCGGCCATACCCGGCTGATGCGGTTTTTTCTTGCCTGCGCCACCGCCGCGCTGCGGCGTTGTGCCACAACTACCCGACCAGATCGTCCTTGATGAAGGCGCGGACGATGCTCTCGAAGTCCTGATCGCCCTTGAAGCCGAGCATGTGCGCGCGGCGCGCATCCCAGCGCGTCGGCCAGGTGCCGATGATGCGCTGCACGGCTGGATCCGCTTCCCAATGGATCTTGCGCGTTGCGCCGGGTCCGGCGATCTTGCCAAGCACTTCGACCATTTCACCGACGGTTACCGTCACGCCGGGCAGGTTGATCACATGCGTCTGCCCGAACGCCTCGGCACCCAGATCGTGCGCCCAGATCATGCACTCGACCGCCTGGCGCGGCGACATGAGCAGGAGATGCATGTCGGCCGTCACCGGACAGACCGTGTCCACGCCATTCAGCGGTTCGCGGATGATGCCGCTGGCAAACGACGAAGCCGCCTTGTTCGGCTTGCCGGGACGCACGGAGATCGTCGGCAGGCGCAGGCCACGTCCGTCGATGAAGCCCTTGCGACTGTAGTCAGAGAGCAACAGCTCGCAAATCGCTTTCTGCACGCCGTAAGACGTTTTCGGATTGAGCGCCGTGTCGTCGTGCACCACTTCGGGAAGATTGCCGCCATAGACCGCCAGCGAACTGGCGAAGATGACCTTCGGGCAATGCCCCACGGCGCGGCACGTCTCGAACAGCACTTGCGTCGCATCGAGATTGACGCGCATGCCCAAATCAAAGTCGTCCTCTGACTGACTGCTGACCACCGCCGCCAGGTGGAAAATCGACGCGGTCTCCGCATCGATGACCGTACCAACGGTCGCCGCGTCAGCGACGTCGCCCTGCACCACCCGCACCCGCGGATCCGAAAAACCGAGCACCGGCACCGCGTCGAACAACACCAGCTGATCGATCTTTTCCTCTTCGCCCTCGGCGTTCTTCAACGCGCCCTTTTGCAGCAAGCGTTTAGCCAAACGCCGACCGAGAAAGCCGGCGCCTCCCGTGATCAAGACCTTCATGACTTCTCCTCAAGACTTGCGAAAAAATCTTCTCGGTACGGCCTCAGCCGAAACGCACGATGGTTGCAGCCATGCTAGCGAATTCATCCGGCCAACGGAATAGAAAACCTGGCACGACGAACACTGCCTGTGGCAATTTCGCGAAGAATTCCGGCAAGGCACGCGATCGATGGTCGAAAAAAATCCCCGTTGCCGGGGATTCTTGGTTGACGCGCTTGGCGGCGGATTACATGCGCGCGATCATCGCGTCGCCGAAGGCCGAGCACGACACCTCGGTGGCGCCGTCCATCAGGCGGGCAAAGTCGTAGGTCACGACCTTGTCGCTGATCGCCGCCTCCATCGACTTGATGATCAGGTCGGCGGCTTCGGTCCAGCCGAGGTGGCGCAGCATCATTTCGGCCGAGAGGATCAGCGAGCCGGGATTCACCTTGTCCTGCCCGGCGTACTTCGGCGCGGTGCCGTGCGTCGCTTCGAAGCAGGCGTATTGATCGGAGATGTTGGCGCCCGGCGCGATGCCGATGCCGCCGACCTGCGCCGCCAGCGCGTCGGAGACGTAGTCGCCATTGAGGTTGAGCGTGGCAATCACGTCGTATTCGGCCGGACGCAACAGGATCTGCTGCAGGAAGGCATCGGCGATGACGTCCTTGATGACGATACCGTTCGGCAGCTTGAGCCACGGCCCGCCGTCGATCTCGACACCGCCAAACTCGCTCTTCGCCAGCGCGTAGGCCCAATCGCGGAATCCACCTTCGGTGAATTTCATGATGTTGCCCTTGTGCACGATCGTCACCGACTTGCGATTGTTGGCGATGGCGTACTTGATCGCGGCGCGCACCAGGCGCTCAGTACCGTCCTTCGACACCGGCTTGATGCCGATAGACGAGGTTTCCGGGAAGCGGATCTTCTTGACGCCCATTTCCTCCTGCAGGAACTTGACGACCTTCTTGCAGGCATCGGTGCCGGCCTGCCATTCGACGCCGGCGTAGATGTCCTCGGTGTTCTCGCGGAAGATGACCATGTTGGTCTTTTCCGGATTCTTCAGCGGCGACGGCACGCCCTTGAAGTACTGCACCGGGCGAACGCACTGGTAGAGGTCGAGTTCCTGACGCAGCGCGACGTTGAGCGAACGGATGCCGCCGCCGACCGGCGTCGTCATCGGTCCCTTGATCGAGACCGAGTATTCCTTGAGCGTTTCCAGCGTCTCGGTCGACAGCCAGACGTCGGCGCCGTAAACCTTGGTCGATTTCTCGCCGGCATAGACCTCCATCCAGTGGATTTTCTTCTTGCCGCCGTAGGCCTTGGCGACTGCGGCGTCGACCACCTTGATCATCACCGGCGTGATATCGACGCCGATCCCGTCCCCTTCGATAAACGGAATAATCGGGTTATCGGGAATGGCTTGCCCCGGGACGATCTTTTGGCCGCCCTGCGGAACCTTGATCAGACTTTCGCTCATGTTCACTCCATGTTGGTGATTTGGTTATATCCTAGTCACGCGCCAGCAACCCTGCTTGACGGACTTCTTTTGCAGCTGAAAATACTGTTGGTGCAACAACGTTTCGAGCATTTCGGTAAGCCTTCAGGCGTCTCGCTGGTACCTGCGCCGGCCGATTATGTCCGAAATGGCAACGCATCGCCAGCACGCGCAACCTCTCGATTGTCATAAGAATTGCAGCAATCCCAACCTTCAACCGCCCGTGTTGAAACTTGCCGGCAGACCCCTATGGACATATCGACCAGCTCGAATCCCGTTGCCATGCAGATCGCCAAAGCGATGCTCGAAGGCTTCGATCGCCACTACTCGTCGATCCGCGAATACGGCCGGCAAGCCAAGCGCCTCTTCGAAGCCGGCGACTGGAAAGGCGTGCATCAAGCCGTCCGTGAACGCATTCCGTCCTACGACATCCGAGCGAGCGAAACAGCTCGCTTTCTTGCCGAAAAGTTCGCGACCGTCTCGCTTGCCTATGACACCTGGCAGCAAGTCAAGCTGTTCTATATCGGCCAACTGATCAACCACAAACAGCCCGAACTCGCTGAGACATTCTTCAACTCGGTTTGTTCAAGGCTTTTGCATAGAACGTATTTCCATAACGACTACGTTTTCGCCCGCCCGGCCGTTTCGACCGAGTACATCCTCTCTGATCCGCCCGTCTATTCGAGCTACTACCCGATGCGGCACGGGTTGCACCTGACAATCAAGCAGATCGTTCTCGATTTCGACTGGCAAAGGCCGTTCGAAGACCTCGATCGCGATGTCGGCCACATTGTGAACACTGTTGAACGCTTCCTCGGCGGTTGGCCAAAAGCCGAGGCCAACGTCCAGATCCAGGTGCTTTACTCCGCGTTCTACCGAAACAAGGGCGCCTACATCTTTGGCAAGGCGATCAACGGCACCGTCGAAACTCCCTTCGCCATTCCTGTGCTCCACACGCCCGATAGCAAGTTATTTCTCGACACGGTATTGCTCGAACCATGGCGGATCGTCGTGCTCTTTTCGCTGTCGCGCGCCTACTTCATGGTCGACATGGAAGTGCCTTCGGGCTACGTCCAGTTTCTGCTCAGTATGCTCCCGAACAAGCCGCGTTCAGAGCTCTACACCATGCTCGGCCTCGGCAAGCAGGGAAAGACGATGTTCTTCCGCGACTTGATGGCACACCTGCGCCATTCCGACGACCAGTTCGTCATCGCCCCCGGCGTGCGCGGCATGGTCATGCTGGTCTTCACGCTGCCGTCCTACCCCTACGTCTTCAAGATCATCAAGGACGTCTTCGCCGCGACCAAGGAAGTGGACCACGAGACGGTCAAGGCAAAATACCTGCTCGTCAAACAGGTTGATCGCGTCGGTCGCATGGCTGACACACTTGAGTTCTCGCTGGTGGCGCTGCCAAAGAGCCGGTTTTCGGACGAGCTACTGGAGGCGCTGAGAACGCAGGTACCTTCCCTGCTGGAAGAAGACGGTAACGACCTGATCATCCGCCACCTGTACATTGAGCGGCGAATGACGCCGCTCAATCTCTATCTCGACGCGGCCACGCCGGCGCAGATCGATCACGCCGTTCTGGAATACGGCAACGCCATCCGCGAACTTGCCAGCGCCAACATCTTCCCCGGCGACATGCTGTGGAAGAACTTTGGCGTCACCAGCTACAACCGTGTGGTCTTCTACGACTACGACGAAATCGAATACATGACCGACTGCAACTTCCGCGTCATCCCCGAGCCGCCGTATCCGGAAATGGAGATGTCGAGCGAACCCTGGTATTCAGTCGCACGCAACGACATTTTCCCCGAGGAGTTCGCCTCCTTCCTGCTTGGATCACCGAAGGTGCGCGAAGCTTTCCTCAAGTATCACCACGACCTGCTCGACGTCGGCTTCTGGAAAGAAACGCAGGCGAAGATTCGCGCCGGGCACGTCGTCGATTTCTTCCCCTACGCGGAAGAGCTGCGGTTCTGCAACGCGTTCAAACCCTCGCCATCCTGACAAGGCAGCCCACCTCGGAACGAAGACGAAAAAAAACCCCGCGACGTTTGCGAGGTTTCTTGACCGGACCCGCCGAATTACTTCAGCTTGGTTTCCTTGAAGGCGACATGCTTGCGGGCCTTGGGATCGTACTTCTTGATCTCCATCTTTTCCGGCATGGTCTTCTTGTTCTTGGTCGTGGTATAGAAATAACCGGTACCAGCCGTCGATTCGAGCTTGATCTTTTCACGCATGGCAGGACTCCTGTCTAGATTTCGCCGCGTGCGCGCAGATCAGCGAGCACTACGTCGATACCGTTCTTGTCAATGAGACGCAGACCAGCGTTGGACACGCGCAGGCGCACCCAATGGTTCTCGCTTTCCACCCAGAAACGGCGATACTGCAGATTCGGGAGGAAGCGGCGCTTCGTTCTATTGTTGGCATGGGAAACGTTGTTCCCTACCATCGGGCCTTTACCCGTTACTTGGCAGACACGCGCCATGATTGTTGCTCCGGTTGATCTTGGGTAGAAAGCCGGCGATTTTAGCCCAACCACCCGGGCTTTTTCAAGCACTTTCTGATTGTTTTCTATCTTCCCTGCTACAGCAAGCCGCGTTCAGCGAACGATAAGGGCTGGCTCGCCCCGGCGACAATGAAATGATCGAGCACCCGGACATCGACCAACGCCAGCGCCTGCCGAAGTTCCCGCGTCAGGTGTTCATCGGCCGAAGACGGCTCGGCTACGCCAGACGGGTGATTGTGCGCCAGAACAACAGCGGCGGCATTATGCCAGAGCGCCCTCTTGACTACCTCACGCGGATAGACGCTGGTCTGCGTGAGACTGCCGCGAAAGAGCTCCTCGCCGACGATCAGCCGATTCTGCGCGTCGAGCCAGAGCGCGTAGAAGACTTCGTGCGGCAAACCGGCCAGATTCAGCCTCAAGTAGTCGCGCACGGCACCGGGCGTCGAAAACGCGTTGCGCTCCTTCAGTCCCTCCGAAAGCGCCCGTTTGGACATTTCGAGGACCGCCTGCAGTTGCGCATATTTTGCCGGCCCCATGCCGGGGATGGCCGAGAACGCGTCGAGCGACGCGGCGAACAGCTGCGTCAGACTGCCGAAGTGCCGAATCAACTCACGCGCCAGATCAACGGCGCTCTTCCCCGGGATGCCTACGCGCAAGAAGATCGCGAGCAATTCGGCATCTGACAGCACGCCGGCGCCTTGCGCCAGCAGTCGTTCGCGCGGTCGCTCGTCTTGCGGCCAGTCGGTAATTGCCATGATGCGATCTCGATGACGTCAGTTAGAATTCTTGGCTCGGCATTCTAACCAAGCGCGGACAATTCGTATGGAATTATCGGGGAAACGGATCACTTTGGGCGTCACGGGCGGCATCGCCGCGTACAAGGCCGCCGAACTCGTCCGCCAGCTGGTCAAGCTGGGCGCAACCGTCCGCGTGGCGATGACCGAGGCGGCGACCCGCTTCGTCACGCCGGTAACGTTTCAGGCGCTCTCCGGCCATCCGGTGCATTGCGACCAGTGGGATGCGCGCGTCGCCAACAACATGGCGCACATCGAGTTGTCGCGCGAAGCCGACGTCATTCTCGTCGCCCCCGCGTCGGCCGACTTTCTGGCCAAGCTGGCGCACGGCCTCGCTGACGACCTCCTGAGCACACTGGCGCTCGCACGCAACTGCCCGCTGCTCGTCGCCCCGGCGATGAATCTGCAGATGTGGAACAACCCGGCGACGCAACGCAACGTCGCCACGCTGCGCGCGGACGGCATCACGCTGCTCGGTCCGGCCAGTGGCGACCAGGCCTGCGGCGAAGTCGGACTCGGCCGCATGATCGAGCCCGAAGAGATCGTCGAAGACGTGGTTGCCTACTTTCAAGCGAAGCACCTGGCCGGGAAACGCGTGCTGATGACGGCTGGCCCGACCTTCGAGGCGATCGACCCGGTACGCGTCATCACCAACCTGTCGAGCGGCAAGATGGGCTTTGCCCTCGCGCGTGCTGCACACGAAGCTGGCGCGGACGTCACGCTGGTCTGCGGACCGGTGAGTCAGGCAACGCCGCGCGGCATCACGCGCATCAACGTCGCCAGTGCACTGGAGATGCACACCGCAGTAATGCAGCACGTAGCCGGCCAGGACGTCTTCATCGGCGTGGCAGCGGTCGCGGACTATCGGCCGGCAGCCCCGTCGGCGCAGAAGATCAAGAAGGATGGCTGCAAAGCACCGAGCATCGAGCTGGTGCAGAATCCGGACATCCTCGCCGATGTCGCCGCGCTGCCCGAGCCGCCTTTCTGCGTCGGCTTCGCGGCGGAGAGCCAGAACCTCGCGGCCTACGCGCAGAAGAAGCGGCTCGCGAAAAAGATCCCGCTGATCGTCGGCAATCTGATCCAGGACGGATTCGGCGGCGACCAGAACAAGCTCGCGCTCTTTGACGACACGGGCGAGACGCGCTTGCCGCCGGCCTCGAAAATCGAGCTGGCGAGAGCGCTTGTCGCCCACATCGCAAGATTGCTCAACGAATTGCAGTAAGCGGCTGCGCATCAATCAACGATAGCCAACATCAGGAAGACACCATGCACCGAATCGACGTCCGACTCCTCGACCCACGTCTGCACGACAGCCCGCCGCATTACGCGACGCCCGGCTCGGCCGGCCTTGACCTGCGCGCCTGCATCGAGGGTCCGGTAAAAATTCATCCGGGCGACACCATGCTCATACCAACGGGAATCGCCATTCACCTGGCCGACCCGGGCCTCGCCGCGATGATCCTGCCGCGCTCGGGTCTCGGTCACAAGCACGGCATCGTACTCGGCAACCTCGTCGGCCTGATCGACTCCGACTATCAGGGCGAGATCATGGTTTCGACCTGGAACCGCGGCAAGGAAAGCTTCACGCTCAACCCGCTCGACCGTCTCGCACAACTCGTCGTCGTTCCGGTCATGCAGGTCGCCTTCAATGTCGTCGAGGAGTTCGATGCCAGTTCGCGCGGCGACGGCGGCTTCGGCAGCACGGGCAAGGCGTAAGCCGCACCATGACGGTGCAGCAAATCCTGGAAGTACCGACTCGCGGCCGAAGCACCACCGAGATCACCGCCGAAATCGCGCAGATCGTGCGTACGGCGCAAGTTGCAACGGGACTCGCCAACGTCTTCGTGCTACACACGAGCTGCTCGGTCATTCTCACGGAAAACGCCGACCCGACGGTGCGCCGCGACCTCGAAACGCTGGCAGCGCGCTGGGCGCCTGACGGCGACAGCGCCTATCGGCATGACGACGAAGGCGACGACGACATGGCCGCACATGGCCGGAACATCCTGGCGGGCAGTTCGATCACCGTGCCGGTCGCCGACGGAAAACTGCTGCTCGGTACGTGGCAAGGCATCTACTTGTGGGAACACCGAAACGTTCCCCACCGCCGGAAGATCGTCGTTACCGTAACGGGCTAGCCGACGGCGACCGCAAGGTCACCGGAAACAGGCCGCGCAGGGCATTCGACAGGTAGATTGCCGGAGCCGTCAGCAGATCCTCGCGGTACAGCACACGCTCAACGGCGCGCCCGGACTCCAGCAGATGTCGGCGCATGACCCCGGGCAGCAAGCCGCTCGATACGGGGGGCGTCAGGAGCACGCCATCCCGCTCAACGTAAACGTTGCTGCGCGCGCCCTCGCAGACCTCGCCGCGCGTGTTGCAAAAGATCGCGTCGAATACGGCCGGCATCGCCGCCAGACGCGCCAGGGCAGCGTCGTAGCGTGAACGCGCCGTCGTCTTGTGGCGCAGCAGATAGTCGTCGCCATCCAGCGCTTCGTCAGCAACAACGATTTGCCACTGCTGCTCGTCGGCCGGCATCTTTGCGTGCTGGCCACTTAGCCGCCCATCGTGCGCGAGCGTCAGGCGGACACGATGGGCGCCATCGCGGCACTCCCGCGCAACCGTGGCGAGCCGTTCGGATATCGCCGACAAGTCGCAGGCGAAACCGAGCGCGAGCGCCGACGATTCGATGCGCTGCAGGTGTAGCACCATCAGGGGATAAACACCTTCGACCAGCCGGAGCGTCTCGATCAACTCGAAGCCGGGGTCAAAGCCCGTGACAAAACTCGCTTTGAGAAGACACTCCGCGTACTCACGGGCAGGATCGGCGTCGATAACGATGCCGCTGCCGATACCGAGCCGTGCATGTCCTGCCGCATGGATCTCCAGCGTGCGGATCGCCACGTTGAAGCGGCAATCGCCGCCCGGTGCGACCCAGCCGAGTGCCCCGGTGTACAGCCCGCGCGGCCCGCTTTCCATCTCGGCAATTCGCGCCATCGCCCTGATTTTTGGCGCGCCGGTAATCGATCCGCACGGAAACAGGGCGCGAAAGATGTCACGCAAGGGCGCATCCGGCAGATCCGCCGAGATCGTCGACACCATCTGCCACAACGTCGGGTAGGCCTCGATCGCGCACAGCGCCTCGACGTTCACGCCACCGGGTGCGGCAAGGCGCCCGAGGTCGTTGCGCAACAGATCCACGATCATGACGTTCTCGGCCCGCTCCTTGCTCGACGCCAACAGCGCCGCCCGGTTCCTTGCGTCCGCTTCGGGTGTCGCACCGCGCTGCGCCGTTCCCTTCATCGGCCGGGTAACGACACGGCATCCATGCCGTTCGAAGAAAAGCTCGGGCGAGAACGACAGTATTGTCGCCTCCGGGGTGAGCACAAACGCGCCGTAGCGCACCGGCTGGCGCGCCCGCAGTCGGGCGTAAAGCGCCAGCGGATGGCCGTAGGCTGTGAAGTCGACCGGGAAGGTCAGATTGACCTGATAGCAATCGCCTTCGCTTATCCAGCGCCGAATCTGATCGACCTTTGCCGCGTGACTTGCTGCATCGAGGGTCAAGACGGCATCGGCAACGCCACAGATCCGGTCATGCGCGGGCATCTCGGCCAGGCGGTCCGCAAAGAAGCACTCAAGCGCATCTGCATCGAGACGTTCGGCACAGCCAAATACCCAGCCGCGCAGACGAGGGCTCGACGCACCGGGCTGCACCATCGCCCGATCGAAGCAGGCGCCAAGCTCGTAGTCGGCGGCAAGTATGGCCCATTCACCGCCGTTCGTCGCCACATCGACGGCAGCGAAGACGGCGTCCGGATCGGACGCTCCAATGGCACAACGAAAATTCGTCAACAGCCATGCCGCGCCATCGTCGGCGTCAAGCAGCGCGAAGTGGCGCGCGTCCGCCATCATGGATCAACCCTGCTTAACGATGAAGACCTTGCCGGAACCGCGCGCTATTTGCGACGAAAGAAGAACTCGAAGACCTGGTCGGTCTCGCTGGCAGACAGCAACTGGTTCCCCGTTTGCCGGGCAAAGGCCTGGAAATCCTTGGCCGCGCCGGGATCAGTGGCGAGCACGCGCAACACCTGCCCGGTTTCCATTTCGGAGAGCGACTTCTTGGTACGCAGGATCGGCAGCGGACACTTGAGTCCCTGCACGTCGAGTTCGCGATCAAACTGCATGAGCAAGTCCAGAAGAGATGTAAAGGCGCATTCTACCCGCCCTCTCTCTTGAGTTTCTCCTCCTCCGCCTGCAACGCGCGGAGCTCACGCAAACGCGCATCAACAACCGACTGCTCGTAGAAATTCCCGTCGGTTTCCCTTTGTGCATACTGCAACTGCTCGACCGCCTGCCCCAGTTGCCCCTGAAGGTAGTAGAACTCTGCCTGCGCTCGATGCTGCTGCAGGCGCTTGCCCAATGCCGAGTAGGTCTTTGCCTGCAAGCCATAGAGCTTGAAATCGGAGAAGCTGATCTGCATCTGCGATTCGAGAAACTGCAAGCACTGATCGTATTGCCTTCCGGCCAACAGGGACTCTGCATAACCGTAGATCAGGGCCTTCGACTGCGGGAAGTTCTGCAGCGCCTCACGATAGATAACCTGCGCCCCCATCGTGTCGTTCGCGGAGAAACGGATCTGCGCCGCCAGTCCGGAAATCATCGGCGACGAGACCTTGAGTGCCTTGATGGCCTCGATTTCGCGCTGCGCCGCCACGGCGTCCTTCTGGCGCATTTGTGCGACCGCCATCCCATAGTGCGTCGCAGCCAGGGACGCGTACTTCTTCTCGCGCAGTTGCAGTCCGAAGTCACTGATCGCTTCCCGCGCCGTGCCCGTTTGCGCGCGCAACTTCGCCCGCACGAGGTGAAAGTCGAGGTCGCTGATCACCTGGCGATAGGGCGCAAGCTGCGCCCGGTTCTGCATGTCGGAAATGCGCTCCAGCGTCAGCGGGTGAGAACGCAGATAAACCGGCGCATTGTTCTCGTACAAGCGCCCGGCCTTTTGCAGCCGCTCAAAGAAATCGCCCATGCCGCGCACGTCGAGGCCCGCCCTTTCGATCGTCTGATACCCCAGGCGATCGGCCTCGCGTTCGTAGTCACGCGTATACGCCAGTTGCGCCTGCACAACACTTGCCTGCGCGGAGGTAATGGTCGCCGCCGCAATATCAGAATTGGAGCGAGCGGCGAGAATTCCGACCGCCATCGCGATCATGCTGGGAATGGTGTTCTGCTTCGATTTCGCAATCTGCCGTGCCAGGTGGTTTTGCGTAACGTGACCGATTTCATGGGCCAGCACGCCCGCCAGTTCCGACTCTGACTGTGCCGTAAGGATAGTGCCCGTGTTCACACCGATAAAACCGCCGAACATGGCGAACGCATTCACCGTGGAATCGCGAATGGCAAAGAACTGGAAATCACCGGTCGGGTTGGCGCTTACCTCGACCAGCCGGCTACCGAGACGGTTGAGGTAGTCGCTGACCTCCGGATCGTCGATATAACTCGGCTCGCGTAACCGGATCTCGTTCATGATGCTCTCGCCCACCTTGCGTTCAAGCTGAGGCGACAATTCAGCGCGCGCCGACTCCCCCAGATCCGGAAGATCATCGGCAAGAACGGGAGGCGCAAACAACAACGCCGAGGTCGCCAGCAAAGCCGCCGGCAAGAGAAAAAGGCCTGGTAGCCTGTTGAGACGGAAGGAATTCACGGTCGAGGAGCGAGGCATCCGGAAGAAGCGAGAATAATAGCGGACTCCTTTTGCGCCGGATGTTTCAATTTGTTTCGCCTGACAAAACCGAATCGGCACGATTCTCGGGATATCGGCATAGGGGCGATCAGGTTGACCCGACTTTGACACCGCCAAGTAACACACCTGTCGGGAAGCTGCATGGCGCAAGGCTTTGGGCGAAGTTGCAAAAACGGGTGTGTATCTAGGCGAAGAAGGTGCTCAATCCAGATTCAGGATCGGCTTTGGCGGCTTTATTTTCAATGCTTTCAATCGGTTAGATGCCGAAGGTGACGGCTCGGTGACCTGCCAGACGCGGCCGTTGGGGCTGGACAATAGCGCCCGTTGAACCTGTTTGAGGTCGTCGCGGATATTGCGCCATGTATCCTGACACGCGTACTCGGCGGTTCGCTCCAGCAGCAGGGACAGGACGGTGATGGCGATGTGGGCGTGAATGCGATGCGGCGCCCAGTGGAACACCGGGCGCATCTTCAGTCCGCTCTTCATCGTCCGCCAGGCTTCTTCCACGCGCTGCTGCTGTTTGTAGCCCAGCGCCATGTCTTCGGCCGTCAGGGTGACCGCCATACCAACGACGATCTGGGGCGCATCACCGCGACCGTTCTTGCTGTGCCCCCGCTGACGCGGCGCAGTGTAGGTCTTGCCGGAAACTTCGCTGCCCCGGACGTTTCCGTTCTTGTCGCCCGTGTCTTCGTCGTCAATCTCGAAGTGCAGCGAGGTGGTGTCGTAGAACACCACGTCTACGTCGAGATTAAGCAAGTCGGCCACCCGGTGGAAGATGGCGGCTTCGATGGCGTCCTTGTTCGCTTCCAGAAAATCCATGGCGCGTTCGACGTCGAAGCCGAAATGTCGCGTGCCGGCTTGTTGCCGCACAATGGCGTCGATGCCCAACTGCTTCCAGAGGGTTTCGAGGACGTAAACGTCGCCATAGGGCCAGGCGCAGATCAGCCGCCAGTCGCCACCGGCGCCAACGATCTCCTCCGGCGAGCAGCGGCGCAGGATGCTCTTGGCCAGTCGGCGCAGCCGTTCAACAACGTCCGGATCGTCGGCGCGACCGCAGTTATGCACGATGCTCGCTTGCGACCGTCCCTTGGTGGCATCCCAGACATTCTCCGCCAGTTGCAGGTAGGTCACGACACTGCCATCCGCACGTCGTTGTTTGCTCTCGCGTAGGTACATGAGCCCCATCGTAGCGGCCTCCACGCGAGAAAATCAACAATC
Organism: Propionivibrio sp.; assembly: GCF_017995515.1. Taxonomy (GTDB): domain Bacteria; phylum Pseudomonadota; class Gammaproteobacteria; order Burkholderiales; family Rhodocyclaceae; genus Propionivibrio. The sequence continues at coordinate 50,132 of NZ_JAGOIT010000008.1, forward strand.
CATGTATCTAGGCGTTTTGCGGCTTGCTCCCCGCAAAACCGCTCCGTTGCTAAAGGTCACCCAAATATGTGCCTCGAAAGTGTCAAAGTCGGGTCAAAATCCCTCTGCGTAGACGGGCGTAGTGCTGCCCGTGTGGGCGATACGCTGATCTTTAACAATCCGGATGCTGTAGGGTCGTCGTCGCCGAAACGGATGTCCTGTTTCTGCCCGTTATCGGGGCGACGACCGACAGGCTGGCCGCTGGCCTGCTCATTCGTCTATGGTGGAGATGGATGAGCGAACAGCGGCACCAAAATTCATGACCGTTCGAAGTCACCATCGACATGGCTTTTCCCGGTCGATGCCGCGATGACGACTTTTCCGAGCAGTTTCGGCTCATGCCGAATATCACGCCCCCAATGGTGACCACGTGCGTGCTTCAACCTTGCCGCGTGGTGACGGCGCATGGCGCGCTTCATGTTTTTCATACGGTTTCTCCCGATTACGGCCGGCACCCCGGATGGGCCCGGCCAGTCGTATGAAGAAACCCGTGAAACGATATATCAGTGCAAATTCAGCGATCACCACCAACTCCAGTTCGCATCGTGGTTGTGCCAGGACCGAAATACAGGATCGAATTCGGGATCACCCAACCAGCGGCGCAGCATGCGGTCGTTGCTGGTGCGAATTCGGTGATCGGACACCTTGCGGTACCAGCGCGGTGCTGATCCGCCCATGGTGACCGACTTATCGGAATGGAAACGCGCAATTGCCTTGCGCCCAGCCTTGGATTGCGGGTCGAGTGGCACCCAGTGGCCGAAAGGAGCACGCGACTCCCAATTGTGCAGCACCCAGTAATACTCGTGACGCTCCCGCTTGCGGCGAAACGTACGTGCCATGACATAGCTCCAGTTGTTGGTAACTACGTCATGGCAATCTCCTCTCCCAGGGAAATTCAGAATTCATAATGCATTAACGCCTGACTGGCAATTTCGCTGACAGGGTCCATTCATGCCGGCCGTCTGGCGAGCAGTTGATCGAACACCAACGCCAGTCCCGGATGCACATCACGCACGCCTGCGACGACCCTAGCTGACCAATCGAAATATTCCTGCTTACGTTCAACCGACCAATCCGCCGGTGGTCTCGGTATCTTCAATCGTGTCGTGCAGCAAGGCTGCGCACAACACTTCTCCGTCTGTGACACCACCTTCCGTGGCGAGGACATTGGCCAGCGCGATCGGATGATTAATATACGGCGAAGCCT
>NZ_JAGOIT010000009.1:0-11765 GCF_017995515.1 Propionivibrio sp.
CGCCGCGACATCGGCCACCGCGCCGTGACGCGCAAAGAGCAGTAAGGCCGGCGCGCCAGGCTTTCTCGACCGACGTCGCGGAATACCTGGCGCCCAACTCCATCTCGACAGCGCCGTCGCCATGATCGACTCCGCCGCGCTAAAGACCTATTTCACCAGCTTCCACTCGCGTCTCGTCGCCGCGCTGGAAGTAGTGGAGGGCGAGCACGGCGGCCGTTTGCGCAGCGATCCGTGGCGGAAGGAGCCGGGACAGGCGCTTTCCGGCGAAGGGAAGACCAGCATCATCGAAGGCGGTCGCGTCTTCGAACGCGGCGGCGTCGCCTTCTCCCACGTCAGCGGCGCCGCCCTGCCCGCCTCGGCGACCACCAGGCGCCCGGAACTCGCCGGCTGCACCTTCGAGGCGATGGGCGTCTCGCTCGTCCTGCATCCGGAGAATCCGTACTGCCCGACGGCGCACATGAACGTGCGCGCACTGATCGTCCGCAAGGAAGGCAATGAACCCGTCAGCTGGTTCGGCGGCGGCATGGACCTCACGCCGTACTACCCGTTCGACGACGACATCCGCCACTTCCACGCCACGTGCAAGAAGGCGCTCGACCCATTCGGCGCCGACGTGCATGCGCGCTACAAACGCTGGTGCGACGAGTACTTCTTCCTCAAGCACCGCAACGAGCCGCGCGGCGTCGGCGGCGTCTTTTTCGACGATCTGAGCGAAGGCGGCCCCGAGCGCTGCTTCGCGCTCACTCAAGCCGTCGGCAACGCCTTCGCGGAAGCCTACCTGCCGATCATCGAGCGGCGCCGGGATACGCCCTTCGGCGAACGCGAACGCGACTTCCAGGCCTACCGGCGCGGGCGCTACGTCGAGTTCAATCTGGTCCGGGATCGCGGCACGCTGTTCGGCCTGCAATCGGGCGGCCGCACCGAATCGATCCTCATGTCCTTACCGCCCATCGTCAAATGGCGGTACGACTGGCAACCGGAACCGGGCAGTCCGGAGGCGAGACTTTACGAAGTGCTGACGCCGCGCGACTGGGTTTGAGGCCAATCAGGCCAAGAACCTCAACGCAAAGGCGCGGAGACGCAAAGATCGCAAAGAAAACAATCGCGAACAGCGCGAACTGCTCGCGCAGCGCTTTGATTCCCTTTGCGAACCTTCGCGTCCTTTGCGCCTTCGCGGTGAAAAACTGACCTGTTCAGGATCACAGCCGCCCCAGTTTTTCCGCAGCCTTCTCCGCGCCGCTGTGGTTCAATTGCGGTTTTCCGGTCAAGCGAGGACACAACAATGACAAAACTCAGCGTTCAGCAGATTCTCGGCGGCAAAGCCCCGGCCGATCAAGCCGTCACCGTCAAGGGCTGGGTGCGTACCCGGCGCGATTCCAAGGCGGGCATTTCCTTCGTCAATCTCTCCGACGGCTCGTGTTTCCATCCGGTGCAGGTCGTCGCGCCGGCGACGCTGCCGAACTATGAGAACGAGATCGCGCACCTCACCGCCGGCTGCGCGGTCGAGGCAACCGGCATCATCGTCCCCTCGCCGGCCAAGGGCCAGCCGTTCGAGATGCAGGCGAGCGAGGTCAAGGTCATCGGCTGGGTCGACGACCCCGACACCTATCCGATCCAGCCCAAGGCGCACAGCATGGAGTACCTGCGCGACGTTGCGCACCTGCGCTCGCGCACCAACGTCATCGGCGCCGTGACGCGCGTGCGCCACACGATCGCGCAGGCGATCCACCGCTACTTCAGCAACGACGGCTTCGTCTGGATCAACACGCCGATCATCACCGCCTCCGACGCCGAAGGCGCGGGCGAGATGTTCCGCGTGTCGACGCTCGACCTCGCCAATCTGCCGCGCAACGACGCCGGCAAGATTGACTTCAGCAAGGACTTCTTCGGCCGCGAAACCTTCCTCACCGTCTCCGGCCAACTCAACGTCGAGACCTACTGCATGGCGCTGTCCAAGGTCTATACCTTTGGCCCGACCTTCCGTGCCGAGAACTCGAACACCAGCCGCCACCTCGCGGAATTCTGGATGGTCGAGCCGGAAATCGCCTTCGCTGATCTTGCCGACGACGCGACGCTCGCCGAAGGGCTGCTCAAGTACGTGTTCAGAGCCGTGCTCGACGAGCGGCCCGACGACATGGCCTTCTTCGAGGACCGCATCGAGAAGGGCGTGATCGCCAAGCTGCAAGGGATGATCGACAGCGACTTCGTGCGCATGGACTACACGGACGCGATCAAGATCCTGCAGAACGCCAAGGAGAACTTCGAGTACCCGGTGTCGTGGGGCACCGACCTGCAGAGCGAGCACGAGCGCTATCTCGCCGAGAAGCACGTCAAGGGACCGGTCGTGCTGATGAACTACCCGAAGGAGATCAAGGCCTTCTACATGCGCCTCTCCGACGACGAGCGCACGGTCGCCGCGATGGACGTGCTGGCGCCGGGCATCGGCGAGATCATCGGCGGCTCGCAACGCGAGGAACGGCTCGACGTCCTCGACCGGCGCATGACCGAATGCGGACTCGACCCCGCGCACTACAGCTGGTATCGCGACCTGCGCCGCTACGGCACCGTGCCGCACGCCGGCTTCGGCCTCGGCTTTGAACGCACGGTGTCTTACATCACCGGGCTGGCCAATGTGCGCGACGTGATTCCGTTCCCGCGCACGGCGGGACACGCGAAGTACTAATCAGCGGGAATGGCACCAAGGAGCGCAGCTTCGCTGCGCGATAACGGCGTGTCTTCGTAGAAACCGCCCGATCGCCCGATAAATCGGGCTCCTGCAACTTGAGGAACAGGCTGGCGGATCGAGGGTCCGCCAGCCTGCGGCGCGACCAGCGCGGCCAACGAACAAGCGGAGCCGTTACGCCCGCCCGCTGGTCATGGCACCTGGATGAACCCGAACGTCAGCCCGCGACCTTCCTGTTGCACTGGCTGAACATCCTCCAGTCTCGGCCGAGACGCCGCGTATTTCCTTTCACCTCGACCGTCTTGCGCAAGCGGATATCGGCACTCGACGCGCCGACCTGCAACTCGAACTGCCCCGCTTCGACGACGCGGTTGCCGTCGTAGCCGGTGAAGCAAAGCATATCGACCGGCACCGAGAACGTCACATCCGCCGCTTCGCCCGGCTGCAGTTCGACGCGACCGAAGGCCTTCAGCTCCTTGACCGGACGCACAACCGAGGCGAGCACGTCACGCACGTAGAGCTGCGGCACGGCGACACCCTTGCGCGCGCCGGCGTTGCGAACGCGGCAGGTCACCTTGATTTCGCCGTGCTCGATATCGACGCTTTCGCTGTCGACGCGCAGATCGGAGTACTCGAACTGCGTGTAAGCGAGACCGTAGCCGAAGGGGTAGCGGCTACCGAAGTGGAAGGCGATCGGGGTACCGGCGCTCTTCAGCTTGTGGTTGTAGTAGTAGGGGACGGCGCCGACGTTCTTCGGTACCGAGAGCGGCAGGCGGCCGGTCGGCTCGCAGGCGCCGCTGAGGATGTCGGCCAGCGCGTGGCCGATCTGCTCGCCGCCGGAGAAGGCCCAGACGAAGGCGGCGACCTTGGCCTCCAGGCCCTGCAAATTGTAAGGACGGCCGCCGGTGAGCACGACGACGACCGGTTTGCCGGTAGCGACGACGGCTGCGAGCAGTTCCTGCTGCACGCCGGGCAGGTCGAGGCTGTCGGCGTCCGAGCCCTCGCCGACCGTGCCGGTCTGGAAGAGGCCGGCCAGGTCGCCGACGCAGACGATCGTCACGTCCGATTCGTTCGCCAGCGCAACGGCTTCCGGGATGCGGCTGACGTCCATCGACACCGGCGAGACGCGCTCGACGTTGGCCGTCTCCTGTACGTCGCCGGGGAAGGTCGGCGCGCCGTATTCGCGCCTCTCGAGGATCTCGACGCCCTTGGCGTAGCGCACCTTGTCGCCGCCGAACGCCTGGCGCAAGCCGGCCAGCGGCGTCACGATGTCGCTCGTGCTCGCTTCGATCTCGCTCAGGATGAGGTGCGCCGGAAAGCTGTAGCCGGAGAGCTGGGCGAGTGGGTCGTCGGCGGTCGGGCCGATGACGGCGATGCGCTGGTTACCAGCCGCTGCCAACGGCAGGATGCCTTTGTTCTCCAGTACGACGATCGACTCACGTGCGACCTCGCGCGCCGTTTCGACCGCTTCCGGCGTGCGCAGGCTGACCGCGTCTTCGTCGGTGTAGGGCTTCTCGAACAGCCCGACGCGGAACTTCTCCGTAAGCACGCGCGCGACGATCTCGTCGATCTTTTCGATCGAGAGCAGTCCGCGTTCAACGGCCGCCTTGATCTCGGTCGCACAGTCGTCACCCGGCAATTCAACGTCGAGGCCGGCGTTGTAGGAAAGCGCGGCGGCTTCGGCCTTGCCCGACGCGACGCCGTGGTGCTGGTAGAGCAGGCTGACGCCGATGTAGTCGGCGACGATCAGGCCGTCGAAGCCCCATTGCTCGCGCAGCACGGTGGTCAGCAGGTGGTGCGACGCGTGGCAGGGCTCGTTGTCGATGTCGTGGTAGGCCGGCATCACCGAGCCGGCGTTGGCGCCCTTGACCGCCATTTCGAACGGCAGCATGAAGGTGTCGTTGAGCTCACGCCAGCCGAGATGGACCGGCGCATGGTTGCGCGCGCCCTCGCTGAACGAGTGGCCGACGTAGTGCTTGAGCGTCGCCAGCAGGTCGCGCTTCTCGCCCTGCAAGCCTTGCACGTACTTGGTCGCCATCACGCCGATCAGGTACGGATCTTCGCCGAAGGTTTCCTCGGTGCGTCCCCAGCGCACGTCGCGCGAGACGTCGAGCACCGGCGCGAGGCCCTGATGACAGCCGATGCTGCGCGCTTCCTGGCCGATGACCTGCCCGACGCGTTCGATCAGCGCCGGATTCCACGTCGCGCCGAAGGCCAGCGCCGACGGGAACAGCGTGCCGCCGCGCGCCATCAGGCCGACCAGACACTCCTCGTGCGACATCGCCGGGATGCCGAGCCGGGTTTCCTCGACGAGGAACTTCTGCAGCCGATTGAGCGCGCGCACGCCCTGCTTCGGGTCGACGCTGTGGCTGCCGAGCGGCCGCGTGATCTGGCCAAGACCGTTTTTCAGCATCTGCTGCAGTTTCTCTTGATCACTGTGGCCGATGAACGCGTCAGACCGCACCTTATGGTTGCCGTCCTCGGAGAGCAGCAGCCAGAAGGCGTGCATCTGCGCGATCTTTTCTTCGAGCGTCATCCGGGACAGCAGGTCGGCGGCTCGCGTCGGGACCGGCAATGAGGCGTCTTTATATTTCATATGCATCATAGTTCTCCGTAACTTTCCTCTTGCCCGCGCGTCAGCGACCGAAAGGAGTGAAAAATGGGGTTTATTGAGAATCGTCTATGTGACTGACGACCCATTTGCCGTCCGTGGTGAACTTGTCGAATCCTGCCCTGAGCCTGCCGAAGGGCATGAATGGGCTCGAAGCGAAGACATCCCGCCCTTCGACAGGCTCAGGGCGAACGGTAGTGGGGAGCTGTCAGCCACGTTCAGGAAACTCAATCGTTGTCTGAGAGTCGAGGCAAGGCCAGTCCTTCCGCGTCGAAGACGTGGCAATGCGCCGGATCAAAGCCGAAGCTCATCGCCTCGCCGCAGCGCGCGTAACAATCGCCGGGCACCTTGGCGATCAGCGCCTCGGCCGAATCGCCGGTGAGATAGACGTAGCTGTACTCGCCGAACCGTTCGACCTGGCGCACCGCGCGCGTCATGCGGCATTCGGCACTGTCGGGCGCAACCGGATGCATGTGTTCGGGCCGCAGGCCGAGCGTGACCGTCACGCCGATTTCCAATGCGCTTGCGTCGACCGGCACGCTCACCGTCTCGCCGGCGCCGATCTGCAGCGTCAGTCCGCCGGCATCGCCGGCCACCACGCGCGCCTCGATGAAGTTCATGCGCGGCGAACCGAGGAAGGCGGCGACGAAGCGGTTGCTCGGCCGGTGGTACAGATCCATCGGCGTGCCGATCTGGGCGACGCTGCCGTACTTCGCCATGTCCGGGCCGGCGCGCAGCAGGACGATCTTGTCGGCCATCGCCATCGCCTCGGTCTGGTCGTGCGTCACGTAGATCGCGCTGGCGTGGTTGAACTTCTTGTGCAGGCGCGAGATTTCGGCGCGCATATGCACGCGCAGCGCGGCGTCGAGGTTGGAAAGCGGCTCGTCGAACAGGAAGACGTTGGGCGAACGGACAATCGCCCGGCCGATCGCCACCCGTTGCCGCTGCCCGCCGGAGAGCGCGCGCGGCATGCGTTCGAGCAAGGGTTCGAGCTGCAGGATCTGCGCCGCCTCGCGCACGCGCTGGTCGATCTCGTTCTTGTCGACCCTGGCCTGGCGCAGGCCGAACGCCATGTTTTCATAGACGCTCATGTGCGGGTACAGCGCGTAGCTCTGGAAGACCATCGCCACCTGACGCTGGGCGGCCGGCACTTCGTTCATGCGCACGCCGCCGATCGCGAGGTCGCCGGCGGTCACATCTTCGATGCCGGCGATCATGCGCAGCAGCGTCGACTTGCCGCAGCCCGACGGACCGAGGAAGACGCAGAACTCGCCAGCGGCGATTTCGAGGTTCACGTCCTTGATGACCTGGGTGTCCTTGCCGAAGGTCTTCTGGATGTTACGAAGGGAAATGCTGGTCATGGGTTTTCCTGGATGCGTTCGGATCGGAAATGGTCACTAGCCCTTCAACGCGCCGGCCATCATGCCCTTGACGATGCGTTCCTGGCCGAAGGCGTAGGCGACGATCAACGGCAGCGAGGTGAGCGTGACGACGGAGAGGATGGCCGGAATGTTCGAGGCGTACTGGCCCTGAAAATCCCAGATCGCCAGCGGCAGCGTGCGGTTGGCCGGGTTCGACGTCAGCACGTAGGCGAAGATGAACTCGTTCCACAGGCCGATGCTGTTGTAGATCGCCACCGTCGACAGGCCGGGGCCGGAGAGCGGCAGGAAGACCTTCCAGAAGATGCCGAAGGCGCCGCAACCGTCGAGCTTGGCCGCTTCTTCGAGCTCCTTTGGAATCTGCCGCATGAACTCGGTGAGGATGAAGATCGACACCGGCAACGCGGTCGCCACATACGGACCGATCAGCGCGAACGGCGTGTCGTAGAGACCGACGTTGCGAATGAGCAGATAGATCGGGATCAGCGTGATGTGGATCGGTACGATCATGCCGGCGACGATCAGACCGAAGAGCGGCTTGTTCAGGCGGAAGCGCAGGCGGGCAAAGGCATACGCCGCCATCGAGCTGATCACGAGAATGAGGATGATGGAGGTCACCAGCACGAAGACGCTGTTGCGCAGATACGTCCAGAAACCGCCGTTCAGAACGGCGAGGTAGTTCTCGAAGTTGAGTTTTTCCGGCAGCGACCAGACCGATCCGCTGAACGTCTCCTGTTGCGACTTCAGGCTCGTCATCACGACGAAAATGAACGGCAGCGTGGTCACGACCAGCCAGAAGAGGCCGAGCGCCGGCACGGCGGCGCGGATGAGGCGACTGCGGTCGACCTTCGTTGCCGAAGCGGGGTTGGCGGGTGAATTCACTCAGACCTCCGTTTCGTAGCGCCGCGTCACGCGCATGGTGAGCGAGGCGACGATGGTGACGATGATGAACATGGCCGAGGCAATCGTGCTGCCGTAGCCGAGCTGGAAGGAGCTGAAAACGGTGCGGAACATATAGGTCGCCATCAGTTCGGAAGCACCTTCCGGCCCCCCGTCGGTCATGATGAAGATGAGGTCGAAGTAGCGCAGCGAGCCGACGATGGCGAGCATGGCGCCGGTGCGGACGGTGCCTTGCAGGTGCGGCAGCTTGATGCGCCAGAAGATCGTCGATTCGCTCGCACCGTCGAGGCGCGCCGCTTCGCCGAGTTCGCGCGGGAAAGACGAGAGGCCGGCGAGAAAGAGCACCATGTAGAACGGAATGTTCTGCCAGCAGACAACAGCGATCACCGAGCCGAGCGCGTAGCGCGGATCGCCGAGCCAGTCGCGCACCAGCCCGTCGAGATGCACGGCGCTCAGGAAGGCGTTGATCGGGCCGAAGTTCGGGTCGTAGATATTCTTGAACACCACGCCGAGCGCGACGCTCGACATCAGCAAGGGCAGGAAGTAAAGGATCTTCAGCACGCGCGACCCCTTGCTCGCCTCGTCGAGGACGACGGCCAGCACGAGCGCGATCGGCAGCTGGATCAGCACGGAGAAGAGCGCGAGCAGCAGGTTGTTGCCGAGCGATTTCCAGAACAGCGTGTCCTGCGCCAGACGGGTCCAGTTGGCCAGTCCAACGAAACGCTCGCCGCTGCCCAGCCCGTTCCAGTCGAGCAGGGAGAGCTGGAAACTGCTGATCAGCGGATAAAGCAGGAATACGACGAGGAACACGACGGCCGGCGCGAGGAACACGGCGATCGGCAAAACCGCCGTCAGGCGCCGGTACTTCGCCGCGCCGGCCGTCGGCTGTGCATCTTGGAACGTCACAGAGATTTCTCCCGGAGGACGATCACCCCTTGAAGGCGATCGTCGTGTGGTCGGACTTGCTCGCGTGGTCGACTACTTCGTTTCAGCCTTGGCTGCGTCTTCCATCTGCTGCGCCGCGGCTTCCGGCGTCAGCGACAGGCCGAACAGCGCCTGCACCGTATTCAGGTGAACCTGTGCGAGGTTGGGCGAGAGTTCCTGGTCGTACCAGAGCTGGACGTTGGAGGCATTGGCGACCAGATCCATGACGCGATTGAGGAAGGGATCGTCGGTCTTCAGGCCCTTGACCGGGATGATGCGCTTGTCCTCAAGGCGCGCCTGCGCCGAGGCGTCGTCGGTCAGCGACTGGATCAGCTTGAACGCGGCATCCGGATTCTTGCAGGCGGTCGAGACGCTGACGAAGTTGTCGCCAACCGTGCCGATCACGGCATTCGGATTGCCCTTGCCGCCAGGAACCGTCGGGAAGGGGAAGAAGTCGAGCTTCTCATAGAACGCCGGGTTCTCGTTGCGGATCGTCGCCGCCTCCCAGGTACCCATCAGCTGCATCGCGGCCTTGCCCGAGTAGAGCAGGCGACGCGATCCGCCAATGTCGTAATCCAGTCCGTTGTAACCTTCGGCGAAGGCGCCGGCTTTCACGAGTTCCTGGATGCGTTTGCCGGCTTCAACGAAGGCCGGATCGGTAAAGCTGCCGCCCGGCTGGCGGGTCGAGGCCTTGGCGAAGACTTCCGAGCCGCCGATGCGATCAGCGAGATAGACGAAGTACATCGAGCCGGTCCATTTGTTCTTGTTGGCCAGCGCGAACGGCGCAATGTTCTTGGCCTTGAGTACCTTCACCACGTTCATCAGCTCGTCCCAGTTCTTGGGCGGCGTCAGGTTTTCCTTGGCGAAGATTTCCTTGTTGAAGAAGACGACGGCCATCGCGGTGTTTTCCGCGGGAATGCCGTAGATCTTGCCATCGAAGGTCACCGAGCTGAAACCGGCCGGCGCGAAGCGCTCCTTGAATGCGGGGGCTTTTTCAAGATAGGAACTCAGATCGACGACCTGCCCGGCCTTGACGTACTCGCGCAAGGGACCGCCGCCCCAGCTGCTGAACACGCACGGCGGCTGGTTGGCGCCGAAGGCGATCTTCAGCTTGGTCTTGTACGCATCGTTCTGAATGTGCGACTGCTCGGCCTTGAAGCCGGGGTTGGCCTTCTCGAAACGCGCCGCCGCGTCGCCGAGAATCTTCACCGCTCCGGTCGTCGTCTGCAGATCCCACGCCGTAATCGTCTCCGCGGCCTGCGCGGTCACCGAGGTGAGCGCCAGCGCCGCCAGACTGCCAAAAAGAACGCCTATCTTCGAAACAGAACCCGCTTTCATCGTTTGCCTCCTGAAGGTCGGGTGCCCCCGACATTATTCGTTACAGAATGACCGCTTGTTGTTACAAGATAACGTTAGCGCTACCGTTAAACCAAGTCAATAGGGTTAGCCGATTTTTACTTCTTGCCGATCATCCGCCGTGCGGCGAATAGTCCGGACGCAAGAAAACATAAGGTTTTCAACAAAACGGGTTGCGTGTTATAACGCGTTGAAATAACGTTAGCGCTAGCGTCTCGCCTGCTTGAAGCCGGGACCTGCATCGACCAATACAAGAAGAAACACCGTGCCGAAACCCAACCAGGCCCGACGCTGATGGCCAACAAATCGACCACGCTCTCGGAAGTGGCGCTCGCCGCCAACGTCTCGCCGATGACCGCCTCGCGTGCGATCAACAATCGTTCCGGCGTTTCGCGCGAGACGCGCGAGCACGTCCTGAAGATCGCAGCCGACCTCGGCTACGTCGTCAATCGTGCCGCGCAAAAGCTCTCCGGCGGAAAGAGCCACATCATCGGCGTCATCGCCACCGACCCGGGCAACCAGTACACAGCCTCCCTGATCGCCGGCATCAGCGACGCGGCGTGGGAATCGGGCTACGAGACGCTGATCTACGCACACGTGGTGCGCGAGAAGCGCCCCTCGGGCAGCGTCATGCAGCTGCTGCGCCAGATCTCGGACGGCGTCATCGCCGTCCTGCCGATGGAATACGGCTACCTCGGCGAACTCGCGTCGACGAGCATCCCGATCATCACCATCGACCAGCGCGGCAAGCACGCCGAATTTCCGTCGATCGCCGCCGACGCCTACGACGGCGCACGCGGCGCCGTCAAGCACCTGATCGAACTCGGCCACCGGCGCATCGGCTACATCACCGGCGACGAGCGCCTGGCGTCGGCCAAGGACCGCCATCGTGCCTACGTCGATACGATGGCGCAGCAGGGCCTCGGGCGCGACGCGGCGCTGATCGTCAAGGGCGATTTCACGCAGAAGCGGGGGTTTGAGGGAGCAATGAGGCTCCTGGCGCTGGCCGACCCGCCGACGGCGATCTTCGCCGCCAACGATCTCAGCGCGTTCGGCGCGATCGCCGCCGTGCGCGAGGCGGGGCTGCGCGTCCCGGACGACATCTCGGTCATCGGCTTCGACGACATTCCGACCGCATCGCAGTTCTATCCGCCGCTGACCACCGTGCGCCAGCCGATCCACCAGATCGGCCGCGCAGCGGTCAACACGCTGCTCGCGCGCATCGCCGGCATCGAGCCGGCATCGCCGCAGGTCATCCTGCCGACCGAACTGATCCTGCGCGCATCGACCGCAGCCTGCCGCTCGCGCGCCTAGCCTGCCCAGGCCGCGCGCGACGACTACGGCACGCTCTCGGCACCCGCTTCGGCACCCGCTTCGACGCTCGCCTCGGCGAGCAAGGCAGCAACTTCCGGCGTGCGCTCGGCAACGGGCAACGCCCGGTCGTACTCCAGCAACCCAGACGCGCTGCCCCGCTGCCGGAGAATATTGGCCCGATGCGCCTGGAGCTTGACGGCCTGCGCCGCTTCGGGCGCCAGGGCGTCATGCTTCTCGAGCTGACGGGCGATATGCAGGACTTCGTCCCAGTTCCCGGCGCCTTGCTGCGCGCGCAATGCCAGCTGCAACGGGGCAATGTGGCGTCCGGATTTCTCCTGCAGCCGCCGCAACACGGCAAGGGCTTGATCGCACTGCCGCAGGTCGATGAGCATTTCGGCCTCGAGCATCAGGCACGCCGCCTCCATCGTCGGGTCGGCCTGCAACGCGCGCTCGAGCCACACTTTCTGCTTTGCCGGCTCGTTCAGGCGCTGCGCCGAACGCGCGGCGAGCAGCGCCGCAAGCCCCGGCCTTTGCCCGCCCTCGAAGACCTCGGCCGCGAGTTTCAACGCCTGACTGTAGCGCCCCTCAAAAGTCAGGC
>NZ_JAGOIT010000009.1:11865-51370 GCF_017995515.1 Propionivibrio sp.
GCCGGCTCGTTCAGGCGCTGCGCCGAACGCGCGGCGAGCAGCGCCGCAAGCCCCGGCCTTTGCCCGCCCTCGAAGACCTCGGCCGCGAGTTTCAACGCCTGACTGTAGCGCCCCTCAAAAGTCAGGCGCGCGACGTCGTAGTACTGTCCGGAGAGCTTCTCGCGCTGACGCCGCGCACGGTATTCGCGCACGCGTTGCGGAAGCGAGAGCATCAGCGCGACGCCGCGCGTAAACCCGTAGAGCACGAAAAAAGAGCCCACGACCAGAACAAGCGCCAGATTCAGCGAGATCTCGGCGCGATACGGCGGCATGACGAGCAGGACGTAGCCCTGGTTGTAATGGGCGGCCAGCGAAATGCCGACGGCCAGCGTAAACAGCGTGAGCAGCCAGAGCAAAACCTTCATCACCGGCTTCCTCTCACCGCCCCGCCTCGCCGACCCTGAGATTCCGGATCGCCGACAGGCTCTCGTTGAGGCGGGGCAGTTCGATGTTGATCTCGGCCGCGGAGAGCTGCGTTAGCGACTCGCGCACCGCCAGCACGCTGCTTTCGCGATGGTCGAAATAGCGATCAACCCAGAACCGGGCCAGTTTGAGTTCGCCGCGAAACGTCCATTGATCGCGCCCCAGCAGCGCGAGCCGCGCGTTCAACAGGCGCAGTTTGAGATTCTCGCGCAGAAAGAAGGCCTGACCGGGCGCGAGCAGCGCCGGCTCTTCGCGATCAAAGCGCTGGATGCGCACGAGACTGCGCACTTCGTGCCAGAACTCGGCCGCCAGCCGTTGCCAGAAGGCGAGCGAAACGACCGGCGCCGTTTCGGCACCAGCCGGTTCGGCAGGCTTGTTCTCTTCGCGCGGGCGGCCGTTGATCGCCAGCGGCAGCGAATCGACGGCCGCGATGACGCTTTCCAGGCGACCGCTCATGCCCGTGACGTCAACTTGAGGCAGGACGCGCAGGCGGTCGAGGTCGCGCAGGATCACCTTGTGCAGCGCAGCGAACTGCGGGTTCTTGCTGCCGGCCAGGCGGACTTCGGCCGACTGCAGGGCAAGCACGGCGCCCTGGACATTGGCGGCAAGCAGCAGTTGCTGTGCCGCCTGCGTCACGCCCTGCTCGATCTCGGCGATCACCCACTCGTCGCGGTTGCCGGCGAGATCGCGGTAGAGCTTCTCCAATGTCTCCTGCTGATCCTGCGATTCGGCAAGCTTCGCTTCCAGCTCGCCGAACTTGCCCTGCAAGGCGATCACCTGTTTCTGCGTCTCCTTGACGATGACGCGCGTCTCCTTGGCCAGAGCGTCGCTCTCGGCCAATCGTTGCGCGACCTGCTGCTGCGTTTCCGCCAGGCGGATGCGCGTCTCCACCCACTGCCAGACGGCGACACCCAGCGCGAGGGTCGCCAGGATCAGCCAGGGATTGCGCCAGGAGTGCAGCACCGACCCGCTCGCCGAAGCGGCGGCCGGTTCGGCGACGACGGGTGCAGGATCAGGAGAGTCGTTCATGACGGGGCCAGGGGTAGGAACACAAGCTTTCGAGGATACCGTCGTCGGCTGGCCCGGTCAGGACGACGTTGGACAGGCCGAGGTCGGCGGCCGCTTCGGCGATGCGTCGATGCGGCACGAAAACCGGCAGACGGCGCAGACGTTCGATGGCGTCAGTATCAAGCAGCGCCAGAAGATTGCGCAAACCTTCGCTCGACGAAATCGTCAACGCGTCGAGCGCGTTGTTGCGGAGGAGCGACACGATGAAGGAGCCATCGTTCGGCGCCGAACGGCGGTAGCAGGTCACGCAGTCGACTTCGGCGCCGCGCTGCCGAAGCGTCTCGGCGAGCAGTTCGCGGCCGCCGTTGCCGCGCAGGATGAGGATGCGCCTGCCTGCCACGCGCTCGGGCTGAAACGCTGGCAGTTCGAGCATGCCTTCCGAGTCGAAACGCGCGGGCGGTACGATCACGTTTTCGATGCCGTAACGCACCAGCGATGTCGCCGTTCCCGGACCGACGGCGGCGGCCTGCAACCCAGCGGGCCAGGCGAGCCGTTCGAGAATGCGCGGCAGGCTGTAGTCGACGGCGTTCGGGCTGATGAAGATCGCGACGGCATAGTCGTCAAGGCGGACAATCGCTTCGTCGAGCGGCGCCGGATCGTCGGCCGGCCCGATTTCAAGCAGGGGGAAAAGCACCGGCTCGCTGCCCTCACCGGCGATCATCGCGGCCAGCATCGCCGCTTGCGCCGCTGGCCGTGTCACCAGGATGCGACGCCCGAGCAAGGACTGCGTCATGCGCTGGCGCCAAGCGCAGCGAGGATGCCCTGCGCGCCCTGCGCCCGCAGCTGTTGCGCCAGCGTTTCGCCGAGGCGCGTGTCGTCATCGGGCGCACCGCGAATTTCGCCGCGCACCATGCGCTGGCCGTCAGGCGTCGCGACAAAACCGCGCAGCCACAACTCACCATTTTCAGTGACCGCGTAGCCGCCGAGCGGAATCTGGCAGCTGCCGCCGAGCGCCCGCGAAAACGCGCGTTCGGCACGAACACGATGCGCCGTTTCGGCGTCGTTGAGCGGCGCGATCCAGGCCGCCGCGTCGGCACGGGCGGCGAGAATCTCGATGCCCAAGGCGCCCTGACCCGGCGCCGGCAGCGACTGCTCCGGTGAGAGGACCGCCCGGATGCGTTGCTTGAGGCCCAGGCGGATCAGCCCGGCGGCGGCGAGGATGATCGCGTCGTACTGCCCCTCGTCGAGCTTGCGCAGACGCGTGTCGAGATTGCCGCGCAGCGGCTGGATCGTGAGGTGCGGATAGCTTGCGCGCAGGATCGCTTCGCGGCGCAGGCTGGACGTACCGACGACGGCGCCGGCCGGCAAGGCATCGAGTCCTTCGTAGCGACCGGACACGAAGGCATCGCGCGGGTCTTCGCGCACGGCGATCGCGGTCATGGCAAAGCCGTCCGGCATCTCCATCGGCACGTCCTTGAGCGAATGCACGGCGAGGTCGGCGCGCCCCTCCTGCATGGCGACTTCGAGCTCCTTGATGAACAGCCCCTTGCCGCCGATCTGCGACAGCGGCCGGTCGAGGATCTGGTCGCCGCGTGTCGTCATGCCGAGAATCTCGACCGTGCATTGCGGATACAGCGACGCCAGACGCGACTGGATGTGCACGGCCTGCCATAGGGCGAGCCGCGACTCGCGCGAGGCGATGATCAGACGGGACGGTGCGGGTTGATTGGTCAAGATGGCGTCCTGGAGTGAGCGGTGACGGTTGAAGAATGTGCCTCGAAAGACGCGGCCAAGTTTACCACGCAGCCCGGAACGCCCAGCCCGGCAACGCCTCAGGAGCTCAGCTGTCTGGCGTAGTTCTTCACGAGCGGCCATTGCCGGCGGCTGACCGGCAGCTTTTCGGGAATCCCGCGCAAGAGTGCCTGCCACTGATGCTCGCCGTCTTCCGGTGCACCTTTCTCGAAGCCGGCGATCGCGTCCTTGGCGACCAGTGCGCTGCGGTGCAGGCGGATGAAGCGCTCGGAGAATTCTTCTTCGAGATGCGTCAGCGATTCGTCGAGCAGATACTCGCGGCTCGCCGTACGCGCCGTCACGTACTTGAGGTCGGCCTTGAGATAAAGGATGTCGCTGATCGGAATGAGCAGGAGCCGCCCGCGCTCGTGGCAGGAAAGGTGCGTCCGCGCGCCCTGCTGCAACTCGGCCAGAACCTGCGGCGGCGGCGGCCGGCTGTGGCGGACTTTTTGCAGCGCCGCGGCCAGTCGATTCGCACGCACCGGCTTGACCAGGTAGTCGATCGCGTTGAGTTCGAAGGCCTGCACGGCGTAGGTGTCGTAAGCGGTGACGAAGATGACGGCCGGCGGACGTTCCATGCGACTAACGTGACGCGCCAGTTCGACGCCGTCCATTCTCGGCATCCGGATGTCGGCGAGGACAACGTCGACCGGATTCAAGGCAATCGCCTCGATCGCCAGCAGGCCATTGGCCGCCTCGGCGACGACGGCGTTCGGCACTTCGGCGGCGACGTCGGAAAGCAGGTCGCGCAGGCGCGCGCGCGCCGGCGATTCGTCGTCGACGATCATCACCGAGAGCGTCGGCGTGGTCGACCTGGAAGAGCTGAGTGGCTGCGTCATGGTTTCCGACTCCGGCAGGGCAGCAAGATATGCACACGGTACTCGCAGGCGCCGCCCGGAAGTTCGACCGATCGGGTCTCCAGCCGCGCTTCCAGATCATAAAACAGCGCCAGACGCTCACGGATATTGGCGAGCGCCATCTGATTGCCGCTGTGTGTGCTGGCCTGGCCGTGGCAGGGATTGGCCAGATCGATCTGCAGCTCGTCGCCGCTGCGCGCGAAGCGGATGCGCACCGTCCCACCCTCCCCCGACGGTTCGATCCCGTGATACACGGCATTCTCGAGCAGTGGCTGCAACATCAGCGGCGGCACCTTGATGTCGTCCGGCACATCGACGATCTCCCACTCGACGGCGAGCCGGTCGCCGAGCCGCAGCTTCTCGAGATCGAGATACTGCCGGCAGAGCGCAATCTCGTCGGCGAGCGGCATGAGGTCGCGGTGATCGCGCATGAGCGCGCGAAAGAGTTCAGCAAGTTCCTCCAGCGCCGTTTCCGCGCGCCGCGGCTCGGAACGTATCAGCGAGAGCACCGCATTGAGGCTGTTGAACAGGAAATGCGGCCGGATGCGCGCCGTCAGCGCCTGCAGGCGGGCCTCGGTCACCGCCGGCGAGAAGGCCTTGGCGCGCAAATGGAAGTAGTAGAGCAGGGTCGCCGCAGCAAACGCCGCAAGCAAGGCGGCACGCAGCGTGCGCTGCCAACCGCCTTCGTCCATCCCCATGAACTGCCAGAAATCGACGAACAGCGCCGCCGAGAGCGCGGCCAGCGCGAACACACAAACCCGTCCGCCGACGACCGGCAGACGCCGCAGCAGCGGCGACACGCCGGCGAGCAGTGCGAGGTTGAAAAGCAGCAGGGGCTGCACCCAGGCGGCCAAGTCGACGAATCGCCGCACCCAGTCGGAAATCCCGCCGGCGAGCAGCAACGCAGCCAGCAACGCCAACGAATTTACGCCAAGCAGGATGCGCAGCATGACGCCGAAATTGCGGAAGTCCGGCAGCGGCGGGCGGGCCGGGTTTTGTTTTATACTTGCCATCGGTTCGGAGCGTTGTTCATCGGTGCCAAATCGCCTTCCCTGCGTGGTTTCGGACCGTTTGCCATCACTGCAGCATCCCACCCCGCCTAAATTCCAGCCATCGAACTTGCAACCATCATGAATCAGCCGAATTCTACACAATACACCTGGGCTGGCCGTTTTTCCGAGCCGATGTCCGACCTCGTCAAGCGCTACACGGCATCGGTCGACTTCGACAAACGCATGTGGCGCCAGGACATTCGCGGCTCGCTGGCGCACGCGCGCATGCTCGCCAAACAGGCCATCATCTCAGCGGAAGACCTCGCCGACATCCAGCGCGGCATGGCGCAGATCGTCAGTGAAATCGAGGCCGGCACCTTCGAGTGGTCGCTTGATCTCGAAGACGTGCATCTCAACATCGAAAAGCACCTGACCGCGCTCGTTGGCGACGCCGGCAAGCGGCTACATACCGGCCGTTCGCGCAACGACCAGGTGGCGACCGACATCCGCCTCTACCTGCGCGACTCGATCGACGACATCCAGGTGATGCTCAAGCAGTTCCAGAGCGCCCTGCTGGACCTCGCCGAGCGTGAAGCCGCGACACCGATGCCGGGCTTCACGCACCTGCAGGTCGCGCAACCGATCACCTTCGGCCACCACCTGCTCGCCTGGTTCGAGATGACAAAGCGCGACGCCGAGCGCTTCGCCGACGTGCGCAAACGCACCAACCGCCTGCCGCTCGGCGCCGCCGCGCTGGCCGGCACGACCTACCCGATCGACCGCGAATTCGTCGCCGCCGAACTCGGCTTCGAGGGCGTCTGCGAAAACTCGCTCGACGCCGTCTCCGACCGCGACTTCGCGATCGAATTCTGTGCCGCTGCCGCGCTCCTGATGATGCACTTCTCGCGCATGTCGGAAGAACTCGTGCTGTGGATGAACCCGCGCTTCGGCTTCGTCAAGATCGCCGACCGCTTCTGCACCGGCTCGTCGATCATGCCGCAGAAGAAGAATCCCGATGTCCCCGAACTCGCGCGCGGCAAGACCGGGCGCGTGTACGGCCACCTCACCGCGCTGCTCACCCTGATGAAGTGCCAGCCGCTCGCCTATAACAAAGACAATCAGGAAGACAAGGAACCGCTGTTCGACGCCGTCGACACCGTCACCGACACGCTACGCATCTTCGCCGACATGATCCCCGGCATCACCGCCCGCCCGGACAACATGCGTGACGCGCTGCGCCAGGGCTTCGCCACGGCGACCGACCTCGCCGACTACCTGACGCGCAAGGGCCTGCCCTTCCGTGACGCGCACGAAGCCGTCGGCCTCGCGGTTCGGCGTGCCGAAGAACTCGGCGTCGATCTGCCACAGCTTTCGCTGACCGAACTGCAGACCTTCTCGCCGCTGATCGGCGAAGACATCTTCGGCGTGTTGACGGTCGAGGGCTCGCTCGCCGCGCGCAACCACATCGGCGGCACCGCACCGGAACAGGTGCGCGCCGCGATCGAACGCGCGCGCGGCCGTTTGTCCGGCGGCTAGGCCAACGACACGTCCCATGGACAAAATCGGAAAGTACGACCTGGTCCGCATCATCGGACACGGTGCGACGGCGACGGTCTACCTGGGCAACGACCCCTTCGCCCAGCGTGACGTGGCGATCAAGGTTGCCTTTCCCGAGATCCTGAAAAGCCCGGAGCGCGGCAAGCTCTACACGCACCTCTTCCTCAACGAAGCCTCGCTCGTCGGCAAGTTGGCGCATCCGCACATCGTGCAGATCTACGATGCGGTCGTCGCCGAGGATCTCTGCTACATCGTCATGGAATACGTGCAGGGCGGCACACTCGAGGCGTGCTGCACGCCGGCCACCCTGCTGCCGATCGAGCGCGTCGTCGAAATCATCTTCAAATGCACGCGCGCGCTCGATTTCGCCAACCGCATCGGCATCACGCACCGCGACATCAAGCCGGCCAACATCCTGTTTTCCGGCGACGATCCGGCAACCGGCGAGATCAAGATCTCGGACTTCGGCGCGGCCATCGTCGATGCGCCGGAACGCACGCAAGTCTCCGGCATCGGTTCGCCCGCCTACATGTCGCCGCAGCAGGTGCGCGAACTCGCGCTCGACCACCAGACCGACATCTACTCGCTCGGCGTCGTGATGTACCAGCTGCTCACCGGCCACCTCCCCTTCCAGGCGAGCAGCAACTACAACATCGTCTACCAGATCATCAACAGCGAACCGACGCGCCCGTCGGCGCTGCGCCGCGAAATCCCGCCGGTGCTCGACGCCATCGTCGCACGCGCGATGGCCAAGGACACCAAGGCACGCTATGCGACCTGGGAAGCCTTCGCGCACGATCTGGCGCAAGCCTTCCGGCAGAAGCAGCTGAACACGCCGTCACGCGACTTTGCCGATTCGGAGAAATTCGACACCTTGCGCGAACTGCCCTTCTTCGTCGACTTCTCCGACGTCGAAATCTGGGAAGTCCTGCGTTTCTCGCACTGGAGCACCATCCCGCCCGGCGTCGCCGTCATGCGCGACGGCGATCATGGCGACTTCTTCTGCTTCCTCGCCGAGGGTGAGCTCAAGGTGATCAAGGGCAGCCGCATCCTGAATCTGCTGACGACCGGCGACTGCTTCGGCGAAATGGCCGTCATCAGCAAGGGCACGCAGACGCGCGGCGCCGACATCATTGCGTTGACCGAATCGAAGATCGTCACCGTCAAGGGTGACGCGCTGCGCAAGGCGTCCGACGCCTGCCGGATGCACTTCTACCAGTCATTTCTCGAGGTACTCGCCGGCCGGCTGGCGCTGGCCAACGCGCGGCTCGCGGCATTCTGACCGGCGTCAGTGCCCGCAGGTCGGCGCGCTCAGACCGAACCCGCGCAGTTCGGGCCGCTGATACGACGTGCGCACGATGCCCGACATGCCGTCGAAGAGCACGTCGAAGCGCGCCACCTGACCCCAGTCGTCGCAGAATCGCCACTCCCAGACCAGCTCGTCGCGCCGCTCGAAGTACATCGTCCATTGCGGCTGCGACGGCCCGAGCAAACGCAGGATCGCCGCCTGATCGCTCTTGCCGGGCTCGATGCGCGCGAAGTGCGGCGTATCGAGCACCTTCTCGACGCGTTCCAGCCGGCCCTGCGTGTCAATAAACGCCATGAAGGTCTGCAAACCTTCGGGGCCACGCGGATAGGCCAGTTGCCGGCGCCCGTCGGCGTCCTGCCACTGCATCGCCGGCGTTCCCATCAACGCCATGACGTCGTCGGCGCTCGACACGCCGGGCTGCAAGCCGCGTCCATCGTAGCTCGCGCAGCCGGCGAGCAGCACAGCGCCAGCCAGAATTGCCAGCCGGCGCGAAGAAGCAGAAAATGAGTTGCGCATGTAATCCTCCGTTGAATCTTCCGCGTTGTCATTGTAAGCCCCGACTGAAACCGGATGGTGCAGGCACCACGCCGCGAACGATATGACTTCGAAGAAACCACAGAACCCGAAACCACGAATGAACAGGACCGAGCCTCGTCTGCAACGCCCATCGCTTCCGCCACTTCCGCCACGCTCGGTACTGGCGCCGCTGGTCGGCGTCGTGACACTGGCGACGCTCTCGGTGGTCGCCTTCAACGCCGCCATCCGCGCATGGATACGCGCGCCGAGGATCAACATCAACGCTGACCCGGCCACCTACGGCCTGCCGTTTTCCGACGTACTGATTCCCACTGCAAACAACAAGCAGCTGCACGGCTGGTTCATCCCGGCGCGCGGCTGCCGCGGCGAACAACGGGCACCGACGCTGATCGTCATGCACGGCTGGGGCGCCAACAGCGAGATGATGCTGCCGCTCGCCGACCCGTTCTACCACGCCGGCTACGCGCTGCTCGTCGTCAATGCGCGCAACCACGGGCTGAGCGAGCGCGACGCGCACTCGTCGGCGCCGCATTTTGCCGAGGACCTCGAGTGCGCGCTCGACTGGCTGCTGCAACAAGCCAACGTCGATCCGGCGAAGATCGGCCTGATCGGCCATTCGAACGGCGCTGCGGCATCGCTGCTGGTCGCTTCGCACCGGAAGGAAATCGCAGCTGTCGTCAGCCTGGCGTCTTTTGCCCATCCGGAGCGCGTCATGCGCCGCTACCTGGAATCGAAATCGGTGCCCTTCGTGCCGCTCGGCTGGTACGCGCTGAGCTATATCCAGCACATTACCGGTTACCGCTTTGAAGATATCGCACCGGAAAAGCGCATGGCCGAGATCGACTGTCCGGTGCTCATCGCGCACGGTCTCGACGACCCGACCGTGCCGGTCGACGAGGCGCGCCGGCTACACGCCGAGTCACGCAAGGAGACGACGCGCCTGCTGCTGGTGGAAGGCACGCACGAGGACTACGAAGGGTTGAAGCAGCGCGTCGGCGAAGTCCTCGACTTTGTCGCCGACGCGATGGGCTTGCGGCCGGGCCCGAACGGATCGGCGGGGACTCCGAGTCTGTAAAAAGACTCAAGATCCACCGCAGCGATGCCCCGCAGGAAATCCCCCTGAGGACACGGAGGCGCAGAGGAAACGCAGGGAAAAACGACCGTTTCCAAAGGTTATCTCTGCGAAAACTCTGCGTCTCTGCATCTCTGTGACTCTGTGGTGGGTGTTTCTGTATTTGTTCACAACCTATCAGTCCGGCGCGGCGATGCCTGCGAGCAGCGCCTTCAGTTCGCCGCTCTGATACATCTCGCGCATGATGTCGGCGCCGCCGACGAACTCGCCGCGCACGTAGAGCTGCGGGATCGTCGGCCAGTTGGCAAAGACCTTCACGCCTTCGCGAATCTCCGGTTCTTCCAGCACATTGACGCTGAAGAAGAGCGGCAGATTGCACGCCTGCAGGATCTGCACCGCCGTTGCCGAAAAGCCGCACATCGGCGCACGCGGCGTGCCCTTCATGTAGAGCACCACCGGGTTGCTCGTTACCTGTTCCTTGATCAGTGCCTGAACGTCCTGCGAATCCATTGTTTACCTCATTGAGTTGGTTGCGTTGCAAAAACTGTCGTACCGCCGAATGTCATGGCAGACGGCCGCCGGTCACGCGCTCGATCCCGGCCGCATCATGCCAGGACGCCACTTCGCAGAAGCCCGCTGCACCCAGCAAGTCGCGCAGTTGGACCGCCTGATCGTAGCCGTGTTCCATCAGCAGCCAGCCGCCCGGCCGCAAGTGTGCGGCCGCGCCGGCGACAATGGCGCGGATGCAGGCCAGACCGTCGCCCCCCGCGATGCCGTCGGTGAGCGCGGTCTGCGGCTCGAACGGCAAGCCGTTCTGTGCCAGATGCGGATCGCCGGCGACGACGTACGGTGGGTTGGAGACGATCAGGTCAAAACGTTCGTTACTCAGCGGCGCATACCAGTCGCCTTGCAGAAAGCGGACGCGCGCGCCGTGGCGTGCGGCATTCACGCGTGCGACTTCCAGCGCGGCCGGCGACACATCGACGGCGGTGACTTCGGCGGTGGAACAATGCTTCGCCAGCACGATGGCGACGATTCCGGAGCCGGTGCCAAGGTCGACGATCGCCGGCCGGGGCACAGCTTTTGCTTTTTCCATTGCGAGATCGATGAGCACGCCGGTGTCCTCGCGCGGAATCAGTACGTCGGGCGAGACGACAAACTCCAACCCATGGAAAAACGCGCTCTCGACGAGGTAGGCCAGCGGCTCACCGGCGGCACGGCGATCGAGCAGTGCGTCGAAGCGTGCCGCCTGTGCTTCGGTCAGTTCGCGCTCGGGATGAGCGATCAGATCGGCATGGCGGATGCCACACACATGTTCCAGCAGCAGGCGGGCATCAAGACGGTCGATGCTCTGGCCGGCGCGTCTCCGAGCCGCGCCAATCGTCTCGCGCGCGGTCATTGCTCCGAGTCGGCCAGCGCCGCGAGCTGCTCGGCCTGGTGTTCGGTGGCCAGCGCGCCGACGATTTCTTCGAGGTCGCCGTCCATGATCGAGTCGATCTTGTACAGCGTCAGGTTGATGCGGTGGTCGGTCACGCGGCCCTGCGGGAAGTTGTAGGTGCGGATGCGCTCGGAGCGGTCGCCGCTACCGACCAGGCTCTTGCGCTCGGAAGCGATCTTGGCGTGCTGCTCGCGCTCCTGCGCGTCGCGGATGCGCGCCGCCAGCACCGACAGCGCCTGCGCCTTGTTCTTGTGCTGCGAGCGGCCGTCCTGGCACTCGACGACGATCCCCGTCGGCAGGTGCACGATGCGCACCGCCGAGTCGGTCTTGTTGATGTGCTGGCCGCCGGCGCCGGAGGCGCGGAAGGTGTCGATGCGGATGTCAGCCGGGTTGATCTGCACGTCTTCGAGCTCGTCGGCCTCGGCCATGATCGCGACGGTGCATGCCGAGGTGTGGATCCGGCCCTGCGCCTCGGTCTCCGGCACGCGCTGCACGCGATGGCCACCCGACTCGAATTTCAGTTTTGAATAGACGCCGCTGCCGATGATGCGCGCGATGACTTCCTTGTAGCCGCCGATCTCCGACTCGCTCGCCGACACGACCTCGACCTGCCAGCGCTGCCGCTCGGCGTAGCGCGTGTACATGCGGAAGAGGTTGCCGGCGAACAGCGCCGACTCGTCACCGCCGGTGCCGGCGCGGATTTCGAGGAAGACGTTGCGCTCGTCGTTGGCATCCTTGGGCAGCAGGAGCTTCTGCAGGTCGGTTTCGAGCTGCGGCAGCCGCTCCTTCGCCCCCTTCATTTCTTCCTCGGCCAGATCCTTCATTTCCGGGTCAGCCATCATCTCCTGTGCCGACGCGAGATCGGCCTCGGTCTGCTGCCATTGCTGGTAGAGGGCGACGACCGGCCCCAATTCGGCGTGTTCGCGCGTCATCTTGCGGTACTGGTCCATGTCGCGCGTCGCCTCGCCGCTGGCCAGGATGCGGTCGAGTTCGTCGAGACGGCCGACGAGATTTTCCAGTTTGTCGCGGATGCTTTGTTTCATAATCGATCAATCGTGATGCAGGTTGAATAAGCGCGTGACCGCCGTCTGCAAGGCGCTGCGGTCGTCTTCGGCCTGCGTCAGCGCCTGCGTCGGCGCGTGCAGGAACTTGTTGGTCAGGCGTTGCGAGAGCTGGTCGAGCACGGCCGCCGGGTCTTCGCCCTTGGCGAGCAACTTCAGCGCGTGCTCCATCTCGTGCCGGCGCATGCGCTCGGCCGTATCGCGCAGCGAACGGATCACCGGCACCGTCTCGCGCGTCTGCAGCCAGTGCAGAAAGCTCTCGACCCGTGTCGCGACGATCGCCTCGGCGTCGACGACGGCCGAGTTGCGCGACTCGACGCCGGCCTCCACGACCTGCGCCAGATCGTCGACGGTGTAGAGAAAGACGTCGTCCAGGCCGCCGACCTCGACTTCGACGTCACGCGGCACGGCGAGATCGACCATGAACATCGGCCGGTGCCGGCGCGCCTTGATCGCGCGCTCGACGAGGCCCAGCCCGATGATCGGCAGCTGGCTGGCGGTACAGGAAACGACGATGTCGAACTCGGCCAGGCGTTCGTTCACATCCTCCAGGCGGATCGCCGAGGCGCCGAAGCGATCGGCCAAGGCACGGCCGCGGTCGATCGTGCGGTTGGCGATGACGATCTGCTTCGGATGACGCGCGGCGAAATGCGTCGCGCACAGCTCGATCATCTCGCCGGCACCGATGAACAGCACCTTCTGGTCGGCGATGCGCTCGAAGATACGCTCGGCGAGGCGCACCGACGCCGCCGCCATCGAGACGATGTTGGCGCCGATCGCCGTCGTCGAGCGCACGTCCTTGGCCACCGCAAACGAGCTCTGGAACAGCTTGTTCAGCGTCGTTCCCAGCGCGCCGGATTCGCGCGCGATGCGCACGGCTTCCTTCATCTGCCCGAGGATCTGCGGTTCGCCGAGCACCATCGAATCGAGCCCGCTGGCGACGCGGAAGGCATGGCGCACCGCATCATGGTCAGGGTGGGCGTAGAGGTAGGGTTCGATCGTGTGCGCGGGAACACGGCGGTAATCGGCCAGCCAGTCGATCGCCGCCTGCGGCGTGTCGGCCTGACAGTAGAGCTCGGTACGGTTGCATGTGGACAGGATCGCCGCCTCGTGCACGTGGCCGCTGCTCATCAGATCGGACAGCGCGCGCCGCAACTCTTCGGCATGAAACGCCAACTGCTCGCGCACCAGAAGCGGCGCCGTGCGGTGGTTTATGCCGAGAGTGAATAGCGCCATCGAGTCTGCTGAAGTTGGGATTGTCGTTCAGCCGGATGTG
Organism: Propionivibrio sp.; assembly: GCF_017995515.1. GTDB lineage: Bacteria > Pseudomonadota > Gammaproteobacteria > Burkholderiales > Rhodocyclaceae > Propionivibrio. The sequence goes on from NZ_JAGOIT010000009.1 coordinate 25,226, forward strand.
GTTCCGGCACGGTCACCGATTATATCACCCGCCCCCGAACGCCCCGGAATGATGCAGATCATGGAAGAGAACGGCCGGGCAAGGCCGGTCAACCGCCCGATGCCACGAGCCCGACGGCCTTCAGCCCCTGGAAAATCCCTTCGGCCATCCGCTGGCGACCCTGCGCGTTGGGATGGATATTGTCGGCACACAGTTCCGGCTGGCCGAGAATGTCGGAGAAGACTTCGTCGATCACCGGGACGTTTTCTTCCTCGCCAAGCTGCTCGTAGATCGGCGAGTCGGCTGGCTTGCCCGTAACCACGCCGAGCAAAGACAGTTCAGGCACGGCGACCAGCACGACGCCGGCCCGAGCTGCCTTCGCCGCCTTAACGATGCGGCGCAAATTCTCCTTCACCGCCGACGCCGGTCGCCGACGCAAAAAGTCGTTGCCGCCCAGCTCGATGATGACGAGCGACGGCCGATGCTCGTCGAGCAGCGACTGAATCCGGTTCGTGGCCGCCTCGGCCGTATCGCCGGGAACGCCTGCATTGACCACCGACCAGTGCGTCATCGCCGCCAGCCGCGTCGGCCAATCCTCGCCCGACTCAGCACCGGTGCCGAAGGTGACACTGTCACCGAAGGTGAGCACGGTGCTGCCACTCGGCACCGAAGGAAGACTCGCCGATCCGCCGCACGCCGCCAGCAGACCGACACCCACGAGGGCGAGGATGAAGGCTCTACGCTGCCTGAAGCGCGAGGCTGGGACGTGCGGCCGCCATGGCACCGTCGATGTCCGCCTCGACGACAGCAGCAATATCCGCCTCCACACTCCCCCGAGCGACCAGCTCACGCATGAAGCCGAGCACTTCCGCCGCGGACAAGCCTTGCCGGTAGGGACGATCCTGCACCATCGCCTGAAAAATGTCGGCGACGCGCAGAATCCGCGCTTCGAGGTCCAGATGCTCTGCCCTGAGGCGGAAGGGATAACCGGTACCGCCCGGCTCCTCATGGTGATAGGCGGCCCAAGGCGCGATCTCCTCGAAACCCGGAACCGTGTGCAGGATCTGGTAGGTCTCGAAACTGTGCGCGTTCATCACCTTGCGCTCGCGCTCGTCGAGCTTGGCGGGCTTGTCGAGGATCTCGTCGGGTACGCGCAGCTTGCCGATGTCGTGCAGGAGGCCGGCAATCTCGATCTTGTCGCAGTTCTCCGCACTGACGCCGAGTTTTTCGGCAAGGAAGCGCGCCAACCGGGCTACTCCCAGCGAGTGTTCGGCAGTGAACGGACTCTTGGCGTCGACGATGCGCGAGAAGATCGTCGCCAGTTGCTTGAGCTCCTGGACGGTCGCCACATACGGCTGGCTTTGCGCGAGCATGTCGGCAAGATAGGCCTGGATGCCGCGCGCTTCGAGATTCAGCCAGAAGGCCTCGGAACGCGATGCGGCGAGGAAGATTTCGACCAGTTCCGGCGCAAAGTTGGTGCCGGACCGACCGGCAATCTGCTCGCGGATCCGTTGCGTCTGCATCAGCAGGTTGCCATTCGCGTAGTGCTGCGCCGCCAGCGCATCGACGCGATCGACGAGGTAGATCAGATTGGCCCAGCGCGCCATCTGCGGCTCGACGCCCAGCTCGCACAACTGACTCCAGTGCGTGTGGTGGTAGCGGATCGGCATGGCCATCCGGGCCAGCGGGGCAAAATCACGGAGCAGTTCGTAGCCGACATGGCAGTGCCCGTGCGAGCTTTCCCAGTCGAACTCGGTCACCAGGTGGCCGTGCGTCACCGTCGAGGAGACGCCGGCATCGTGCAGCAGGCCGAGATCGAACAGAAACGCGGTCTCTGCGCGCGGCCAGCCTTGGGATTGCGCGCATTCGGCGGCCATGATGCCGACGCGCTTACCGTGCGCGATATCGTCGATGCCGACCAGATCAAGCGCATCGGAGAGCGCGTAGATGACGTGGCGGAGATCGGCGTGCAGAACCAGGTCGTGATCGTGTGGGCTCATGGCAGAAACACTCCGGGCAACACCGGCGAAGGGCTCAGTGCGACGAACTCATTCTAGTCGACCCGCCCGCGGTATTCGCGCGCCGAGCGAGCCGGCAGGACGGCTAGAGCGCTCGCCGCCGTGCCAGCACCTGAAGGACGCGCGACTTTTCGCGGCGTCCGGCGTAGACCAGCTTCCACACCTTCTCTTCCAGCGCGGCGTACTCGCCGGTGAACTTTTCCAGTCCGTGACGAACCGACGTCACCTTGCTGACGAGAAAGGCCGGAGACTCATCGACGATCTCCTCCATTTCGTCGGCCAGCGCGTCGTCGGTCGTAAACGCCGCGATGCAACGCGCCAGCTGGTGCGCCTGATCGAGCGACACCAACGGCAGCGACTCGACGCCCGCCGCGCCGGCAGCCGTCACCGGGTCAGTCGACAACTGCATCGCGCTGACCACCGACCTGCGGACACGCGCAATTTCGTTCGAATCATCCATGTTTTCGCATCCGTGTCAGATCCAGTGAAGCATCGCGTAGTTCTTCTTGCCGCGGCGCAGCAGGGTGAAGCGGCCGAAGAGGCGCTCACCATCGCCGAACTGGTGGTCGAGCGCATCGACCCTGTGCCCATTGACCGTCACGCTGCCGCTTTGCAGGAAACTGCGCGCTTCGCTCTTCGACTTGGCGAGCTTGGCGGCGACCAGCGCGTCGATCAGGCTGCCCGCCGACTTTTCCAGCGTCACGCCCGGCACGCCGTCCTGCGCCAGTTGTTCGAAGTCGGATTCGGTCAGCGCGTCGAGGCTGCCAGAAAACAGGCTGTGCGAGATGCGCTGCGCCGCTTCCAGCGCCGCATGCCCGTGCACCAGTGCGGTCGCCTGCTCGGCCAGGATGCGTTGCGCTTCCGGTTTCTGCCCGCTCGCCTTGTCGGCGGCTTCGATGGCGTCGATCTCGTCAACCGAGAGGAAGGTGAAGAAACGCATGAAGCGATAGACGTCGGCGTCGGCCGTGTTCAGCCAGAACTGGTAGAAGGCGTACGGCGACGTCTTCTTGGCGTCGAGCCAGATCGCGCCCGATTCGGTCTTGCCGAACTTGGTGCCGTCGGACTTGGTGATCAACGGCACGGTCAGGCCGTAGGCCTGCTGGTGGTGCAGGCGGCGAGTCATATCCGTGCCGGCGACGATGTTGCCCCACTGGTCGGAGCCGCCGACCTGCAGCACGCAGCCGTGACGCTTGTAGAGTTCGGCAAAGTCATAGCCCTGCAGGAGGCTGTAGGAGAACTCGGTGTAGGAAATGCCTTGGTCCTCGCGTACCAGACGTTGCTGCACCGACTCCTTCTTGATCATCGCGTTGACCGAGAAGTGTTTGCCGATGTCGCGCAGGAACTCGAGGCAGTTCATGCTGCCGAACCAGTCGTAGTTGTTGGCCATGATCGCCGCGTTGTCGCCCTCGAAGCTGAGGAAGGGGGCGACCTGGTCGCGGATATTTTCAACCCAGGTGGCGATCATTTCCGGCGTGTTGAGCTTGCGCTCGGTGGCCTTGAAGCTCGGATCACCGATCATCCCGGTGGCGCCGCCGACCAGCGCGATCGGCTTGTGCCCGGCATCCTGAAAACGCTTGAGGACCAGCACCGGCACCAGGTGCCCCAGGTGCAGACTGTCAGCCGTAGGATCAAAGCCGCAATACAGCGTCACCGACTCCCTGGCCAGTAGTTCATCGAGTGCTTTCGCATCGGTGGTCTGGGCAATCAAGCCACGTGCATGCAGATCCTGGATCAGTGCAGACTGGTACATCGAGAATTTCTCCACAATTTGAACGGCCGCTCATCGTGCCGCGGCAACAATGAGGGGCAAGATTCTAACATGCACCTCTTTGACGGACGGGCGAATGCTCGCTGGAGAACGGATCTCGGCCCGCCCCTGACGCGAGACATAAGAAAGAATTCGCCCCCGACAAGTTAGCTGGCGGGGGCGAAAGACGAGCGCTTTGCAGCGTGTCGCCAACGACGACAAGCCGGGGTTACTGTTTCAACGCTAGACGGAGAACTCCAGGGCGCGGTTGTGGCGGACGCCCAGTTCGCGGTCAATGTGCGCGTTCAGATCGGTGAGAAGCTCTTTCATGTCGAGGATCAACACGATCTGGCCATTCGACAGCGTCGTCACGCCAGCCACGCCACGCGGCCGGAAGTCGTCGAGCGACTTGATCACGGCATCGTCACGACCCGCGAAGCTGTCCACCGAGAGAATGAAGCTGCGTTCCGCCGTCTGCATGAGCACGCCGTATTCCGGCGTCTGCAGCTGCGGCCAGCCGAGCAGGCGGGACAGCGCGACGACCGGCAGCACCTCGCCGCGCACGACCAGCGTTTCCTTGCCGCCGACCTCCTGCATCTTGTCCTTCTCGATCGGCAGGATCTCGCGCACCATCGACAGCGGCAACGCGAACGGCTGATCACCGAGGAGCACCAGCAACACCGGCAGGATGGCCAGCGTCAGCGGCAGCGAGATGAGGAAAACAGAACCCTTGCCCGGTTCGGAACGAATCTCGACCGAGCCGTTCAGCTTCTGGATGTTGGTCTTGACCACGTCCATGCCGACACCGCGTCCGGACACGGACGACGCTTGCGCCATGGTCGAGAAGCCCGGCAGGAAGATGAGATTGAGGCTCTGCCGATCGTCCAGCGTGTTGGCCTCTTCCTCGCGGATCAGTCCCTTTTCGATCGCCTTGGCGCGAATCCGCTCCGGACTCATGCCACGACCGTCGTCGGCGATGATCAGCACGATGTGATCGCCCTCCTGACGCGCTTCCAGACGAACGATGCTCTTTGCCGGCTTACCGGCGGCCAAGCGCTCTTCCGGCGACTCGACGCCGTGATCGACGGCATTACGCACCAGGTGCACGAGCGGGTCGGCCAGATCCTCGATCATCGTCTTGTCGACTTCGGTCTCTTCACCAACGAGCGCCAATTCGACATCCTTGCCGAGTTGGCGCGCAAGGTCGCGCGCAATTCGCGGGTACTTCTGGAAGAGCCGGCCGATCGGCTGCATCCGCGTCTTCATCACCGAATTCTGCAGATCGGAAACCAGGAGGTCGAGCTGGCTCACCGCCTGGTCGAGCGCGTGCAAGGTATCGGTGTCGTTCCGCCCGGCAAGGATATCGGCGCGCAGGCTGGTCAAACGGTTCTTGGTCAGTCCGATTTCGCCCGACAGGTTGAGCACCTGATCGAGCCGCGCCGTATCGACGCGAATCGTCGACTCGCGCGCGCCGGCCTTGTCCTCCATACGCCGTCCGGACGTAGCGCCCGAAATCGAAACGCCCGGCTTGTCCGTAACACGGCGACCTTCGGGCGGGAAGTGCGGCGTCAGCTGCGCCGGCGGGAGTACTGCCCCACTCACCGGAATGGGCGCCACGGCTGATTGCGCGGAACCCGCACCGGTATCCTGCCCGGTAATCGCCTTGTGCAACTCGACCCAGTCGGGCTCGCCTTCATCACCCTCGGCAGTCGACTCGGCGGTTGACTGCGCCTCATCATTACGGGCGACGGCCGGAGCATCCGCGGCCTGTACGGGCGCCGGCTCAACCGCACCCTCGCCTTCCAGGGCAAAGCGCAAGGCGCCGACGACCTCGGCCGAAGCCGGCCGCGGCTGCGTAGCCTGCGCCAACTCGCCGAACATGTTTCTGACACACTGCGTGGCGGCCATGATGGTATCCATCAAGTCCGTCGTCAGCTTCATTTCCCCGTTGCGCAACTTGTCGAACAGGTTCTCGGTCCAGTGGCACAGCGTGACCAGCTCGGTGGCATTCAGGAAACCCGCACCGCCCTTGATCGTGTGAAATCCGCGAAAGATGTCGTTCAACAAGCCACGGTCATCAGGGGTTCGCTCAAGATCAACGAGCTTGTTATCCACGTCTGAAAGAAGGTCGCTGGCTTCCTGCAGGAAATCCTGCAGCAGGTCTTCCATTCCGGAAAAATCACTCATATTGCCCTCCTAGAACCCCAGGCTATCAAGCAGTTCATCAACCTGCTGCTGACTTACAACGACGTCGGTACGCCCTTCGGCGTTGATGACCGGGCCATTGAGCAGTGTCTGCACGGACTCCGTGCGCTTTTCTCCGGGCATGGTCTCGATGAGCAGGCCCATCAGTTGCGATTCAAGATCCTGCGCCAGGCCGACGACCTTCTTGATGACCTGCCCGGTCAGATCCTGAAAGTCCTGCGCCATCATGATTTCCATCAGCTGCTCTTTCGTCGCCGACGTTCTCTGCGGCACCGCGTTCTTGAGATACGCCCGCGTCTCCGAGGCCAGCAGCTTGAACTCCTCGACGGTCAGCTTGTTCGCGTACAACGCATCCCACTTGTTCGCGAGCAGCACAGCGCCTTCTTCGAGTTCCTCCTGCAAGGGGTTGGCGATGTCGGTCGCGTTGAGCACCTTGCAGGCAGCCTGTTCCGTCAGGTTGGCGATGTATGCGAGCCGGTCCCGCGCATCCGGAATCGCGCTCACTGTTTTCTCGATCAGCTTGTCGTAACCCAACGCGCCAAGGGTGTCATGAAGCTGCCTCGCCATGAGACCAACCTGCTTGAAGACCTTGCCTTGCGCCGGCCAGGCATCCGAGCCCTCCGCGGTTACGGCGAGGTCGGAGGCTGCCGGCTCGCCGCGCTGCTTCCGCGCAATCGAATCGAACAATTCCTGCAGATCCTGCGAATCCTCTGCCGAACCATCGTTCTCACGCGCCTGCTGCATCAACGATGGTTTGGGAGCAGGTGCCGGCGCAGGTGTCGGCGCAGGTGTCGGCGCCGCGACAGAGGGTGTCGCCCCGCTGGCGATACTGTCAAACAGGGCTTCGAGTTCGCTGGAGTCGCCAGAGGTATTCGTGTCGCTCATCCTAGGCACCCATTTTGTCGAATATTTTCTGCAGTTTTTCCGCCAGCGTCGCGGCGGTAAACGGCTTGACGATGTATCCGCTGGCACCGGCCTGGGCCGCGGCAATGATGTTCTCCTTCTTGGCCTCCGCCGTAATCATCATGACGGGCAGGTGCGCCAGCGACGGGGTCGAGCGGATCGTCTGGAGCAACTGCAGGCCGTCCATGTTCGGCATGTTCCAGTCGGTCACGACGAACTCGAACCCGCCGGCCTGCAATTTCTGCAGCGCGATCGCACCGTCCTCTGCCTCGTCGACATTGGTGAAGCCCAGTTCCTTGAGCAGATTCCTGACAATGCGACGCATCGTCGAAAAATCGTCCACCACCAGAATTCGCAACTTCGGATCAGCCATTCTTTACTCCAGGAATCTGTTTAGCGCTCGAGCATCGGGCGCAGCGTGTCTGCCAGCACTTCGGCATCAAACTTGGCAACGTAACCATCAACACCGACCGCCTGCCCCATGGCGCGATTGGCTTCAGAAGAGAGCGACGAGTGCATTACGACCGGAATACCGTCGAAGCGCGAATCGCTCTTGATGTGCTTGGTCAGCACATAGCCGTCCATCTCCGGCATTTCTGCATCAACCAGGATCAGGCGCACCTCGTTGCGCAACTCGGAACCGATCTGCTGTGCGTGCGCCGCCAGGCCCTGCAGACGGCTCCAGGCCTCGGCACCGTTGGTCGCATGCTTGTGCTTCACACCCAGCTTGTCGAAGACTTCGGCAATCTTGCGGCGAGCAACCACTGAATCGTCGGCGAAGAAAACGCTCGTTTCTTCGGGCACCTGCGCCGCCGGAATATCGACGATGATCGCCTCGCCAAAGGCGTTCGCCAGGATCTGCTCGACGTCGAGCAACGAGACCAGCGTACCGTTCTCCAGTTCGGTGATTGCCGTAATCAACCCTTGGTTCGATGAGAGAACACTTTCTGGCGCACGGACCTTTTCCCAATCGACGCGGATGATGCGATCCACTTCGTGAACGAGGAAACCCAGTGTCCGCTTCGAGTACTCGGCGACCATCATCGTCTTGCCGCGCTCGATCGGCTCATCCTTGTGCTCAAGGAAACTTACCAGCGACAGCACGGGAATCACGTTGCCGCGCAGCGAAACCAGGCCTTCGACGCCACGCGGCATGTTCGGCGTCTTGGTGATGTGCGGCGTCCGCCCGACTTCGCGCACCTTGAACACGTTGATCCCGAAAGTCTCGCGCGTTCCCAGCGAAAACAGCAGGATTTCCATCTTGTTGGAGCCCGCGAGACGGGTCCGCGCATCGACGCTGTCGAGCAGGTTTTTCTTTTCTATCAGGTTCATTGACATTGTCTTACTCCTGCGAGATCACTGCTTCAGGATGCCGGCTTGACGACGGGAACCGATCCCAACAGGCGCCGCGTGAGTGTTTCGGACAGTTTCTGCGCCTCGAATTTTGGCACATACTCATCGACACCGACCGACTTGCCGAGCTGCTGGTTGGACATGCCCGACAAGGAGGAGTGCATGATCACCGGGACACCGGCGAAGCGCGGATCGGTCTTGATCTTCTTGGTCAGGATGTAGCCGTCCATTTCCGGCATCTCGATATCGGTCAGGACCAGGCTGACGAGGTCGGTAATCTCCTGTCCGGAGGCTTTGGCGTAGGCCGCGATCTTTTCCAGCTCGTTCCAGGCATCGCGGCCATTGATCGAACTCACGTACTTGACCTTCATCGCGTCCAGCGTGCGCGTAATCTGCTTGCGCGCCACGATCGAGTCGTCGGCGAAGAAGACGGTCAGCTTCGGATCGTTCAGCGGCTTGATGTTGCGATAGACCACTTCGTCGTCGTAGTTGGTCGTTTCCGACAAGACCTTCTCGACGTCCATCATCATGACCAGTCGGCCGTCCGGCAGTTCGGTCACCGCGGTCACCAGGCCGCCCATCTCGGCCATCAGCATTTCGGGCGGCACCTTCATCTGGCTCCAGTCGAGGCGGAGAATGGTATCGACGCCTTCAACCAAAAAGCCCTGCGTATGACCGGCGTATTCGGTCACGATCATGATCGAGCGCGGCGTATCGGTTGCCACGCCGGCGTAGCGCGCCAGATCGACGACCGGGACGAGCACTCCGCGCAAACTGACCATGCCTTCCACCGACGCCGGCATTTCGGGCGCCGAGGTAATCGGCGGTGTACGCATCACCTCACGCACCTTGAATACGTTGATGCCGAAAGTCTCTCTTCGACCAGTGATCGAATTCGTTCCAAGCGAAAAAAGCAGAATTTCCAGCTTGTTGGTACCAGCCAGCTTGGTACGCGCATCGATACTCTTGAGCAGCTCTGACATGCCTGAACTCCCTCTTGGGAAAATAACCCTGCGGGCTTATTGATTACATCTTAATCGAACGAATGCCATTTCACCACAAACGTCCGGGGAAAACGCAAATGCCTGAACTCCCTGCGAATGCTGGCACTCGTCGTGGTTCGCGGGGACCTGGCAGGGGGCGTTTCGAAGCCCGGACTCAGACCCGGCCGAGTGCTTGCATAACGCGTCGCGGCAGTTCGCCGAGCGGCGCGACTTCTTCGACCGCGCCGATCAGCGCCGCCTCGCGCGGCATCCCGTAGACGACGCACGTCGCCTCGTCCTGACCGAACGTCCGCGCGCCGGCCTGGCGCATGCGCAGAAGCCCGTTGGCGCCGTCCTTGCCCATCCCGGTGAGGATGACGCCAACCGCGTTCCTGCCGACGATTTCGGCCGCGGAGTCGAACAGAACATCGACCGAAGGGCGGTGCCGATTCACCGGTGCCGTCTTCATCAACTCGGTGAGATAGCCCGAAGGCGTACGCCGGATCTTCAGGTGCGAATGCCCCGGTGCGATATAGACCACGCCGGACTCCAGCACCTCCCCGCCCTGCGCCTCTATCACGCGCGGTTTGCACAGGCTGTTCAGGCGCGCAGCGAACGAACCGGTGAAGGACTCGGGCATGTGCTGGACGATGAGAATGGGCACGCAATCGGCCGGGATACCGAGCAGGAACGTCTTGACCGCCTCGGTTCCGCCTGTCGAAGCCCCGACGAAGACGATCTTTCCGCCCGCTGGCAACGGCCGCAGCGAAGGGACCTTCTTTGCTGCGCTATCCATTCACGCGCGCCCCGGGCGTCAGCTGGTAGACGGTCTTCCCCTGCGAACGGAATATATCGGCCGCGTGCAGAAAACTTTCCGAATGCCCGGCAAACAACAGCCCGCTTTCGCCCATCAGCGGCGCAAAACGTTTCAGAATCTTGTGCTGGGTCGGCTTGTCGAAATAAATCATCACATTGCGGCAAAACAGGGCGTCGAGCGGCCCGCGTATCGCCCAGTTCGGCTCAAGCAGATTGAGGCGCTGGAAGCTGACCAGCCGCCGAAGTTCCGGCTTGATCGCAAACGTCCCGCTCTGCGCGCCGGTTCCCTTGACGAAAAAGCGGCTGAGTCGTTCCGGCGAAAGCTTGTCGACGCGATCGTGTGCATAAACCGCTTTCGATGCCGTAGCGAGCACGTTCGTATCAAGATCGGAGGCGACGATGCTGACCGGCACGTTGAAGCTGTTGAACGTCTCGACCACGGTCATCGCGATACTGTACGGCTCCTCGCCGGTCGAGGCGGCCGAGCACCAGATCTTGATCGGCGACTTGCCCTGAAGCTTCTTGAGATGCTCGGCAAGGATCGGGAAATGATGCGGCTCGCGGAAGAAGGACGTGAGGTTGGTCGTCAGTGAATTGACGAACTTTTCCCACTCGAGGCGATCGCCGCGCTCGAGCAGCGCGAGGTAGTCGCCGAAGGATTTCAGCCGCGTCTCGCGCAGGCGCCGCGCCAGCCGGCTGTAGACCATGTCCTGCTTGGCCGGCGAGAGCGAAATTCCGGCGTGCTCGTAGATGAGTTTGCGCACACGCTCGAAATCCGCGTTGGTGAAGACGAACTCGCGCTCGCCGGATTCACGCGGGGACGATATCGGATTGAAAGGAAATTTCTGTTCCATCGCGGTCAACTCCAGGTTTGTCGCACTGCGCGGGCGAACCGATCGACGCGCAGCCCTACATCTTGTCGGCCGGCGGCGCCTCCGGGGCCACGGTTTCGGTCTCCGCGCCGACACCGACGTCAACGGTCGCGTTCCCATCTTCCTGCAGCATCGCCTCTTCGGTCCGCTTGTTCAGGACAACGATGTTGATGCGCCGGTTGCTCGAACTCAGCGGGTCGTTCTTGTCGAAGAGCACCATCGACGAGAGGCCGACGACGCGCAGCACCTTGTTCTCGTCCATACCACCGGCGATCATCTCGCGCCGCGACGCGTTGGCGCGATTGGCCGAAAGCTCCCAGTTGGAAAAGCCCTTTTCGCCGCCGACGAACTGCGCCGCGTCGGTATGCCCGGAGAAGCTCACCTTGTTCGGCACGGAGTTGAGCGCCAGGCCGATCTCGCGCAGGATCACCTTCGAGTAAGGCTTCAGTTCGGCGCTGCTCGTATCGAACATCGGCCGGTTCTGCTCGTCGATGATCTGGATGCGCAACCCTTCGGTCGTCACGTCCATCAGCAACTGGCTCTTGAACTGCCGGAGCATCGAATTGCCTTCGATCAGCTGCTCGATACTCTGCTTGAGCTGGTTCAGCGTCGCCTTTTCGCGCCGCTCGAATTCCTTGCGCAATTGCTCCGTTTTGAGCTGCTCCGTCTTCGCTTCGCGCACCGTCGCGCCACGCTTCTTCGATTCGACGTCGCCATCCTTGACCTGACCGGCGCTGCTCGTCAGATCCTTGCCGCCGCCGTTCAGGATGCTCGTTGCGTCACCGGCGCCACTGCCGCCGGACATGCCGACCTTGAGCGGATTCTGGAAGAACTCGGCAATCCCCTTGAGATCGCCGTTGGCAGTCGAGCCAAGCAGCCACATGAGAAGAAAGAAGGCCATCATCGCCGTCACGAAGTCGGCATAGGCAATCTTCCACGCGCCACCGTGGTGACCACCGGCGACTTTCTTGATGCGCTTGATGACGATGGGGCGTACGTCTTCGCTCATGGGCAATCCTTATCCGGCGACCAACGGCTCATTTACCCTTGCGCGCCTTGAGCTCTTCCTCAAGCTCGCCGAACGTCGGGCGATCGCCCGCGAACAGCACCTTGCGCCCGAACTCCACGGCCACCTGCGGCGCATATCCCGACATCGAGGCAAGCAGGACGACCTTGATCACCTGGTAGATCTTCGAGCCCTCACTGGACTTTTGCTCCAGGAGCGAGGCAATCGGCGAAATGAAGCCGTACGCAACCAGGATACCGAGGAAGGTTCCGACCAACGCGCCGCCAATCATCTTGCCGAGCACGGCCGGCGGCTCCCCGACCGAGCCCATCACGTTCACAACGCCCATCACCGCAACGACAATACCGAATGCCGGGGTCGAATCCGCAACCTTGCTCATGACGTGGCCAGGCACCTCGACCTCATGGTGGTGCGTTTCGATTTCGATATCCATCAGATTCTCTATCTCGAGCGCGTTGAGATTGCCGCCGACCATCATGCGCAGGTAGTCCGTGATGAACTCCATCACGTGATGATCGTGCGCAATCGTCGGATACTTGCTGAAGATGGGGCTATCGTGCGGATTTTCGACGTCATTTTCGATCGACATCAGGCCTTCCTTGCGCACCTTGGAAAGCACCTCGAAGAGCATGGCCAGGAGATCGACATAAAGCGCCTTGGAGAACTTCGACCCCTTGAAGATGCTGGGCAGCGCACCGACAGTCGCCTTGATCACCTTGATGTCGTTGCCGGCCACGAAGCCGCCGACCGCCAGGCCGACGATGGCGATGTACTCCATCGGCACCCACAAGGCAGCCAGGCTGCCGTGCACGGCGTAGGTACCGAGCGATGCCCCAAGAATGATGATGTAGCCGACGATTAGAAACATTCAACTTCTCCTGTCACCACCGCGCCGCGGTAGTGATTCGCCATGAATTCCGGGCATTGTAGCGGGATGATCCGGCTCGGGAAACAAGCAAAACCCCGCGCGGCGCAAGGCCGGGTCCAATCATATAGAATCGGAAGCATCCATATGGGCGATTTCTTATGAACTACTGTTCCGAATGCGGCGCGGCCGTCGAACTCCGAACGCCCTCGGGCGACACGCTGCCGCGCCACATCTGCACGCGCTGCGAAACGATCCACTACCAGAACCCGAAAGTCGTCGTCGGCAGCATCGTCGAATGGGAGGGCGGCATCCTGCTTTGTCGCCGCGCCATCGAACCGCGCTACGGATTGTGGACACTGCCGGCCGGCTTCATGGAGAACGCCGAGTCAACGACGCAGGCGGCGATGCGTGAAACGCAGGAGGAAGCCTGCGCCAGCATTGACGTCGATTCGCTTTTTGCACTCGTCAACATTCCGGGAATCGATCAGGTGCACCTGTTCTACCGCGGCAGGCTCAAGGATTCGAGCCACGCCGCCGGCCCGGAAAGCCTGGAGACCGCACTATTCCGTGAAGAGAACATTCCCTGGAGCGAGCTCGCATTCCGCAGCGTCGAGTATTGCCTGCGCACCTACCTCGCCGACCGGCGCGCGCGGCGCTTCGAGTTCCACGAAACCGAACTGCCGCCGCTGAAAGGCTATTGACGGCTACTGCGCCTCGTCCAGGCTGAACTTGACCGGCAACGGAATCTCGAGATCACGCCCACGCAACCCATCCGGCAATGTCGTCGTGCGCGCCGCCTGCGCCATCATCTGCACCGCCTGCTCGTCGAGCAGATCGTGGCCGCTTGAACGGACGACAACCACATCCGGCGCAGGCAACGCCGAAGCAAAACGGATCGCCACTTCGACCGTACCTTCCCATCCGCGCTCCCGCGCCAACGCCGGATAGCGCTTGAAGCGCCGCGCGGCGGACGCCAGCGAAACACGGTAGCGGCGCACATCGTCGGCACTGACGCCGGCTCGCACGCCGGGCGCTTCATCGACCGCAGGCGCACTGGCCGGGGCCGGAGCGGCCGCCGCTGAAGGCGTTGCAGGCATGGCATCGGAAACGCCGGCGGCGACCGGTGTTACGGGCTCCAGAAGCGGCGACGCCTCGCGCACGGCAAAGCGTGCCCGTGACGGCGCGGCCTGGCTTGCCGCGCGCTTTTGCGGTGCCGGAGCCGCCTTCTGCGCCTCGGCGCGCGATGACGGTGTCGGCTGAACCGCCCGGCTTTTGCGCGACATCTCGACCATCGGCGTTACGGGCTTGACCGGCTCGGGTAGCCGTTTCGGCGCAATCACGATATTCATTGCAACGGCCGGCACGCCCGCTTGCGGCCGATACGTCGAAACGACGCCGAGCAACAGTACGGCATGGACCGACAGCGAGAAGAGCAGCGCCTGGATCAGCGTGCGGTATTCGTGAAAGCGCATCGAAAACGTGGGCAAAGATGGCGGATTAGTGAGCCTAAAAACCTCACCGCAAAGGCGCTTAGGCGCAAAGATCGCAAAGGAAACAACGGGTTAATCGTACTTGATCATTCACCCCATGGGTGACCCAGGCAGATACGCGCTGTTCGCGTAGCGCTTTGATTTTCTTTGCGAACCTTTGCATCTTTGCGCCTTTGCGGTGAAGAATTGAGTTTTTCAGGGTGCAAACAAGTGGCGTCGACAGCGTGTCGATCTGCATATTGTCCGGGCAAAAACACGGTTTCGTGCCCTTCTGTTTTGGTGGTAAATTCGTCCGGATCGATTCACCCGGCACCGCAAGCCGTCCCGGAACGGCGCGGCCAGTTTAGCATTGCGCACCGATGATGCCCGCGCGGCGCGGATCTCACCCATACGGCAGGAGCAAGCCCTTGCAGTTCACAGAAATCGACGAAACCGAGGAAAGCGAAGAAGAGCGCGCGCAGCTGATCGCGATGCGTTCGGCGGCGGCTTCGCGCAGCACGTGGATCAGCGTCGCCGTCAATCTCGTACTGACCACTGCGCAAATCCTGGTCGGCGTGTTCGCCAGGTCACAGGCCCTGATCGCCGACGGCATCCACTCGGCGTCAGACCTCGTCGCCGACTTCGTCGTCCTTCTCGCCAATCGCGAGAGCGGCAAGGCAGCGGACAAAGACCATCCGTACGGCCACTACCGCTTTGAGAATGCGGCCTCGCTCGTTCTCGGTGGACTGCTGCTGGCGGTCGGCGTCGGCATGTTGTGGTCGGCGTTCCGCAAGCTGGAGTCGCCGGAGAACGTGCCGCAGGTGCACGTCATCGCCTTGTGGATCGCCGGCGGCGCGCTGGTGATCAAGGAGGCGCTGTTCCGCTACATGCTCGCCGTCGCCAAGCGGGTCAAGTCGAGCATGCTCATCGCCAACGCCTGGCACGCGCGCTCGGACGCGGCATCGTCGCTGGTCGTCGGCGCCGGCATCGTCGGCAACCTGGCCGGCTACCCCATCCTCGACCCGATCGCCGCGCTGATCGTCGGCTTCATGGTCGGCCGCATGGGCTGGGAGTTCGCCTGGGACGCGCTGCACGACCTGATGGACCGCTCGGCCGACGACGAAGAAGTCCAGCGCATCCGCCAGACGATCCTCGATACGCCCGGCGTCCTCGGCGCGCACGACCTGCGCACGCGCAAGATGGGCGACATGATCATCGTCGATGCACACATCGAGGTCGATGCGACGCAAACCGTCGAGGCCGGCCACGACATCGCCGTCAACGTCAGGCAGCGCGTGCTGAAGAAGCATCGCGTGCTCAACCTGATGGCGCACGTCGACCCCTCGCAGCGACCGGACCGCGATCATCCGCAAGGATTTCTTGCCGATGCCAGCTAGGAACAAGCGTTTCCTGACGGAAGCAAGCATTCCGCTGAACGGGCCGCTCTTGCGCGGCAAACGACGCCCGCGCGTGGCGCTGATCGGGCGTTTCGGTGCCGGCAAGAGCACGATCTTCGAAGGCGCCTCCAGCCCCGTCGTGCGCCATGAGCGCCTGGCCGGGGTCGGCGGCGCGTATCAGGAGTGCGTGGTCGACGCCGGCCTCGACCAGATCTCGCTCGTCGACCTGCCGTCGATCGACTCGCTGCATCATCTGAGCGAGCACGATCAGGTCGTCCTCATGTACCTGCTCTGGGGCGACCAGTGGCCGCGCGTCGCGCAGCACGAGACAACGCCCGGCGGACCAGACTTCCCGGCGCCGGACGTGCTTGTGCAGGTGGTCGACGCGACGACGCTCGAGAAGGATCTCGAGCTCAGCCTGGAGCTCGGCCAGTTCGGTCGGCCGCTGGTCATCGCCCTGAATCGTGTCGACGAAGCGCGCAAGAAGGGCATGTTCATCAACGTCCAGGCGCTCAGCGAGCGGCTCGGCGCACCCGTCATCCCGACCATCGCGCACATGGGCAAGGGCGTCGCCGCGCTGTTCGAGGCGGTACTCGACGTCGCGCGCAAGAAGACCTGCCCGATGCCGCAGGCGCCGACGCCGCACATCGCGGCAAGCCTGCGCGAACTGAAATCGGTCATCTCGCATCCGCAGATCGAAGAAGTGTTCCGGGTACCGCGCGCGCTCCTGCTCTCGCAACTCGCGGAGAACGACGATTACTTCCTGCGCTCGCTGACCACGCACTTCCCGGATCTCGCGCCGCAGATCGCTCAGGCCCGCGCGCGCGCCGAACAGACGCTGCCGCGCCCGCTGCCCGAGGAAGTCCACGCCGACCGCCATCACCGCGCGGCGGTTCTGTTTGAGGACGTCACCCGCGCGCGCGGCATCGACTCGGGCGAAGGCTGGCGGCGCTGGCTCGACGAACTCTTCCTGCATCCGCGCTGGGGATTGCTTGGCAGCCTGCTCGTCTTCGCCGCGGTGCTGCTGATCGTCTTCGAGATGAGTTCGTTCATCGATTCGTGGACGTCAGCTCGGCTGGCGGCCTGGGCGCAGGAATGGCAACCGACGTCGACGGCGGGCGTCGTCGGTCGCGCCGTCGCCGACGGCATGGTCGGCCTCGTTGGCATCGTCGCGCCCTACATGCTGCCGCTCGTGCTGCTGCTCGTCACGCTCGAGGAATCCGGCGTCATGCATCGCGTCGCCTTCGTCGTCGACCGCGGTTTCCACCGAATCGGCCTGCACGGCGGCGTCGCCGTCCCCTTTCTGATCGGCCTCGGCTGCAACGTGCCGGCAATTTCCGCGGCTGCGGCGACCGGAACGCGTAGCGAACGCGTCGTCTCGGCCATCCTCATCACCTTCGTCCCCTGCTCGGCGCGCTCGGCGATCATCCTCGCCATCGGCGGCAAGTACCTGGGCGGGCTCGGCGTCTTCGCCATCTTCGCGCTGACGCTGTTCGTCATCGCCCTGCTCGGCAAGCTGCTCGTGCGCCGCTACTCGGAAAGCGCACCAGGCCTGGTGCAGCTCATCCCGCCTTACCGGCTTCCGACCTGGTCGCGCGTCTGGCGCAAGACCTGGGAGCGCACCGAGGACATCGTCACCATCGTCACGCCGCTGCTCGTGATCGGCAGCGTCGTGCTGGCGCTGCTCAGCCACTTCGGCGCCGATGCGGTAATCAATACGGCCTTGATACCGGTCACTACCTGGTGGCTCGGGCTGCCGGTCGTCCTCGGCGTACCCATCCTGTTCGGCGTGCTGCGCAAGGAACTGTCGCTGCTGATGATCTACCAGGCGCTCGGCACGCTCGACATCATGCCGCTGCTCAGCCACGCGCAGATCTTCACCTTCCTCGTCTTCCTCACCTTCTACGTACCCTGCCTGTCGACCTTCGCCGTGATGCTCAAAACGCTAGGGCGCAAGGAGGCGTGGTTCTCGGTCATCGTCTCGCTGGCCAGCGCCCTGCTCATGGCCGGCGTCGTGCGCGCCGTGCTCGAGCTGACGCGGCATCTGTTCGGCTTCGGCGCGTGAGCGGATCGACCGGGACATGAGCCAGCGCTGGTACGACAACCCGAACGCCGAGCCGCAGGCCGGGCATCTGATCAAGGACAATTCGACGATCGAGTTGTTCGCCTGGCTGAAACCGGATGAAACGCTGTCGGGCGGCGACGTGTTCAACGGCAACCCGTTCAGTACCGGCTTGCCCGAAGACCGCATCGGCGCCGTGCAGAACTATTTCGCCGAGTATCACCTCGAGTATTACCGGCAGCGGCTGTACGGCGAGTTCCCGAGCCGGCTGCACGCGCGCCTCTTCTTCGCCACGCGTACCGACGCCGAGAGCTTTCGCACCCGCCACCCGACACTCACCGCCGGGAAGCATCTCGTCCGCGCGCATAGCACCGGCGACTACGTCGTCTCCTACCACGACGCGAGCTGGCTCGACTACCTGCGTCTGCCGCACAGCCTGAGTCTGTCGACGCTCGACGAAATCGCCGGCCACTACTGGGGCGGCGCGCTCGTTGAAGAGATCAGCCTGCGCTTCCATGAGGAGCGCTGGCGCGAGCCGGCGGTCATTGAGGCGCTCTTCGTCGGCGGACTGGCGACGCTTTCCTGAATCGCAAAAGACCATGGGCCGGCGAAGCGCTCGACTTCGCCGGCCCACGGTTGCGGTTTGTCCCGCCGCTCTACGCCACTACTTCTCCGGCACCAACGGCGCCGGGTGGAAGATCTCCTGCGTCGCACCGCCCTTCTCGGCGCCGATCGACTGCTCGACGTTCGGCAGGCGGTGGGCGACGCCCTTGTGGCAGTCGATACAGGTCTGGCCCTTGTTCAGCCCTTCCTGGTGCACTTCGGCCGCGCGCCGGCTCTGCTTGGCGTAGTCGAAGCCCTGATCGTCGTGGCAGCTGCGGCATTCGCGCGAGTTGTCCTCCTTCATCCGGGCCCACACGGCTTCGGCCATCTCCAGACGCCGTGCTTCGTATTTCTCGGGCGTATCGATGGTGCCAAGAAGGTTGTGATAGACGTCCTTCGAAGCGCGCATCTTGGCGTACATCTTCGGCCCGAACGACTTGGGTACGTGGCAGTCCGGACAACTCGCGCGCACACCGGTACGGCTGGAGGCGTGCGTTGTCAGCCGGTACTCGTCGTAGTTGATCTTCATCTCGTGACAGGAGATGCAGAATTCTTCGGTATTGGTTGTTTCCAGCACGTGGTTGAAACCGGCCCACGCCGCGATGCCGGCGACGAACAGCACGCCGACGCCGATCCAGCCGGTCGCGTGGATACGCCGCAGCAGGCCGGCGGCGAAGCTTTTGATCTTGGCCATTTTCATGTTCGCTCTCCCTTTGCCGGCTTAGCGCAAACCCGCGCCGGGTTTGAACGTGTTGCCGATCAGCGGCTTGGCGTCGGTCTGCGAGACGTGACACTGGTTGCAGAAATAGCGGTTGGGCGACACGCTCGACATCTCGGCGCCCTCACGCGACTTGAAGTGCGTGATCGAGATCTTCGTCGCCTTGACCTCGGCGGCGCGCGACCAGGCGTGGCAGTCCATGCACTTGTTGAACTCCTTGCTGACGATATAGCCCTCGATCGTGTGCGGAATCAGCGGCGGCTGTTGCACGAAGTCGCGCGGCAACGCCGAGGTATCCGGCCCGTAGCGTGTTCCGCTACCCGCCGGATCGCTTGCGGTGATATCGACGCTGCGCAACGTCTTGAGCTTGACCGGCTCAAACTTATCCTCGGCCGCAGCCGGACCGGAGAACATCAGCATCAGGCTCATGGCGACGGCCCAGAACAAGGTAAATGTGCGGGCAGTACGGGTGGTGGGCTGGTTCATCACGCGCTCCTCTGGTCGAATCGATGGGTCATCTTGAAAACCTGGCGGTCGCATACGTCGATGCAACGGCCGCAATTGGTGCAGTCTCCGGAGAGAATCAGCGGGTGCGTCTGCCCGGCCTGTTTCAGCGCCGGACGGATCACCTGCGGCTCGGGGCAGACGACGAAGCAATCCATGCAGTCGTCGCAAGCGCTGCGTTGCGCGGCGGAGACGCGGACCAGCGCCGTGCGCCCAAGCAGGCCATAGAAGGCGCCGACCGGGCACAGGTGGCCGCACCAGCCGCGGCTGGCGATCAACAGGTCGTAGGCAAAAATGCCGGCAATCGCCAGCAGCGAGCCCCAAAGGCCGAAAATCAGCGCGCGGTGCAGCAACGACACGGGATTCACCCATTCCCAGACCAACACGCCGGAAATGGCCGTCGCGAGCAGTATTCCGCCGAGCAGCCAGTACCGCGTCGAAGCGTCAGGCGCACGACCGGTCTTGATGCCCAGCTTGCGCCGCGACCAGGCGGCAGCATCGGTCACCACGTTCACCGGACACACCCAGCTGCAGAACACACGCCCTCCGACAAGCAGGTAGAAGACCAGCACGATTGCCGCGCCGATCAACGCCGTCTTGTAAGGCCAGTGGCCTGCGACCATCGATTGCAGCGCGAGCAGCGGATCAGACAGCGGAATGGTGTCGAAGATGAGCGACGCGGAGAGGTTGCCTTTGAGTACCCACACGCCGAACCACGGACCGGCGAGAAAGAGCGCGAGGATCGCGAGCTGGCCAAGGCGGCGGAGCAGTAGCCAGCGGTTGCGAGCGAACCACGAGCGCCCGGAGGCATCTCTGCCGTTCGTCCTGAGCGAGTCGAAGGATGAACGGTCCCTGACGCGGGCTTCGACAGGCTCAGCCCGAACGGGTGTCTTTTGGCGGGCGCCCTTGCTCATGGCTTCCACCGCGAATTGAGGCTTCCGGCCTTGCCGGGAGCGGTAAGCGGCGCTTCCGGCAAGGCCGGTGCCGGCGCCGCGGGGGCGACCACCGTCTCGGTCGCCGAGCGCCCCGCCGTCGTGCCTTCAAAGCCGCGCACCGGCAGCTTGATCTGTTCGCCGATCAGCGATTCGCCCTGTCGTGCCTTTTCTTCCCAGCCCTTGCGGTAGTGCGCCGGCAAGGCGCCCTGCGCCAGCTTGCGCGGGAAGACCTTGATCGCCGGCTCGGGCAGGACGCAGGACTTCTCGCACTTGCCGCAGCCGGTGCAGGCGTCGGAATGCACGGTCGGCAGCAACAGGGCGTGGCGATCGGAGCGCGGGTTATGCCGCGTCTCCAGCGTGATCGCCTTGTCGATCACGGGGCAGACGCGGTAGCAGACGTCGCAGCGCAGGCCGAGGAAGTTCAGGCAATTCTCCTGATCCACGAGCGCGGCGAGGCCCATGCGCGCTTGCGTGATGTCGGTCAGTTCGCGGTCGAGCGCGCCGGTCGGGCACGCCTTGACGCAGGGAATGTCCTCGCACATTTCGCAGGGAACGTTGCGCGCGGTGAAGTATGGCGTGCCGGTCGCCACGTGATCGCCGAGGTCGGAGAGTTTCAGCGTGTTGTACGGGCAATCGCGCACGCACAGCCCGCAGCGCACGCAGGCGGCGAGAAAGTCGTCTTCGGCCAGCGCGCCGGGCGGCCGGATCGCCTGCGCCGGCATGGCTGACGCCTGTCGTGCCCACAGCCCCGCGCCGAGCGCCAGCAGGCAGCCGCCGCCGGCAGCGGCGGCAACGCTGTTGATGAATTTGCGCCTGGCCTGCGACGCCGGGGAGGCGGTGCTGGTCTGGTTGGCGCTTTTCTTGGTCGGGCTCACATTCGCTCACACGGATCGGTTTCAAAACCCACCACAGAGGCGCGGAGACACAGAGGGGACGCAGAGAAAAGCGATACTTGTCCTGAACGCTTTCTCTGCGTCCCCTCTGCGCCTCTGTGCCTCCGTGCCAGGTGTTCCAGCATTTCAGAAGCCACTCACGCCCTGACCACCTTCACCACCGCCTTCTTGAAGTCCGTCTCTTTCGAGATCGGGCAGGTGGCGTCGAGGATCAGCTTGTTCACCAGTCGCGATTCGTCGAAGAACGGCACGAAGATGAGCCCGACCGGCGGCTTGTTGCGGCCCTTGGTTTCGATGCGCGCCGTCATCTCGCCGCGCCGCGAAATCACCTTGACCAGCATGCCGCGCAGCAGATTGCGTTTCTTCGCATCGTCCGGATGCATGAACACCTGCGCTTCGGGGACCGCCTTGTGCAGCTCGGCGACGCGCCGGGTCATCGAGCCGGTATGCCAGTGCTCGAGCACGCGACCGGTGCATAGCCAGAGGTCGAACTCCTTGTCCGGCATCTCGGGCGGATCCTGGTACGGCAGCGCGAAGATCACCGCCTTGCCATCCTTGAAACCGTAGAACCTGACCCCCTCGCCGGCCTTCACGTAGGGGTCGTAACCCTCGCGGAAGCGCCACAGCGTCTCCTTGCCTTCGACCACCGGCCAGCGCAGACCGCGCGCCTTGTGATACAGGTCGAACGGTGCCAGATCGTGCGCGTGGCCGCGACCGAACCGGGCGTATTCCTCGAACAGGCCCTTATGCAGGTAGAAGCCGAACGCTTCGGACTCATCGTTGGTGTAGTCCTTGATGGCGTGCTCATTGACCTTCTGCAGTTCATCCTTCGGGAACTTGTTAACGACGCCGTTGGCGTAGAGCACGTCGTACAGCGTCTTGCCCTTGTACTCCGGCTTCTTGTCGAGCAACTCGGCCGGCCAGACTTCCTCCATCTTGAAGCGCTTGGAGAATTCGACGTACTGCCAGAGATCGGACTTCGCCTCACCCGGCGCCTTCACCTGCTGGCGCCAGAACTGGGTGCGCCGCTCGGCATTGCCGAAGGCACCTTCCTTTTCCATCCACATCGCTGACGGCAGAATCAGGTCGGCCGCGAGCGCCGAGACCGTCGGGTAGGCTTCCGAGACGACGACAAACGCCGCCGGGTTGCGCCAGCCCGGATAGATCTCCTCGTTGATGTTCGGCCCGGCCTGCATGTTGTTGGTCGTCGTCGTCCAGTAGCACTTGAGCTTGCCGTCCTTCAGCGCGCGGCTCTGCGCCACGGCGTGCAGGCCGATCTTGTCGTTGAGCGTGCCTTCGGGCAGTTGCCAGAGTTCCTCGGTGTGCTTGCGGTGCTCGGGATTGGTCACCACCATGTCCGCCGGCAAGCGGTGGGAGAAGGTGCCGACCTCGCGCGCCGTACCGCACGCCGACGGCTGGCCGGTCAGTGAGAACGGTCCGTTGCCGGGCTCGGAAATCTTGCCGACCAGAAGGTGCACGTTGTAGATCATGTTGTTCACCCACGTGCCGCGGGTGTGCTGGTTGAAGCCCATCGTCCAGTAGCTGACGACCTTCTTCTTCGGGTCGGCGTACAGTTCGGCCATCCGCTTCAATTTATCCTGCGGCACGCCGGAGAGCCTGGAGACCTTCTCCAGCGTGTATTCGCTGACGAACTTCTTGAACTCGTCGAAGGTGCTCGGCTTCGCGTCGTTCGGGTTGTTCTTCGGCTTGCCGTCGGCGCCGGGGTAGCCGTTGAACCTGGCGTCCTTTTCCAGCGCATGTCCCGGACGCAGGCCGAAGCCGATGTCCGTCTCGCCGACCTTGAAATTGACGTTGCGCTTGACGAACTCCTCGTTGACCTTGCCGCTCTGGATGATGTGGTTGCAGATGTAGTTGAGGATGGCGAGGTCGGTCTGCGGCGTGAAGATCATGCCGTTGTCGGCCAGCTCGAAGCTGCGGTGCTCGAAGGTGGAGAGCACATGCACCTGCACGTCGGTCTTGGTCAGGCGGCGGTCAGTGATGCGCGTCCACAGGATCGGGTGCATCTCGGCCATGTTCGACCCCCAGAGCACGAAGGCGTCGGCCTGCTCGATGTCGTCGTAGCAGCCCATCGGCTCGTCGATGCCGAAGGTGCGCATGAAGCCGGCAACGGCCGAGGCCATGCAGTGACGCGCGTTCGGATCGATGTTGTTGGAGCGGAAACCGGCCTTGTACAGCTTGGCGGCGGCGTAGCCTTCGAAGATCGTCCATTGCCCGGAACCGAACATGCCGACGCCGGCCGGACCGTCGGACTTCAATGCCGCCTTCCACTTCTCGGCCATGATATCGAAGGCCTGATCCCATGAGATCGGCGTGAAGTCGCCTTCCTTGTCGTACTTGCCGCCCTTCATGCGCAAAAGCGGCTTGGTCAGCCGGTCCTCGCCGTACATGATCTTGGAGAGGAAGTAGCCCTTGATGCAGTTCAGCCCGCGATTCACCTCGGAATCCGGATCGCCCTGCGTCGCCACGACGCGCCCGTTCTGCACACCGACGAGCACCGCGCAGCCCGTGCCGCAGAAGCGGCAGACGCCCTTGTCCCAGCGCACGGCCGAGCCGCTGCCCGCCTTATCCGCATCAGTGGCCAGCGCCGGAACGGCAATCCCAGCGCTCGTTGCGGCGGCGGCAATCGCCTGGATCTTGATGAATTCGCGTCGGTTGATAGTCATGGCTTAAGCCTCCTCGAGAGGGGAACCGGATGGAGATGAATCGGACGAAAGGTTGTCGCTGTGCTCATAGGCGAGCGTCGCCGCCAGTACCTGCGGCACGCGGTGGATGGCAATCAGCGTGTCGGACATGGCCGCTTGCGGCGCATCTTCGACGGTGACGATGAGACGCCCGTCCTCGCTCATGCCGTGGCACTCGACGCCGGGAAAGGCAAGCAGCGCGGCCTCGGCCTGCGGACGGGTTTCGGGACGGATGCGCAGGACCAGGCTGGCAATGCTCATGAAGCCTCCAGGAGAACAGGTGAAGCAAGCGACGCGGGACGGCACGCGATGGCGCACACCGGGCATGGCGCGACGCAGGCGCCGCAACCGGTGCACCGTGCGTTATCGAGTTCGGGTTGGGAAACGCCGCCCAGGGTGGGGCGAAAACGGATGGCGCCGACGTCGCATGCTTCGCCGCAGACGCGGCACTCGACCTTCTGCCTGGCCAGGCAGGCGTCGCCGATGTGCGCGAGGACGTCCCACGGCGCGGCGGAATCATCCTTGACGAACGCGCCGGACGGGCACACGCGCACGCACTCGGCGCAGAAGGTGCAGGCAGCGTGCGCGAAATCGACGATCGGGAAGCCGCCGTCGCCGCGGCGGATCAGCAGGCTGGGGCACGCCGTCACGCAATCGTCACATCGCGTGCAGCACGCGGTGAAGCGGTCTTCGGCACGACTCCACGGCGGACGCACGATTGGACGCGAAAACGCACCTTCGCGCGCGCGACCGCCAAAAAAGCGACGACGACCCCCATCCATTTATTCGAATTCCCCCTGTAACAGCATTGTTAATGGCTGAAAGAATCGAAACTTTGATCCAGGCTAAAAAATGAAAACCTTCTGGTTCCGGTCTACGGCCGGCGCGTTAGCGACCACCATAGCATCGGGCGCGGGGAAACCCAAGCATGGAAGCGGATGGTGCTCCAATGGGAAAGGACGGACACCGCGCTAACGGTACCGCCCCTGGATTGCCTTACCGAGGAGGACGGCAGGCAAAAACTCCACGGCGTGCAGGCTCGGACCTGACCCGCACCGATCCCCCTGGAGGGACAAGTCACCACGAACGGTGGATAAACTGTCAGTTGCTTTGACGATCCGCAATAGTCGCTACTTGTCCTTGCGGGCAGCCCCCTTCACCAGCTCGACGGGTTCCTCGACCGGACGCGGTGGCTGCGGGATGTGAGGCGGCCTCGGATGAGGGCGCGGCGGCGGCCAGACCACTGGCCGATCCGGGGAGTACGGATAGTTCGGATTCTGATAGACCGTCGTGTAGCGCAGATAAAAGCGCACCGGGTCGGCCCGTTTCAGAATCTGCCCTTTGCCGTCGATGATGCTCGCGCCGAGCTGCATCGCCTGGTTAGGCGGCGGCAGTTCCTCCCAGAACTCGGGCGGCACCATGAACTCGGTCGCCGTGAAGCGCTGGTTGACCGGCCGCCCGTTGAGGCTGATCACGAAGGCGTGCTGATCGGCGAGGCGTAGCGGCGGGTTGACCACGAGGCGCACCTCGAAGACCGCCGAGTTTGCGACCGTGCTGCCGTCGTTTTCTGGCGAGAGAATCCGGAAGCGATCATAGTCGGGCGCTGGTGCCGCCGCCTTCGTGACATCGACCGGCATGACCTTCGGACCGGCTGCGTTGTCTTCCGCAGTGGGCGCCTTGCTCCCGGCCGGCGGCGCCTTCATGACGTTGAGCGGCTTCAACTGCACCTCTTTCCCGCCCGGCAACGGCTGGTCCGAGAACACCGGACCGTTCGGCCCGTGCTTCACATAAACGCCCTGCGCGAACGACGCCAAATTCGAGGTACAAGACACACACACAGCCAACAGAATCAGAAAGCGGGGGATGGTCTGTTTCATGACGTCTCCGATGAAGCATTTCGTCAGGGATCTTCGCACGGGTTTTCTTTCACCCCGCCAAAGGTATCACGCAGCACATTCGTCAATGCGGCAACGGCCCAAGACGGTTGATGAAAGCGACCTGCTGCTCAGCCGCCTGATCGACGAGGAATATACCCGGCACCCGTTCTACGGCAGCCGCAAGATGGTGATCTTCCTTGAAACGGTGGGGCAT
>NZ_JAGOIT010000010.1:0-10156 GCF_017995515.1 Propionivibrio sp.
CCTGCAGATCCAAAGACCTACAGTCTTTTTACATCGTGCGAGTTACTTCATCTTTTTAGCTTCGTGCCAAGGGCACGTCACCAGACCAAGAACCCACACCTATCGATTGTCCAGTTTTTAAAGAACTATGGTTGCGGGGACAGGATTTGAACCTGTGACCTTCGGGTTATGAGCCCGACGAGCTGCCAGACTGCTCCACCCCGCGCCCGAACGGCTACACAACTTTGCAACCTAACTAAATGCCTGGCGCGCCCGGAGCGATTCGAACGCCCGACCCCTTGGTTCGTAGCCAAGTACTCTATCCAACTGAGCTACGGGCGCGCTGCATCAAGTGAGCTGCGCATTATATAGATCGATTTAGGGTTAGGCAAGCGTTTTCTACACTTTTTTGATCTACGAATTCACTCCTCACAATCCGCTTGGCAATTCCTCCCGGGTGCGTTTTCTTGCACGAGAGATTATTTGTAAAATCAAGCCATGCTAGATGATCGCTCCAAGACCCTGCTAAAGACACTGATCGAACGCTACATCGCCGATGGTCAACCGGTTGGCTCACGCGCGCTCTCCAAGTTCTCCGGTCTTGACCTGTCCGCCGCGACGGTACGTAACGTAATGGCAGATCTCGAAGAACTTGGCTACATCGCCAGCCCGCACACTTCGGCCGGCCGAGTACCGACGCCACGCGGCTACCGTTTCTTCGTGGACAGCTTGCTCACAATGCGCCCGCTTGAAGCAGAAAAGATTCATGCAATCGAAGGGCAACTGCGGCCGTCACAACCTCAACCTCTGATCAGCAGCGCTTCACATCTACTCTCCGGACTCACCCACTTCGCGGGCATCGTCCTTTCGCCACGCAGGAAGACGCCAAAGATCCGGCAGATAGAGTTTGTCAGCCTTTCGGAGAAGCGCATCCTGCTGATCATCGTTACCACCGACGGCGATGTGCAGAACCGCATCCTTTTTAGCGAGCGGCCTTATTCCGCCTCGGAGTTGGTCGTAGCGACCAACTATCTTAATCAGTACTTCGCGGGAAACGATTTCGTACAGATTCGCAATCAAGTCCGAGCAGATCTGCAAAAGATCCGGGGCGATCTACAGGATCTCATGGCTGCCGCACTCGCAGCCGGTGACGACGCGATGAAGCACAACAGCGACCAGTACATCATCTCGGGGGAACGAAACCTGCTCGAAGTCGAAGAATTTTCCTCGAACATGAAGCGGTTGCGTGAACTCTTCGATTTGTTCGAGCAACGTACGGCGCTCATGCAACTGCTGGACATCTCCCATCGCGCCGACGGCATCCAGATCTTCATCGGCGGCGAATCCGGACTGGCGCCACTCGACGAATGCAGCGTGGTCACGGCGCCGTATGAAGTCGACGGCCAGATTGTCGGGTCGGTCGGCGTGATCGGGCCGACACGCATGGCCTACGAGCGCGTGATTCCGATTGTCGACATCACCGCCAAACTGCTCTCTTCAGCCCTGACCTACCAAGTAAATTCCTGACCGTGATCCAATGACCAGCCTCCTGCCGGAACCTCGATACGAACACGGATCAGCAGAACATACAGCGGTACTGCTGATTAATCTGGGGACACCAGAGGCTCCCACACCGCTAGCTGTTCGGCGCTATCTCAAGGAATTCCTTTCGGATCCTCGTGTCGTCGAGATTCCGCGAGCGCTCTGGTGGCCGATCCTCAATGGCATCATCCTCAATACGCGACCGAAGAAGTCAGCCGAGAAATACGCCTCGATCTGGACGCCCGATGGCTCACCACTGAAGGTCCATTGCGAAAAGCAAACAAGATTGCTACGCGGCCTCCTCGGCAACACGGGCCATCAGGTCGTCGTCGACTACGCAATGCGCTATGGCCGCCCATCGATCGCCAGCACGCTCACCCGCCTGAAGGCCGAGGGCTGCAAACGCATACTGCTGGTGCCGCTCTATCCTCAGTATTCGTTGAGTACCACAGCCACCGCACTCGACGCCGTATACGACTGGGCGAGGACGCTCAGAAACCAGCCGGAGATCCGCACCGTCCGCAGTTTTGCCGACGACACGGGCTACATTGAGGCGCTATCTAGTAGCGTTCGGCAACACTGGCTAAAGCATGGTCGCCCGACGAACTCCTATTGCCTGGTGATGAGTTTTCACGGCGTTCCCCGATACACACTAGAGAAAGGCGATCCTTACCACTGCGAGTGCCAAAAGACCGGCAGGCTGCTGGCCGAGTCGCTGAATCTCGGAACGGACCAGTATCAGATCACGTTCCAATCGCGCTTCGGGCGCACTGAATGGCTCAAGCCTTACACCGCACAGACACTCGTTGAACTCGCTCAATCCGGTGTCGAGCGGGTTGACGCCATTTGCCCCGGTTTTACGGCCGACTGTCTGGAAACTCTCGACGAAATCGCGATGGAAGGAAAAAGCAAGTTTCTGCAGGCTGGCGGCCGCGAGTTCCATTACATCCCTTGCCTCAATGAGCGCGAGGACTGGATAAAGGCCCTGACAGTTCTCGCCGCCAACCATCTGCAAGGCTGGCCGACACGCAGCCAGCCCGACAGAGCCGCGCTCTCGATCAGCGCATTACGGGCCAAGGCGCTCGGCGCCAAACTCTGAGCCGATCACTGCAACGCTCCACTCAAGTGATCGCCCTCTGCTGCCGTTAACTTCTTGCGCGGGCGCCCCGCGTGAAGTTGATGGAGGTCACCATGAAGATTGCCAGTTCGGCCTTGCAACTTGAGTCCGGTCACACAAAGACACAGCAGCACGAGGTCAGCGAATCGCTGCGCGCTTGGGTCGGAAACCGACGGCCCGATTTTGAAGGTCGCGAGCAGAGCGTTCTCTCTCAACCGTCGGCAACCGTTCAGATCTCCGAGGATGCGAAGACCGCGCAGTCAAGCGAGGCAAGCGCAATCCAGGACAGTATCGATGCTGCCGAGAACGATCCGATGCTGCGACTGCTCCGAGCCATGATCGCCATGCTGACCGACCGTGAAGTTGATGTTTTCGACTCAGAAGAACTCGGCGTCGACAACCCCGCGCCCAACCTCGAAAGCCCGAACCAGTCGCCGGCCGCGGCGAGTCCGCAGCAACCCGCCGGTTTTGGCGTCGAGTACGATTACCACGAGAGTTACAGCGAAGTGGAACAGACGACGTTCGAAGCCAACGGGGTAATTCGGACGGAAGACGGCAAGGAAATCAGCTTCGACCTCTCGCTTTCGATGACCCGGAGCTATCACGAGGAGTCGAACGTCAGCATCCGGCTCGGCGACGCGCGCCAGAAGAAAGACCCTTTGGTCATCAACTTCGGAGGCAACGCGGCGCAGCTGACCAGCCAGCGCTTCAAGTTCGATCTCGATTCTGATGGTCAAACGGACGACATCAACTTCGTGACAGGCGGCAGCGGATTCCTCGCACTCGACCGCAACGGCGACGGGAAGATCAACAATGGCTCGGAACTGTTCGGCGCAAAGAGCGGCGACGGTTTTGCCGAACTGGCTACGCTCGACTCGGACAACAACGGGTGGATCGATGAAAACGACGCTGCGTACGAGAAGCTGAGCATTTGGACCAAAGACAGTACCAGCAAGGATCAGCTATCGACGTTGACGCAGGAAAATGTCGGAGCCATCAGCCTGGCCCGCGTTGCCACGCCGTTCGAGCTGAAGGATTCGCGGAACCACCAGCAAGGCGAGATTCGCGCGACCGGCATCTATCTTCGTGAAGATGGCGCAGCCGGAACGATTCAGCAGATCGACCTGACCGTTTAGCGACACGGCTCGGTCGCAATCAGGGCGGTGCCAACTCCAGATCACAACCGGCGCTGATACCGCGCACCGCTGGTTGCCCGAGTTTGGCGAGCGCCTTGTTCGCGCCGCGAAGGCGGGCGATCACCTTGGCAACCAGTGTCTTGTGGAAACGCTCGAGCACTTCGTCCGAACCCAAGTCGAGCGCTGCGCTGTTAATCTCCAGGAACAGCGTCGGCTCGAGTGTCACGACCGTCGACGTACGTTTTGTTTCGCAGGGATGCAGGTAGGCCATTTCGCCGACAACCTCGCCGGACCCGAGACGGCAGACCGCCCGCCCTTCGACCGACACCTCGACAAAGCCGGTGACGACGACCCCGAACAGCCGGTTGTTGTCGCCTTCCCGAATCAATGCCACCTTCTCCGACACTTCACGCCAGACGCTGATGCGCAGCACTTCCCATAGCTCGACGTCTTCGAAATCGGTGAAGAACTCCAGGCTGCGCAGCTTCTCGAAATGCGTCAGATCCTGCTGCGTCGATCCCTCATCGAGGATCTGGTAGCGAACGGTGGAAAGATCCTTGGCGAACTCGGCGCCGTTGCGATAGCGGCTGTAAAGATCCTTCTCCAACGCTTTCTTGATGATCGGATCGAGGCCCACCGGCAAATTCGGGTTCAGGGCGCAAATCGACGGCGTATCGGCGTTGACGATCTTGTACACCAGCGCGCCCTGATTGCCGGCGCGGAACGGCAAACGTCCCGTAAGCAGCTGAAACAACAGCACACCGAGCGAATAGAGGTCGGTTTTCTGGTTCAGCGGATAGTTCTTGATCTGCTCAGGCGACATGTAAGCCGGTGACCCCACCCCCATGACGAAGGTCGAATCCTTGTTCATGTCCTTGTGCAGATTGAGCGCCAGGCCAAAGTCAGTGATTTTCGGATTGTCGTCCGCGTCGATCAGGATGTTGGCCGGCTTGATGTCGCGATGCACGACGCCTTGCCGGAACGCGTGGTCGAGCGCCAGACAACACTTGAAGATGATCCCGATCACCCGGTGCATGGGCAGCAGGCGATTGATCGCACAATACTGATCGAGCGCCGTTCCTTCGATGAATTCCATGACGAGATACGCCTGGTCGGCCTCGATCACCGCATCGTAGATCCTGACGATATTGGGATGATCGAGCCGCCTGCCGATTGCGTCCTCGGTCTGGAACAGCTTGCGCAAACGGCGCGACATCGCCGCGTTGTCCTCGCCGAACTTGATCAGCTTGATGGCGACTTCGCGCTGCGCATCCGGATCGCGCGCGAGATACACGACCGCCGTTGCCCCCTTGCCGAGGATTCGGATGACTTCGTACTTGCCTATCTTTTCAGTCATGACAGTCCCGTTCTTCTCGCTCGCACCCAAATGACGCGGTTATTCGACAGCAAGCTGCCGCGCCCCTGATTATATTTTTCCGCGCCGCCAAAAAACACACCCGAAGCGCTTGAAATCGACAATCCCGCCCCAAAGTAGCGTGCAGTTTTTCCGGGAGAGACCTACTCATGCAGACGCAAGACCACGAAATCACTGAGAACCAACCTGATCCGGCCCCCGAAAGCACGGAACAACACACGCCTGAAACCACCCCGAGTCTTGAGGAAATGATCCGCCAGGCCGAACTCAAGGCGGAAGAGCACCACGATGCCTGGTTGCGCGCCAAGGCCGAAACCGAGAACGTCCGCCGCCGCGCCCAGGAAGACATCGCCAAGGCATCGAAATTTGCGGTCGAACGCTTTGCCGGCGAATTGCTGGCCGTCAAGGACAGCCTGGAAGCGGCCCTCGCAGCGGACACGCCGAGCGTCGAGAGCATGAAAGCCGGTAGCGAACTGACGCTCAAGCAACTCGTCGCGGCTTTCGAGAAATCCGGACTGAAGGAAGTCAATCCGTTGGGCGAGAAGTTCGACCCCCACTTCCATCAGGCGATCAGCATGGTCGATTCCGACCAGGAAGCGAACACCGTCGTCACCGTGCTGCAAAAAGGCTACCTGATCGCCGAACGCGTCCTGCGCCCGGCGCTGGTCATGGTCGCCAAACCCAAGGCTTGAAAAGACGGCTGACAGCCTCACTTAAGGCACATCCGACGACTGCAAACGTTACGGTATTCACGAATTCAATTTAGAGGACAAGAAAATGGGCAAAATCATTGGTATCGACCTGGGCACGACCAACTCCTGCGTTTCCGTCATGGAAGGCGGCAAGCCGAAGGTCATCGAAAACTCCGAAGGCGCACGCACCACGCCGTCGATCGTCGCCTACACCGAGGACGGTGAAATCCTGTGCGGCGCACCGGCCAAGCGTCAGGCCGTCACCAACCCGAAGAACACGCTGTACGCGGTCAAGCGCCTGATCGGCCGCCGTTTCGAAGAAAAGGAAGTGCAGAAGGACATCGGCCTGATGCCGTTCAAGATCCTCAAGGCCGACAACGGCGACGCCTGGGTTGAAGTGCGCGGTGGCAAGATCGCCCCGCCGCAAGTCTCGGCCGAAGTGCTGCGCAAGATGAAGAAGACCGCCGAAGACTACCTCGGCGAAGAAGTCACCGAAGCCGTCATCACCGTGCCTGCCTACTTCAACGACAGCCAGCGCCAGGCGACCAAGGACGCCGGCCGTATCGCCGGTCTCGAAGTCAAGCGCATCATCAACGAGCCGACCGCGGCCGCCCTTGCCTTCGGTATGGACAAGAAACAGGGCGACAAGAAAATCGCCGTCTATGACCTCGGCGGCGGCACCTTCGACATCTCGATCATCGAAATCGCCGAGATCGACGGCGAGCACCAGTTCGAAGTGCTTTCCACCAACGGCGACACCTTCCTCGGCGGCGAAGACTTCGATCAGCGCCTGATCGACTACATCATCGAAGAGTTCAAGAAGGAAACCGGCGCCAACCTGAAGACCGATGTGCTGGCGCTGCAGCGCCTGAAGGACGCCGCCGAAAAAGCCAAGATCGAGCTTTCCTCGAGCCAGCAGACCGAAATCAACCTGCCGTACATCACGGCGGATGCCTCGGGGCCTAAGCACCTGACGCAAAAGATCACGCGCGCCAAGTTCGAATCGCTGGTCGACGAACTAGTCGAGCGCACCATCGAGCCCTGCCGCATCGCGCTTAAGGACGCCGGCGTCAAGATCACCGACATCGACGACGTCATCCTCGTCGGTGGCCAGAGCCGGATGCCGAAGGTACAGGAGAAGGTCAAGGAATTCTTCGGCCAGGAACCGCGCCGCGACGTCAACCCGGATGAAGCCGTCGCCGTCGGCGCCGCGATCCAGGGCGGCGTGCTGCAAGGCGAAGTCAAGGACGTGCTGCTGCTCGACGTCACCCCGCTCTCGCTCGGCATCGAAACGCTGGGCGGCGTGATGACCAAGCTGATCAAGAAGAACACGACGATCCCGACCAAGGCGTCGCAAGTCTTCTCCACGGCCGACGACAACCAGTCGGCGGTGACCATCCACGTCCTGCAAGGTGAGCGCGAGATGGCATCCGGCAACAAGAGCCTCGGCCAGTTCAACCTCTCCGACATTCCGCCGGCGCCGCGCGGCATGCCGCAGATCGAAGTCACCTTCGACATCGACGCCAACGGTATCCTGCACGTCTCAGCCAAGGACAAGGCGACCGGCAAGGAAAACAAGATCAAGATCCAGGCATCTTCGGGCCTCTCGGAGGAAGAAGTTCAGCGCATGGTGCAGGACGCCGAGGTGCACGCCGAGGAAGACAAGAAGGCGCACGAACTCGCCGAAGCGCGCAACCAGTGCGACGGCATGATCCACATGGTCAAGAAATCGATGACCGAGTACGGCAAGGAACTCGGCGACGACGAAAAGTCGACGATCGAAGCCGCGATCAAGGATGCCGAAGACGCGATCCGCGGCAACGAGATCGACGTCATCAAGCAGAAGAGCGAAGCCCTCGGCACCGCCGCCCAGAAGCTCGGCGAAAAGATGTACGCCAAGCAGCAGGCTGAAGCCGGCGCGGCGGGTGCCGACGCATCGGGTGCAGCAGGTGGCGCCGAAGCGTCCAAGGATGACGGCGACGTCGTCGATGCCGAGTACACGGAAGTCAAAGACAAGAAGTAAGCAGCAAAGGTCGTCCCGGGCGAGGAGCGTATAATCGCGCCCTCGCCCATTTGCATTACCTCATCCGGCATTCCTACTCATGGCAAAACGCGACTTTTACGACATTCTCGGCGTCAATCGCGACGCCTCGGACGAAGAAATCAAGAAGGCCTACCGCAAGCTGGCCATGAAGCACCACCCGGACCGCAATCCGGACAATCCCAAGGCGGAAGAACACTTCAAGGAAGCCAAGGAAGCCTACGAAATCCTCTCGGACAGCCAGAAGCGTGCGGCCTACGATCAATACGGCCATGCCGGCGTCGACCCGCAATCGGGCATGGGCGGCGGCGGTTTCGGCGGCGCTGGCGGTTTCTCCGACGCCTTCGGCGGCATCTTCGACGAAATTTTCGGCGGCGGTCGTGGAGGCGGCGGCGGTCGTTCCAATGTCTATCGTGGCGCCGACCTGCGTTACAACCTCGAGATCACGCTTGAACAAGCCGCGTTCGGTACGGAAACGAAGATCCGCATCCCGACGATGGAAGCCTGCGAGCCGTGCAAGGGCACTGGCGCCAAGGCGGGTACACAGCCGAAGACCTGCCCGACCTGCCAAGGCAGCGGCCAGGTGCGTATCCAGCAAGGCTTTTTCTCGATCCAGCAGACCTGCCCGAAATGTCACGGCACCGGCAAGTTCATCGCCGAACCGTGCGGCAGCTGCCACGGCGCCGGACGCGTCAAGCAGCACAAGACGCTGGCGGTGAAAATCCCGGCGGGGGTTGACGAGGGCGATCGCATTCGCCTCTCAGGCGAGGGCGAACACGGCGTCAATGGCGGCCCGTCCGGCGATCTGTACGTGCAGATTCACCTCAAGGCGCACCCGGTCTTCCAGCGTGAGCAGAACGATCTGCACTGCGAGATGCCGATCAGTTTCACGACGGCAGCGCTCGGCGGCGAGATTGAAATCCCGACGCTCGACGGCGCAGCAAATCTGAAGATTCCGGCCGAAACGCAATCGGGGAAAATCTTCCGTCTGCGCGGCAAGGGCATCAAGGGCGTGCGCAGCCACAGCCACGGCGACCTGCTCTGCCACGTCGTCGTCGAAACGCCGGTCAATCTGACCGATCGCCAGAAAGAACTGCTCCGCGAACTCGACGAAACGAGCAAGGGCGACGCCGAACGGCACAATCCGCGCGCGAAATCGTGGATGGATCGTGTGCGCGACTTCTTCGCCGCCAGCTGATCAAACGTCGTAACAAGTAAAAAAGCCCGTTGAATATCAACGGGCTTTTTTCATTGAAGTGCTGTCTATGCTTACGCGCGGCGCCAGCTCGTTCCCTGCGCCCCATCTTCCAGCACGATGCCGGCAGCCAGAAGTTCGGCGCGAATACGATCGGCTTCGGCGAAATTCTTGCCCTTCTTCGCCGCAACGCGGTCGGCAATCAGCGCTTCGATCTTCTCCGTCGAAAACTCGCTCCCAGCCTCGCCGCCCGACGGCGTCGCCTGGAGGAACACCTGCGGGTCGCGCTTGAGCAGGCCAAGCAAACCGGCGAGCGCCTTCAGTTGGCCCGCCAGAGCCGCAGATTTGCCGCGGTTGACCTCTGAAGCCAGGTCAAACAAGACGGCACACGCTTCCGGCGTATTGAAGTCGTCGTCCATCGCCGCCTTGAAACGTTGCGCATGCGCCTCGTTCCAATCCACCGCGACGTCGTCACCCTGCACCGCCTTGAGCGACGTGTACAGCCGGCCCAGCGCGTGCCGTGCATCATCGAGGTGCATGTCCGAATAGTTGAGCGGACTGCGGTAGTGCGCGCGCAGGATGAAAAAGCGCACGACTTCGGAGTCGTACTTTTTCAGAACCTCGCGGATGCTGAAGAAATTGCCGAGCGATTTCGACATCTTCTCGTCGTCGACGCGAACGAAGCCGTTGTGCATCCAGTAATTCACGAAACTGCACTGGTGCGCGCCTTCCGACTGAGCGATCTCGTTCTCGTGGTGCGGGAACTGCAGGTCCTGCCCGCCGCCGTGGATATCGAAGTGCTTGCCGAGCAGATCCGAACTCATCGCCGAGCACTCGATGTGCCAGCCCGGGCGGCCATTACCCCACGGCGACGTCCACGACGGCTCGCCTTCCTTGGCGTGCTTCCAGAGCACGAAATCGAGCGGATCGTGCTTGGCCTGATCGACATCGACGCGCTCGCCGGCGCGCAGATCGTCGAGCGACTTGCCGGAGAGCTTGCCGTACCCGGCAAACTTGCGCACCGAGAAATTCACGTCGCCGTCGGCTGCCTTGTAGGCCAGGCCGTTCTGCTCCAACCG
>NZ_JAGOIT010000010.1:10256-51251 GCF_017995515.1 Propionivibrio sp.
CGCGCTCGCCGGCGCGCAGATCGTCGAGCGACTTGCCGGAGAGCTTGCCGTACCCGGCAAACTTGCGCACCGAGAAATTCACGTCGCCGTCGGCTGCCTTGTAGGCCAGGCCGTTCTGCTCCAACCGGTTGATCAGTGAAAGCATCTGCGGCACGTACTCGGTTGCGCGCGGCTCGTGGTCGGGTCGCTCGACGCCGAGCGCGTCCGAATCCTCGTTCATGAAACCGATGAAGCGGTTGGTCAACTCGCCGATGGTTTCGCCGTTTTCGTTCGCGCGCCGGATGATCTTGTCGTCGATGTCGGTGATGTTGCGTACGTAGGTGAGGTCAAAGCCGCTGGCCCGCAGCCAGCGCTGGACCATGTCGAAGACGACGAGAACGCGCGCATGACCCAGATGGCAGTAGTCATAGACGGTCATGCCACAGACGTACATGCGAACCTTACCCGGCTCGATGGGGACAAATTCCTGCTTTTCCCGCACAAGGGTATTGTAGATTTTCAGCATTTTCGGCTCACGAGAGCGCTCCACGCATGGTCGGGAGCGTAAGGAAGACTTGGGAATCGACGCGCTTCTTGCTAGAATCCGCGAGTTAAATTTTTAACGTTCGAACTATACCATAACGATGCATCAAGACTCCCAAACGCCTTCATTGGCGCGCCTTTCAGCCATTTTCGTCGGCGTCTTTCTGAGCATTTCAGCGCTCTCTGCCAACGCGCAGACATTGCCCGAGGTTCAAAGCCTGATGAAGCAGGGTCAAATGCCGCAAGCGCTGGAAAAAGTCGATGCTTACATCTCGACGAAGCCCAAGGACGCGCAGGGGCGTTTCATGCGCGGGCTGATCCTGACCGAGTTGGGGCGCTCGGCAGATGCCATCGCGGTGTTCACGAAACTGACGGAAGACTTTCCTGAACTGCCTGAGCCGTACAACAATCTGGCCGTCCTTTACGCACAGCAGAAGCAGTACGACAAGGCGCGCACCGCGCTCGAAATGGCGATTCGCACCCATCCGAGCTACTCCATCGCGCACGAAAACCTCGGCGATGTGTACGCCAAGCTTGCCAGCCAAGCCTACGACAAGGCGCTGCAACTCGATTCCTCGAACGCTGCGACGCAGACCAAGCTTTCCCTGATCAAGGATTTGATCAGCACGACGAAACCGGGCAAGCCCGGCGCAAGCGTTCCGCAACCGGCCGCGCAACCCGCGGTGGAGCCCGTCAAGCCTACCGCAACAGAGCCGTCGGCAGCCGTTACGCCGCCGCCGAAGCCGGCAGAGAAAGCCGTCGAACCGGCGCCAGCTCCCAAAGTGGCCGAAACAAAGGTCACCGAAGAAGCCAAGGCGCCTTTAGAAAAGCCGCAGGACGCCGTCTCGGGCGCAGAAGCCGAGGTTAAAAAGACACTGCTCGGTTGGGCAAACGCCTGGTCGCGCAAGGATGTCAAGGCGTATCTCGGCTACTACGCCAGCGATTTTCAGGCACCGAAAGGAGCCTCACGCAAGACTTGGGAGGCCGAACGGGCATCGCGCATCGACAAGCCCGGCAAACTCCAGGTCAGCGTCGATGACGTAAGAATTTCTATCACCAATGACAAAGCCACCGTCAAGTTCCGGCAGAGCTACGTCTCCTCTTCGCTCAAGTCATCGACCGGCAAGACACTGATACTCGTGAAATCCGGAAATAAATGGCTGATTCAGCAGGAACGCGTCGGTTGATTCGTCAGGCAGCAGTTGCGCTGACCCTGTCGGCAGCCGTTGCTACGGCCGGTGCGGTGTGGTTCAAAGACGCTGATGCCAGCAGCCGGCCGAAGCTCTCCTATTCCGATTCCGGCCTGGAACCGCAACTGGCGAAGATCTTTTCGGAGATTGAAGGCAATCGGCTCGAATCCGCGCGTCAGCTCACCGAATCGCTTCTGAACCAATACCCGACTTTTCGACTGGGCCACCTGATCAAGGGTGATCTACTGCTGGCCCGCAGCAAGCCGATCTCGACGTTCGGCAATGCGAGCAACGCACCGCAGGAAAAACTGAGCGATCTGCGCGACGAGGCGATCGTGCGCCTGAAGGCCTATCGCGACCGTTCGGCAGCGGCCGACTACGTGCCGCGCTACCTCCTGCAAATGCAGTCGGACCAGAAGAACGCCATCGTCGTAGACACGCAGAAATCGCGGCTTTATCTCTACCAGAACGATAACGGTCGGCCGCGCTTCGTCGCGGATTACTACATTTCGCACGGCAAACTCGGTGCGGAGAAGATGCGTGAAGGCGACAAGAAGACGCCGGTCGGTGTCTATCACGTCACCTCGAGCCTGTCGCCAAAGAAGGTGGGCGACTTTTACGGCACCGGCGCCTTTCCGATCAATTATCCCAACGAGTGGGACAAGCGACAGGGGCGCAATGGTCACGGCATCTGGTTGCACGGCACGCCGTCGGACACGTTTTCACGTCCGCCCAAGGCGTCGGACGGCTGCGTCGTGCTGTCCAACGTCGATCTCGATTCCTTGGCCAAGAACCTGCAAATCGGACTGACGCCCGTCATCATCAGCAACTCGGTCGAGTGGCTGACGCTTGACGACTGGCAGAACGAGCGTGCGACACTCAACAACAAGATCGAGGAGTGGCGCAAGGACTGGGAAAGCCGGGACATCGACCGCTATCTGAAACACTATTCGACGAAGTTCACGAGTGGCAAACAAAGCCTGGAGCAATTTGCGATACAAAAACGCCAGGTCAATTCGGGCAAGAGCTGGATCAAGGTCAAGCTCGCCAACCTGTCGATGTTCCGGAATCCAGGCAAGGACGAACTCGTGGTCGTCACTTTCGAACAGGACTATCAGAGCAACAACCTCTCCAACCAGATGAAAAAGAGCCAGTACTGGATCCGCGAAGACAGTACCTGGAAGATTGTTTTTGAAGGAGCTGCATGATGCTGTTGAAGAAGCTTTCAATGATTCCCGCCGGCGTGGCGCTCGCGTTTGCCGCGTTGTCGACCCAGGCCGCACCTTCGGTCGAAATGCAGACGAGCATGGGAACGATCGTCATTGAACTCGATGGCGACAAGGCGCCGCTCACGGTCAAGAATTTCCTCCAATACACGAACGATGGCTTCTACAACGGGACGGTCTTTCACCGCGTCATCGAGGGATTCATGATCCAGGGCGGTGGGTTCACCAAGGACATGGGCGAAAAGCCGACCGGCGCGCAGATTCCCAACGAAGCCAAGAACGGCTTGAAGAACCAGCGCGGGACGATTGCGATGGCGCGCCGTGCCGAACCGCATTCGGCGACCGCCCAGTTCTTCATCAACCACAAGGACAATACGCCGCTCGACTATCCCTCGCGCGACGGTTGGGGCTACGCCGTATTCGGCAAGGTCACGCAAGGACTGGATATTGTCGACAAGATCGCCAAGGTACCTACCGGCAATCGCGGCATGTTCCAGGACGTTCCGGTCGAACCGGTCGTCATCCAGTCGGTCAAAGTCATCCCTGATAAAAAGTAAGGAATATCCATGATCAAGCTTCACACCAACTTCGGCGTCATCAGCATTGAACTCGACGCCGAAAAGGCGCCGGAAACCGCGAAGAACTTCATCGCCTACGCCGAAGCCGGGCACTACGACAACACGATCTTCCACCGCGTCATCAATGGCTTCATGATCCAGGGCGGCGGTTTTGAGTCGGGCATGAAGCAGAAGCCGTGCAGGGATCCGATCAAGAACGAAGCCGACAACGGCCTCAAGAACGATACCTACACGATTGCCATGGCGCGCACTTCCGATCCGCACTCGGCGACCGCGCAGTTCTTCATCAACATCGCCGACAACGACTTCCTCAACTTCAAGATGCCGAACGCCAACGGCTGGGGCTACTGCGTTTTCGGCAAGGTGGTTGACGGCACCGATGTCGTCGACAAGATCAAAGGCGTGAAGACGGGCAGCGCCGGCTTCCATCAGGACGTGCCGAAGGAAGACGTCATCATCGAGCGCGCCGAAGTCTGCTGAGGTTGAAGTCAGTCAGGTCTGAAATCCGCTCGTGATCCACTTCATTTCGGACCTGCACCTCTCGCCGCAAGCCCCCGGCGTCACCCGCATCTTTCTTGATTACCTCGGCGGCTCTGCACGTTCCGCCGAGCAACTCTTCATCCTCGGCGACCTGTTCGAAGTCTGGCCCGGAGACGACGCGATCGACGACGCCGCCGAGGCGCTCAATCAAGACATCGTCAAATCACTGCGTGCGCTGTCCGACGCCGGAACACGCTTGCACCTGATGCACGGCAATCGCGACTTCCTGCTCGGCGAAGAATTCGCGACACGCTGCGGCGCGCAATTACTGCCCGACCCCTACGTCCTGACGCTTCCCGAATGGCAATTCATCCTCTCGCACGGCGACTCGCTGTGCACGGATGACCGGGAATACCAGACGTTTCGTGCACAGGTTCGCAGCGCCGACTGGCGCCGCGCCTTTCTAGAAAAACCGCTGTCCGAGCGCAAGGCGATCGCGCACGCGCTGCGCCAGCAAAGCGAGAAATCAAAGCACAAGAAGCTGCAGCACGCGCAGCGTTACCTGATGGATCTCAACCCGGTCGCCACCGACGACTTCCTGCGCGAGCACGGATACGCCACCTTCATTCACGGCCACACGCACCACCCGGCGACCCACGATCACCTGGTCGACGGCATTCACGTCGAGCGCTGGGTTCTTGCCGACTGGCACGAGAAGCGTGGCGAAGTCCTTTGCTGGGACGGCGAGCGCCTGCAACGCGAAGCCCTGTTCTGACGGCCATTCGCGTTGCCGTTGGCCGATCGAATGAACGCCGGGTGATAGAATTCCGGCTTTCGTTTTTCGGTGCACTGGATACAGCATGAACACGCCCGCCCCTATGCAATACGGGATTGCCCTCGCCGCAGAAATCGAGCGCAACGTCGATGCCGCGCTCGCCGAAGATGTCGGCAGCGGCGATCTCACCGCCCAGCTCGTTCCTGCCGGCGTCATTACACAGGCGACGGTCATTTCGCGCGAAGACGCTGTTCTTTGCGGTACGGCCTGGTTCCGGCGCTGCTTCGAGAAACTCGACCCAACGATCGTCATCGACTGGAAGGCCAAGGATGGTGATCTGATCCAGCCGGGCCAGTTGTTGTGCGAGTTGAAGGGTCCGGCACGCTCGCTGCTCACGGGCGAGCGCACAGCACTCAACTTCCTGCAAATGCTCTCCGGCGTCGCCACTCGCGCGCGACAGTACGCCGACGTCGTCGCCGGCACCCGGGCACAAATCGTCGATACGCGCAAGACCTTGCCCGGCCTTCGTCTTGCCCAGAAGTTCGCCGTCAAGTGCGGCGGTGGCGGCAATCACCGCCTTGGTCTCTACGACGCCATCCTGATCAAGGAGAACCACATCCTGGCGGCCGGCAGCATCGCCGCGGCAATGGCGGCGGCGATGCAGGTCGCCGATGCGACCGAAGGACGTTGCAAGTTCATCCAGGTCGAAGTCGAGACGCTCGACGAGCTGCAGCAGGCGCTTGCCGCAGGGGCAACGATGGTTCTGCTCGACAATATGAGCCTCGAACAGATGCGTGCAGCGGTCGCCGTCAGCGCCGGCCGCGCGGTACTGGAAGCCTCCGGCAACGTCAATCTCGAAACGCTGAGAGGCATCGCCGAGACCGGCGTGGACCGGATCTCGATCGGTGGCCTGACCAAGGACGTGCGCGCACTCGACCTCTCGATGCGCTTCCAAGGCTGAAGCAGAAGCGCCGTGTCGCTCAACCGACGCTGAACGGCAGGCGCCGGCCGGAACAATTCCACATTTTCACGCCTATGATGTGGCTATAATTCTGGCAGCGCCTTATGAAAAGCGGCTGGTGAATGCCGGTTGCAGAACAAAAGAAAGGAAACACCCGATGCTGTTTGCTTTGTTTTATGTACTGGCAATCACGATCCTCGTCCTGCATTTCACCGGTTTTCTGGCGCGGCACAACCTTGAGTGGCTGGTTCTCCTGCTGGCCGCAGCCGTTTTCCCGGCGGTCATCTACCTCTAGCACCTCAAACAGGCGATCGAGCAGGAGCTGGCCCCCCTTCGCCCTCTCGCACCACCGTACATGCGGTTCCGCATACGGCGGTTCATGAAAGACACTGGAGCCGTCGCGTCGTATCGAGCAGCGACACCAGCCCCAAACGATCAACCTGTTGTTCCTCAGTCAGCCGACCGCGAGCGGCGGCGAATTGCAGGGCATGACCACTGGTGGCGCATAGATTTTCTCGTTAGTCACGATGATCTGCCCGACGATGTAGCGAACGAGGGCTGCCCAGCATTCGGGTTTGGTCAACTGAGGCGCAGTCGCCCGGACGGTGTCAAAGTCCTTGCGAACATTGGCAATCATCGCCTTGACCCGAGTGCTGGCGGCATGGGTAATGGTCAGCAGCAGATGGGATTGGCCCGCATGCCGGGTCAGTCGGGCGACCCCGGCCAGCAGCAAAGGCCGCGAAGTAATGGCCTCCATGCGTGGCGAGCGTATCACGGTGAAACCTTGGAATACGTACGTACAGTTGCTTCAACCGCGCCAAGGTCGTGACCTACCAGATCGTTCCATTAATCCTGAAAAACTCGGTTCTTCACCGCAAAGGCGCAAAGATCGCAAAGGTTCGCAACGAAAATCAAAGCGCTACGCGAACAGCACCTGTCTTCCATCACCACCCACAGGGTGAATGGTCAAGTACGATCAACCTGTTGTTTCCTTTGCGATCTTTGCGCCTTCGCGCCTTCGCAGTGAGGTTTTCAGGTTAATACATGGAAAGGATGTTCGAGCTTGGCCCGAATGCTGACCTTGGTGAGCTCCATCCACTCAACCAGGTTGCCCTGCGGCGTATTCTTCAACGCCTTGCGCTTGCCCGGGCGTAGAGCGATGTGCCACGTCACCGGGCACTCAAGATTTGAGTCACGCTTTTCCACGCCTTGGTAGCCGGCATCGCCGAATGCCTGTGTTTCGTCGCCGTGCAGAAGGGCCTGTGCCTGCGTGACATCGCTGACGTGGGCCGCCGTGCCGATCCAGGGTATGCACGAGGCCCGACCGGGCATCGACACCGATATGCGCCTTCATGCCGAAGTACCATTGCCGGCCTTTCTTCGTCTGGTGCATCTCTTCGTCACGCCACCCCTCCCGGTTCTTGGTCGAGGGCGGCGCAGCAATCAGCGTGGCGTCAACGATCGTGCCTCCCTGTGCATCCATTGTGCAAAGTGGCTACTGAGCATCGTTCCGCCAGACGAAATGCCGCCACCGGAATGGCCAGCGACTGTTGTTCTTCCATGCGGCATGGGCGACGCGCGCAACCTCTTGATGGCGCTTGCCGGTGATGCCTGCATCGTGATTGGTGGTCGGGCGGGTACCAAGTCCGAGGTCCACCTGGCTTGGCTGCACAAACGTCCCTTGCTGCCACTGGTTGGCTGCGGCGGCTGGTCCGACGAGTTGCCAGCCAATCCGCCGGACGAGCGAGAAAGCTCGCCGATTCTTCCGTGGAGTTCGGTCGCGGAGATGGAAGAAAATCTGCGCCGGCTTGGCTTGGTCAAACAGACGGGTTGATGACCATCGGCGGGAAATACCGGTCCGGCCGGGTGCATCCGACGACTGTTTGAATGCGATTCCACGCCTCCGTAGTTTCCGCTGCTTCTTGCACAAATTACGGATGCACAAGCCGAGGTGACTTTGGGAACATGGCGTCTTGAGGCGGCTGATTCAGGCGGCAAAGTGTCACTTGCCCCTGTGGGCCCCAAAAATGCACACGGAACAACAGACATGAACGCAAACACACATGCTGCAAGTCGAAGCAGCGACCGCTCCTCTCTCAACCACACCCTGGCCATTCCGGGAATCAACACCACACAGGCGATTGCCCGCTTTTCCGGCGACGAAGGTCGCTACCGCTACTGGCTGGCCGAGTTCGTCAGCCACGGTCCGGCCACTGCCGCGCAAATTCGGCAGGCGATCGACAACGGTTCACGCGATACTGCGGTCAAACTGGCGCACGCATTGAAAGGGCGCACGGGCATGCTCGGTATGACCGAACTGCATTCGATCGCACAGTCGCTCGAACAGTGTCTCAAGAACGGCGAGC
Source organism: Propionivibrio sp. (assembly GCF_017995515.1). Lineage (GTDB taxonomy): Bacteria > Pseudomonadota > Gammaproteobacteria > Burkholderiales > Rhodocyclaceae > Propionivibrio. The sequence goes on from NZ_JAGOIT010000010.1 coordinate 18,355, forward strand.
CCACGACACTCTGGTTTGAGGAACTGGAAAGCACGGTTGCGCACATGAGCGAGCAGATTTCCGCCGTGCTTGGGCCGGTCGAAGCCTGACGCCTGGCGAGCCCGAGACAACGCATATCACGAGGAATACGAGGGAGACATGAGCGCATCGTTCAAGGTGTATGTGGTCGACGACGACCCCGTCGTTCTCGACATCATGCACGCCATCCTGGAGCCCGATTGCCAGGTGGAGACTTTCCCGAGCGCTGAAGACTGCCTCATGCAGCTCGAAAGCGAGAAACCGGACTTCTTCCTGCTCGACGTGAATCTGCCCGGCATGGACGGCTACACGCTGTGCCGCCAGATCAAGGACAATCCGGCGCTGCGCAGCATTCCGGTCACTTTCGTCTCGAGCAACGATACGATCGAGGAACGGGTCACGGGCTACGACGCGGGCGGTGAGGATTTCATCGTCAAGCCGTTCGAACCCGAAGAGCTCCTGCGCAAGTTGCTGGTGGCGCAGAACATGATCACCGGCCAGCGCTCGCTTGCCGTCCAGGCCGAGGAAGCCGAGCTCCTGTCCTCGCTGGTCATGGCCAACATGGACGAAACCGGCATCCTCCTCCAGTTCATGAGCAAGCTGATCGCCATGGAGTCCGACGACGAGATCGCCACCGGTCTGCTCGAACTGATGCAGCGCTACGGACTCGAAGGCGTCGTGCAGACCCGCATCGGCGGCAAGGCAAAGACCGTCAGCGCGAACGGCAAGGATCATCCGCTGGAGGTCGCCGTCATCGAGCATGTGCGCGACCAGGGCCGTATCTTCGAATTCCGCCAGCGCAGCGTGCATAACTTTGAGCGCGTCACGCTGATGGTCAACAACCTGCCCCTCGACAATCCTGACTTCTGCGGCCGCCTGCGCGATCACCTTTCGGTCGCTGCCCAAGGCGTCGACTCGCGGCTCAAGGCGCTGGAGGCCGAAGCCACGCTGCAGGAGGCGCAGTCCGGCGTGCGCAATGCGCTTGAGAGCGTTAGCGAGACAATCCGCGAACTGCATCGCGTACAGAAGGAGAACACGCTGGCCAGTAGCAAGCTGACTCGGGATTTGCAGCAAACCCTGCTCGATTCGTTTTACCGGCTGGGCTTGACGGATAATCAGGAGAAGTTCCTGCAGGACATGGTCGGCGACTTCATCACCCAGATGTCCAGCCTCCTCAACCGTGGCACCGAAGCGCAGGAGACGCTGCACCGGCTGAGCAGCCGGCTCGAACAACTGCGCTGTAGTTGAAGGTCTTCCATGAATACGACGGACGTCGTCAAGCTGCAGGCAAAGGAGATCGAGCGCCTGGCACGCAACGTCCAGCCTGGGGCCTGGTCGGTCGACACGGACAAGCCGCTATCGACGCTGCTCGGTTCCTGCGTTGCCGTCTGCCTGTTTGACCCGGCGCTCAAGATCGGCGGCATCAACCACTTCATGCTGCCCGAGATGGGGCGCAGCAAGTACGGCGACGTCGATTCCTTGCTCTCCGGCAACTTCGCCATGGAAGCGCTGCTCAACGCCCTGATCGGGCGCGGCGCGCGCAAGGCGCGGCTGCAGGCAAAGGCCTTCGGCGGCGGCACGATCATCGATTCGGACGCCAGCGCGCCCAACATCGGCATGCGCAACGCCAGCTTCGCCAAGGAGTGGCTGCAACGTGAGGGAATTCCGCTGCTCTCTTCCGACTTTCTCGGCCCGTGGTCGCGTAAGATCATCTTTCTCCCGTTCAACGGCGAGGCGTTCTGCAAGCGACTGGTGACGAACATGGCCACGGCGAGCGTCATCGCCCGCGAAGAACGCAGCTACGCCGAAACGCTGTTGCAGAAACCGAAAGCCGTCGACAAGAAGATCGAGCTTTTCTGATGATCGATGCCACCGCCTCCGCAATCACCGCCGCGAACATCACGCAGCAGGAGTTCGTGCTGTTCCAGCGCCTGATCTACAAGATCGCCGGCATCAGCCTGAGCGACGCCAAGCAGGTATTGCTGGTCGGGCGGCTGAGCAAGCGGCTCAAGCAATACGGGCTATCGACTTTCACCGAGTACTACCGCATGCTCGCGTCCGGCGACTACCCGGAAGAGCTGCAGACGATGGTGGATCTGCTGACCACCAACGAAACCTACTTCTTCCGCGAGCCGACGCACTTCGATTTCCTGCGCAACGAGATCGTCGCCAAGCGAAATAATCCTGCAACATTCCGTGTATGGAGCGCCGCGAGCTCGAGCGGCGAAGAGGCCTACTCGATCGCCATGACGCTGGCGGAGACCATGCCTTCCAGTGCGTGGGAAATCGTCGGCTCGGACATCAGCACCAAGGTGCTGGCCGCCGCCGCGGCAGGGCACTACTCGCTGGCGCGCACCGACGGCATTCCGCCCGGTTACATGCGCAAGTACTGCCTGAAAGGCGTGCGCTCGCATGCCGGGACTTTTCTGATTGCGCCGGAGCTGCGCAAAAAAGCCCGCTTCTTCCAGATCAATCTGATGCATCCGGTCGAAGCCGACATCGGCGATTTCGATGTGATCTTTTTGCGCAACGTGATGATCTACTTCGACCCGGAAACGAAGACGCGCGTCGTCCACAACCTGCTCCCGCGGCTGAAGAAAGGCGGCCATCTGATCATCGGCCACTCGGAGACGCTGACCGGCATCACCGACCGCGTGATCGGCGTGCGCCCGACGATCTACCGCAAGCCATGAGCCACCGCCCGCCACCCACCGACACGCAGGAAGACGTCGAAACCGTCGTCCTGCGCCCGGGCGACTTCCATTTCGGCGGCGGCCACACGCGCATTTCGACACTGCTCGGTTCCTGCGTCTCGATCACGCTCTGGCATCCGCGCAAACGGATCGGCGGCATGTGCCATTACATGATGGCCGAGCGCGAACACCCCGACGGCAGCCCCCTCGACGGCCGTTATGCGGGCGAAGCCTTCGCGCTTTTCCTGCGTAACGTCGAGAAGGCCGGAACTCGCACCTCGGAGTACCAGGCCAAGCTTTTTGGCGGCGCCAACATGTTCGCGCAGAAAACCGGCACCAAGCTCGACATCGGCCGCCGCAACATCGAGGCTGCGCACCGCTTCCTCACCGCGCAGCACATCACCGTGATGGCCGAACACATCGGCGGCAGCGGGCGCCGCAAGCTGCACTTCGACGTCTGGAGTGGCAACGTCTGGCTCGCCTTCCCCGAGGGCGCGGACGCCCGCATCAGGAGTCACCATGGCTGAGGCCAGACTCACCGCCGACGTCATGATCAGTCTGGACTCGACACCCGGGCGCGGTCACGCCACCGAGCCGGTGGTTGCCATGGGCACGTCGACAGGCGGTACGCAAGCGCTCGAAACCGTACTCACGCGTCTGCCGGCGACGGTGCCGGGCATCGTCATCGTCCAGCACATGCCGGCCGTCTTCACGGCGATGTTCGCCGAGCGCCTGAACGCGCTGTGCGCCATCGAAGTGCTCGAAGCGAAACACGGCGACCGAGTACAGGCGGGACGCGCGCTCGTCGCACCGGGTGGCAAGCACATGATGCTCAAGCGCCTCGGCAACCAATACACCGTCGATGTCGCCGACGGACCGCCGGTCAACCGGCACCGGCCTTCGGTCGATGTACTCTTCCGCTCGGTCGCCAAGTTCGCCGGCGCCAACGCACTCGGCATCATCATGACCGGCATGGGCGACGACGGTGCGCAAGGGTTGAAGGAGATGCACGACGCGGGCGCGCGCACCGTCGCACAGGACGAAGCGAGCAGCGTTGTCTTCGGCATGCCGAGGGAGGCGATCAAGCTGGGCGCCACCGACCTTACCCTGCCCCTGAACCAGATCCCGGGCGCCATCGTCAATTTCGCTCACCGCACAGGCAAGGGAGGTGCGTGATGGATATTTCTTCAATATTCGCCGCAATCGCCGCCGATGCCGAACGCGGCGACATCGTTTTTCCGACGCACACGGACATCGCCCTGCGCGTCCAGCGCATGCTCGACGATCCGGATTGCGCCATCGACGCGCTCGGCAAGCTGATCGCCGCCGAGCCCATCCTCGCCGCGCGCGTCATCGGGCTGGCCAACTCGGTGAGCTACAACCCGGGCGGCCGCGCCATCACCGAACTCAAGAGCGCAATCTCGCGCCTCGGCTTCGCCGCCCTGCGCGCCATCACCGCGGCCATCGTCGTGCGCCAGATGAAAGAAATGTCGAGCGACGCAGCGCATCGCGCACTCGCCAGCCGCCTCTGGGAGCACACCGCCAACGTCGCCGCGCTGGCGCGCGTCATCGCCCGCCGCGTCACCCGCCAGAACCCGGACGCGGCGTTCTTCGCCGGCATCGTGCATGAAGTCGGCAGCTTCTACCTGCTCGCCCGCGCCGACGCTTTTCCCGGACTGTTTGGCAACGAACTCGATCCGTGGCCGGGCGACGCAGAAGCCCAGGTCGGCCGCGCCGTGCTGCGCGCTCTGGAGGTTCCCGATCACATCCTGGACGCGATCGAAACGTTGTGGTCCGGCTTCCTCGCCATGCCGCCGCACTCGCTCGGCGACACCCTGCTGCTCGCCGACCGCCTGTCGCCGGTGGAATCCCCGCTCGACGCGCTCGACGGCATGAGCCGCAAGGGCATGGCGGTCGAACTCGAAGTGCTGATCGACGATGAAACGCTGACCGACATCCTTGCCGAATCGCGTGAGGAAGTTAGCTCGATCATCGCCGCGCTAAAGGCATGAACGCCGGCGTGCGCACGCGCCGCCAAGGGCATTCTTCCTCCGTAATTCCCGCAGTTTTCTGCGGTTTCCACGGATGCACAGGAGCAGCCGGTTTTGAGAGCATAAGTCATTGAACCAACGGAAGGAAATTCCATATGAGTACGATCATGCTGGTGGACGATTCCGCCACGATCCTGCTGAGTGTCGCGAGCATTCTGAGCAAAGCCGGCTACACGGTCGAAAAGGCCGCAAACGCCGAACTGGCGCTGCAGAAGTTTAATGCGGGGGCGAAGGTCAACCTCCTGATCACCGACCTCAACATGCCCGGCATGAACGGCATCGACCTCATCAAGGAGGTGCGCAAGCTGCCCGCCTACAAGTTCATGCCCATCCTTTTTCTGACCACCGAATCGCAGCAATCGAAGAAGATGGAAGCCAAGGCCGCAGGTGCTTCTGGCTGGATCGTCAAGCCCGCCACGGCGGACGAACTGCTCAACACCATCAAGCTGGTTATTCGCTAGAGCGAGAAATCCGCATGAACTTCTCCAGCTATCAGCGCCGCGCCTTTCTGGTCGCCCTGATCGTCGCCCTCGGTGCCGCTGCTTCGGTCTATGTATTGCACGGCTGGTTCCACCAGCTATTCAAGTCCGCGGCGATCGTCGATGCCCTCGGAGCCGCATTTGTCGTGCTGGCTGGCTTTGTCGCACAGCGCCTTGTCTCAGTAACGTTTTGCCGTGATCACTTGCTGGGAGCCGCCGGGGTCCAGGCCATCGCTGACGCCAAGCTGGAGCGCTTGCACAAAGTGAACGAGGAGGTCGCCGCTGAACTCAAGCAGATGCAGGACTTCAATACCGTCGTACGCGGGCACTTGAAGAATGTGATCGATGAAACCGAAGCAGCCGCGTTCGGCATCGTCGAGCGACTTCAAACCATTGACGCGGTCGTTACCTCACTCGATCAGTTTGTCGCTGGAACAGCAGGAGAATCCGAGAACCTGACCCGCGGTGCACGAGAACGCATCGAAAAAAATCGGGACATCGTGGTCAAGATGAGCGGGTACGTCCAGCAGCGGCTACAAGACGCCGAGCAGGATCAGATACGCGTCGCACAGGTCGTCGGTGAGGCGCGCGCGCTCGAATCACTGGTGCAGTTGATCAAGCATGTCGCCGGGCAGATCAATCTGCTCGCCCTCAACGCGGCGATTGAAGCGGCACGCGCCGGCGAGGCTGGACGCGGTTTTGCCGTCGTCGCCGACGAAGTGCGCAAACTATCGGCAGAAACCGAAACGGCAGTCAGCAAGATCAGCCTCGGCATTCAATCGGTCGCCAAGTCGATCGAAATACAGTTTCAAGACACGCTCTCGCATGACGATCTGGATCAGGAAAAGATCATGCTCAGCCAGTTTTCGACTCAGCTGCAGGAGCTCGGCGAAAGCTATCAGGAGCTGATGCAGCACGAAACCGAGACCCTCAACCAGGTGCAGCGCAGTAGCACCCAGCTCGGCAACATGTTCCTTGAAGCGCAGGCTGGCGTTCAGTTCCAGGACGTCACCCGGCAGCAGATCGAGCAAGTCATGCAGGCGCTGAAGCAACTGGATGAACACGCCGAAGGACTCGCTGAACGTCTGCGCGTTTATGAAGAACCCGCAGCGAACTACACGCCTCTGACACGACGCCTCGAAACCCTGTACAGCGGGTACGTCATGGAGCAGCAGCGTACTAGCCACGACGCTTCCCTAAAGAGAGAGGCTTCGAAACAAGTATCCGTTAAGTCCAACATTGAATTGTTCTAGCCCCGCTATTGCAGGAGACCGCCATGCCCTCCACCCAACTGCTCACCCTCACGGAAGACCTGACCATCTACCACGCGCTGGAACAGAAGCACCGGCTGCTCGATGCCTTAAGCAGCGCCGACGAGCTCGAACTCGACCTGATGCAGGTCGGCGAGATCGACACCGCCGGGCTGCAGCTGCTGATCCTGCTCAAGAAGGAAGCGCAGCGCAGCGGCAAACACCTCGCGATCGTCGCCCACAGCCAGCCGGTACGTGCGGTGATCGACTTCTGCAACCTTGCGGCCGAACTCGGCGACCCGCTGGTCATCCCGGCCGCCGAATCTGCCTGACCGTCTGACCTCTGGAGAAAAGCATGGACGAACTGACCGGCGTTTACATCCAGGAGTGCCGCGAGCAACTCGCCGACATGGAGGCCGGCCTCTTGCGGCTCGAACAGGCCCCGGACGACCGCGACAACCTGAACGGCATCTTCCGCGCCGCGCACACGATCAAGGGCGGCGCCGGCGTCATCGAATGCCGCTTCATCGAGCACTTCACGCACGGCGTCGAGAACCTGCTCGACGCGCTGCGCAACGGCGACTTCGCCGTCACCGGCGGCATGGCGACGCTGCTGCTCGAATGCTGCGACCAGATGGTCGACCTGATCGACGTGCTCGCTGCGCAATCCACGGCTCCCGACGCCGACGTGCAGGCGCGCGGCGATGCGCTGACGCAGCGCCTCGGCGAAATCCTCGCCGCCAATCAAGGCAACGCCGGCCCTTCTGCGTCGAGCCTCACCGTGCAGGACGACGACGTCGAGGTCGAAAGCACGGGTGGCAGCGTCGTCAATACCGACAGCTGGCACATCTCCGTGCGTTTCGGCCAGAACGTCCTGCGCGGCGGCACCGACCCGCTCTCCTTCATCCGTTACCTCGCCAGTCTGGGCGAGATCATCGGCATCGAGACGATCGCCGACGCCATCCCGCAAGCGCCCGAGATGGACCCGGAATCGTGCTACCTCGGCTTCGAGATCCGCCTGCAGACCAAAGCGTCGAAGGCCGACATCGAGCGCGTATTCGACTTCGTGCACGACGACTGCGAGCTGCGCATCCTGCCGCCGCACAGCAACGTCGCCGACTACCTGCGCCTGATCACCGAATTGCCCGAAGACACCATGCGGCTCGGTGAAATGCTCGTGCGCTGCGGCGCGCTGACGCAGGCCGAGATCGATCAGGGTTTGCTGGCGCAGACGGCAGCGAAGACGCCCGAGGAACAAACACCGCCCCCGCTCGGCGAAATCCTCGTCGAAAACAAGGTCGTGCACAAGGAGATCGTCGACGCGGCGGTCGCCAGGCAGGCGCAGGTCGTCGAGAAGAAGGCGAAGGATGCCCAGCTCGTACGCGTGCATGCCGACAAGCTCGACCAGCTGATCGACCTCGTCGGCGAACTCGTCATCGCCGGCGCCTCGGCCAACTTGCTCGCAGTCAAAAGCCGGCAGAGCGACCTCGTCGAAGCCACCTCGGTTCTCTCCCGCCTCGTCGAGAACATCCGCGACTCGGCGCTGCAGCTGCGCATGGTGCAGATCGGCGACACCTTCACCCGTTTCAACCGCGTCGTGCGCGATGTTTCCAAGGATCTCGGCAAGGAGATCGAACTCGTCATCAGCGGCGCCGAGACCGAACTTGACAAGACCGTCGTCGAGAAGATCGGCGACCCGCTCATGCACCTCGTGCGCAACTCGCTCGACCACGGCATCGAACCGACTGCCCTCCGTCTCGAGCGCGGCAAGCCGGCGTGCGGGCGCGTCTCGCTCAACGCCTACCACGACTCGGGCAACATCGTCATCGAGGTCTCCGACGACGGCGGCGGCCTCAACCGCGAGAAGATCCGCGCCAAGGCGATAGAACGCGAGCTGATCTCGCCCGAGGCCAATCTCTCCGAGAGCGAGATCATCAATCTGATCTTCGAGCCGGGCTTCTCGACCGTCGACACCGTCTCCAAGCTCTCCGGGCGTGGCGTCGGCATGGACGTCGTGCGGCGCAACATCACGGCGTTGCGCGGCAGCGTCGATGTCGCCTCGACAGAGGGCCAGAGTTCGACCTTCACCATCAGGCTGCCGCTGACGCTGGCGATCATCGACGGTTTCCTCGTCGGCGTCGAGAAGGCGGCCTACGTCATCCCGCTCGACTCGGTTGTCGAGTGCATCGAGCACAAGAACCTCGCCGGCGACCGCAACTTCCTCAACCTGCGCGGTGAGGCGCTGCCCTTCATCCGCCTGCGCGAGCTGTTCGAGATCCGCGGCGCCGTACCGGCGCGCGAGAGCATCGTCGTCGTCCAGTTCGGCGGCCAGCGCGCCGGCATCGTCGTCGATCAGCTGATGGGCGAATTCCAGACCGTGATCAAGCCGCTCGGCCGCCTCTTCTCCAACCTGCGCGGCATCGGCGGCTCGACCATCCTCGGCAGCGGCGAGGTCGCGCTCATTCTCGACGTCGCGGCGCTGGTCAATCTCGTCGCGCGCGGCGAGGAGGAACGGCGTCACACCAACAAGCAATCCGCGTCGTTTGCCGCACTCGCAGACAATTCATTGGCAGTTCAACTGGGGAGGTAAATCATGTTCAAGAATCTGAAGGTCGGCATCCGTCTGGGGATCGGGTTTGCGGTCACGCTGGTATTGCTGATGGCGATTTCTGCTATCAGCTACCTGCGGCTTGGGGGGGTCAATAGCGAACTCGAGAAAATGGTTAACGACCGCTTCCCGAAAGTGGTCCAATCCACCCATATCATTGACAGCATCAACAATATCAATCGGTTGCTGCGCAATGCCTACATCTACACGGGCACGGAACAGCAAAAGGCCCTGGACGATATCCAGATTTCGCGCAAAGAGATCAGCGATACGCTGGAAAAGCTGGATCAAACGATTCGCAGCGATGAAGGCAAGGCGATTCTTAAAAGGATCACCACGGCACGGACCGCCTACGTCGGTTCCTACGACAAGTTCATCGAACTCCTCAAGGCCGACAAGCGGGCCGAGATCGTCCCCTTGATGCAGGGCGAACTGCGCAGCACGCAATCGGAATACATGGCCAGCGTCAACGCGTTGATCGAGTTTCAGACCACCATGGTCGGAAAGGCCGGCAAGAGCACGGACCAACTGGTGACCGATACCGAGCGCCTGATCATGATTCTGGGGAGCGTCGCGGTGCTATTGACCGCGCTGTTTGCCTGGTTCATCACACGCTCGATCACGCAGCCGATCAATGCTGCACTCGACGCCGCCAACAAGATGGCCGCCGGCGACCTGAGCTTCAAGCTGGAAGTCGCCAGCAAGGACGAAATCGGCCTGATGTGCAAGGCGGTTGAAAGCGTCCAGGGCGCCGTACAGCGCATGGTCGTCGACGCCGACCTGCTGGCCAAGGCCGCCGTCGATGGCAAGCTGGCAACCCGCGCCGATGCCTCCAAGCACCAGGGCGACTTCCAGAAAGTCGTCAAGGGCGTCAATGACACGCTCGACGCCGTGATCGGGCCACTAAATGTGGCAGCCAAGTACGTCGACGACATCTCGAAGGGTGCCATTCCGGCCAGGATCACCGACTCGTACAACGGCGACTTCAACACGATCAAGAACAACCTCAATACCTGTATCGACGCCGTCAATGCTTTGGTATCGGACGCTGGCCTGTTGTCCGCGGCGGCCGTTGCTGGAAAACTGGCGACTCGCGCCGATGCCTCCAGACACCAGGGCGACTTCCGCAAGATCGTTCAGGGAGTCAACGACACGCTCGACGCCGTGATCGGGCCGCTGAACGTCGCCGCCAAGTACGTCGACGACATCTCGAAGGGTGCCATTCCGGCCAGGATCACCGATTCGTACAACGGCGACTTCAACACGATCAAGAACAACCTCAATACCTGTATCGACGCCGTCGATGCCCTGGTCGCCGATGCCAGCATGCTGGCCAAGGCGGCCGTCGAAGGGAAACTGGAAACCCGGGCCGACGCCTCCAGACACCAGGGCGACTTCCGCAAGATTGTTCAGGGCGTCAACGATACGCTCGACGCCGTGATCGGGCCGATCCAGGACGTGCAACGTGTGATGGGGGCAATGGAACAGGGCGACATGACCCAGAGCATCACCAACGCGTATCAGGGGGATTTCGATACCCTGAAGAGCGCCATCAACAACACCATTGCCAAGCTGGTCGACACCATCACTCAGATCAACACGGCGGCCGATGCACTGACTAATGCGGCAAGCCAGGTTTCGGCCACTGCGCAGTCACTCTCGCAATCCTCCTCCGAGCAGGCAGCGTCGGTCGAGGAAACGACGGCGTCGATGGAACAGATGACGGCGTCGATCTCGCAGAACACGGAGAACGCCAAGGTCACCGACGGCATGGCATCGAAGTCGGCGAAGGAAGCGGCCGAGGGTGGCGAGGCCGTGAGCAAGACGGTCGAGGACATGAAGAGCATCGCCAGCAAGATCGGCATCATCGACGACATCGCCTACCAGACGAATCTGCTCGCGCTCAATGCGGCGATCGAGGCAGCGCGTGCCGGTGATCACGGCAAGGGCTTTGCGGTGGTCGCGGCCGAAGTCAGGAAACTGGCCGAGCGTTCGCAGATCGCGGCGCAGGAAATCGGCGATCTGGCTTCGTCGTCGGTCAAGCAGGCAGAACGTGCAGGGATGCTGCTAACCGAGATGGTCCCGTCGATTCGCAAGACGTCCGACCTCGTGCAGGAGATCGCTTCGGCGTCGTCCGAGCAGAGTACCGGTGTCGGTCAGATCAACGGGGCGATGGGCCAACTCAATCAAACGACACAACAGAACGCGTCGGCGTCCGAGGAACTGGCGGCAACGGCCGAGGAACTCGGCTCGCAGGCCGAGCAACTGCAGCAGACGATGACCTTCTTCCGACTCGCCGAGGTCCCCCAGCGTCAGGCACGCAGCTTCACGCCGCCGGCGCGCGCGAGCAGCGCAGGCAGCACACGCAGCGCCGCTTCGCGCGTCGCCGCCGTCCAGATCAACGAAGGTGACTTCGAGCGTTATTAACCGCGCTTGACAGGGACGAGCACGAAAGACCGTTCGGCCTGAGCTTGTCGAAGGCTTGTCGTGGCAAGACACGGCGGTTCGACAGGCTCACCGCGAACGGCAATGAGTTTGGCGGGAAGAACTACTGGGGAATCACTATGGGACAAATCGTTCAAGCACAAAATACGGGCAAAGCCCCGGGAGGGGCCGTCGCCCTCCGGGTGAATGAAGCACCCTCGCAGTACCTGACCTTCGCGCTTGGCGGCGAGATGTTCGCCGTCGGCATTCTCAACGTGAAGGAGATCATCGAGTACGGCCATCTGACCGAGATTCCGATGATGCCGAGGTTCATCCGCGGCGTGATCAATCTGCGCGGCAGCGTCGTACCGGTGATCGACCTCTCGGCACGCTTCGGCGGCAAGACGACCGAAGTGTCGCGCCGCACCTGCATCGTCATCGTCGAGGTCAGCGACGGCGAGATGCGCCACGACATCGGGATCATGGTCGATGCGGTATCGGAGGTACTCGACATTCCCGGTAGCGAGATCGAGCCGCCGCCGTCGTTTGGCGCCAAAATCCGCGCCGATTTCATCTTCGGCATGGGCAAGGTCGGCGGCAAGTTCGTGATCATCCTCAATATCGACAAAGTGTTGTCGGTCGAGGAGATTGCGATGCTGACTGGAACCGGTACGACCACGGATCAGCAAACGAACGGATAAGGAGAACACAGGCTCATTGCAACGGATGCGTCACGGCGCAGCGTCGCGGAGCAACTACAAGAAAAGAAACGATAACCATGAAATCAGGCACTTTCCGGAACTGGCCGATTGCTCGAAAGCTGAACACGGTGCTGCTGCTCGTCACCACCCTGCTCTTCGGCGCAATGACGGTCGTTCTCAGCACCTACGTCGCGGGCATGCTGAAGGACGACAGCATGTCCGCATGAACATCGACATGATGGATTCGTACGGGCAGAGCCTGAAGACCGACATCGGCACCCTGGGCGCGGTTTTCGCGGCCGGTTCCAACGAGCCTTTGCGCTGGACGCAGGCGCGACGGTCAGGGTCGGGGCACAGGAGACACCGGTGCTGAAGAACGGCGAAACCCGGCGCAATCTCGATCTAGCCGCCGTCGATCGCTTTACCCGCACAACCGGGGCCATCGCCACCGTCTTTGCCCGGCGCGCCGTCGGCGCGCTGCTCGGTCGCGCGCCGACGGCCTACGCCAAGGTGATCGACGGGCAGGAATACAAGATTGCGGTTTTCAACCATTACCCGGAATGGAACCGGATCGTCGTGACGGGCAGCTATCTCGACGAGTTCACCGCGCTCAGCCAGGCGACGCAGCAGAATGCGAGCGCCTCCGGGGAACTCGCCGCGACCGCCGAAGAACTCGGCTCGCAAGCCGGACAACTGCAGCAGACGATGACGTTCTTCCGGTTGGCGAACACGTGAAACAACCGGGTGGCCAGGGCGGCCGCCCATAGTCGTTGAGTTGGTGTCGGGCATGCAGCGTAACGGCTGGGAGCCCGATGCCTTTGGAGAAGTTCATGGTACAAGCCTTTGTCACCCTGAGCGCAGATCGCCACCCGGCACGGCGTGCTGGCGACCGCCTGGCGCATCCGACGATGCTGATGCCCTCGCCCGTCGTCGCCCTGCCCGGGGGAACGCCGGTCCTGCGACGGCGCTCCACCGACAACGAGACGATCCTGATCATCGACGATTCGCCGGCAAACCTCACCGTTCTCGGCGAACTGCTGCAAGGCGCCGGCTACCGCGTCAAGGTCGCCAACTCGGGCGCAACCGGGCTGCACCTCGCCGTGCAGGAACCGCGACCGGCGCTCATCCTGCTCGACATCATGATGCCGGCCATGGACGGCCACGAAGTCCTCATGCTGCTGCGCGACAATCCACAAACGCGGGATACGCCCGTCATCTTCCTGACCGCCAGGGACAGCGACGCCGACGAGGAGCGCGCGTTCAACGACGGCATCGCCGACTACATCGTCAAGCCGATCAAGCCGACCATCGTCCTTGCGCGCGTGCGCAGCCAACTGCTCGTGCGCCAGGCGCGGCACTGGTTGCAGGACCAGAATCAGGCGCTGGAGGCCGAAGTGGCGCGGCGCATGCGCGAAAACGAGCTGATCCAGGCGGTCAGCATCCGGGCGCTGGCCCACCTGGCGGAGACGCGCGATAACGAAACCGGCGATCACATCCAGCGCACGCAGAGCTACATTCGGCTCCTCGCCACGCTGATGGCACGGCACCCGCGCTTCGCGGCAACGCTCGACAACAACTACATCGAGACGCTGACGCGTTCGGCGCCGCTGCACGACATCGGAAAAGTCGGCATTCCCGACTACATCCTGCTGAAGCCGGGAAAACTCACGCCGGAAGAGTGGGAGATCATGAAGACGCATACGCTGCTCGGTTTTGACGCGATCACGCTGGCCGAGCGGGACATCCGCACGTCGGTCGAATTCCTCTCACAGGCCAAGGAAATCGTCCGCTCGCACCACGAACGCTGGGACGGGACGGGTTATCCCGACGGCCTGGCCGGCGATGCGATCCCGATTTCTGCCCGTCTGATGGCGATGGCCGACGTTTTTGACGCACTCATTTCGCGGCGCGTCTACAAGGAGGCGTTCCCGTTCGCGTCCGTCCGCAACATCATCGCCGAGGAGCGCGGCCGCCTGTTCGACCCGGATATCGCCGATGCCTTCCTCACCAACTGTTGCGAATTCGAGGCGATCGCCCTGCACTTTGGCATTGAGAAATGACCGTGAGCATGAACAGGAACGAAAGCGGCCGACCCGGCACTGTGCGGTCCCCGCTGCATCGGAACAAGGACGGCGGTGTTGCCGGACGGGTTCTTCTCTACGCCGGACTCTTGGGCCTCGCGCTCGTCATTCTGGTGCTGGCCATTCTTTGCGCCGGCCTGCAGGTTCCCCAGCTCGACCGGGAGACGATGTTCTGGGTCGCGCTCATCGTGCTGGCAGCCGTCCTGGCCATCATGGCCGTGTTCTTCGTGCTGCTGCGGCGGCAGGAAAGCGTGCAGGAGCTGAGCCTGCAGTCGCGGCAGGCGCGCGCCGACCAGCTGATCGACTACTTCTTCAACCAGCCTTTCATCGGCATGGCGATCGTCGCGCCCGGCACGCAGCAGTTCGTCAAGTTCAACGACCAGGCGTGCGTGATGACCGGCTATTCCTATGACGAGCTGCGTACCAAGACCTGGCGCGACATCACGCACCCGGAGGACATGCAGCTCACTTACGCGCAAGTATTGAAGATCAAGAACCGCGAAACCGACACGATTTCCTACGAGCAGCGGCTGATGCGCAAGGATGGCTCGTTCATCTACGTCAATACCGACGTTCAGTGCGTGCGCAATGCCGACGGCGAGATCAATTTCCTGATGTGCAGCGCGCAGGACATCACGCCGCGCAAGCTGAACGAGATGGAACTCAATGTCGCCAATACCCAGCTGCGTGCCAATCAGGAGACATTGCGGCGCCAGAACGAGGAGCTCCTGGCGGCCAAGTCGGCGCTGGAGGAGTCACGCAGCCGCTTCTTCAACCTCTACGAATTTTCGCCGGCAGCCTATCTCACGCTCAACCCGGTCGGCGAGATCCTGCGCATCAACCACACGGGCGCCAGCCTCCTCGGCTACCGGCGCCACGAATACGAGGGCCGGAGTTTCTCGACCTTCCTCACCGCGGAGGATCTGGAAAACTGGACCACCTTCCTGCATCACTCGACCCAGGCCAACCAGCGCGATAGCGGCGAGTTCGCGCTGCACTGCGCCGACGGCAGCATCGTTTATGTGAGTGCCGAAAGCACCTTCCAGAACCTCGAAGAGGATTCACCGGTGCTGCACATGACGCTGACCGAAATCACCCGCCGGCGCCAGGCCGAGATGGCCCTGCGCGCCAGTACCGAGCGCCACAAGGCGGTCGTGCAGTCGTCGAACGACGCCATCGTCAGCTCGGACAGCAAGGGACTCATCGTCTTCTGGAATCCCTGTGCCGAACGGATGTTCGGTTATCAGACGGCGGAGATCATCGGCAAACCGATCGATTCGCTGATGCCGGAGCGCTTCCGCGACGAGCAACGGATCTGCATGAAGCGCATCCTCGAAGGCGGCGAATGCCACGCCTTGAACTCGACGGTTGAAATGTCGGTCCTGCACAAGGATGGCCACGAGTTCACCATCGAGCTGTCGCTCACCATGTGGAAGATCGCCGATGGCGTCTACTTCACCTGCACCATGCGCGACATCACCCAGCGCAAACAGACCGAGCAAACGCTGCGCATGCTCTCGGAGGCTGTCCGGCAAAGTCCGGAGGCGATCATCATCACCGACCTCGAGGGGCGTATCGAGTACGTCAACGAAGCCTTCGTCAGCAACACCGGCTTCTCGCGCGAGGAAACGCTCGGGCAGAACGCCTCGATGCTGTCATCCGGCGAAACCGGACTGGGGACCTACGCGGCGATGTGGGAAACGCTCAAGCGCGGCGAGGTGTGGAAAGGCGAGTTCCATAACCGCAGGAAGGACGGCAGCGTGTTCATCGAATCGGCCGTGCTCGCCCCGATCCGCCAGCCGGACGGCACCGTCACGCACTACGTCGGCGTCAAGGAGGACATCACCGAAAAGCGCGGGCTTGAGGAAGAACTCGACAAGCACCGGAATCACCTCGAAACGCTGGTCGTCGAACGCACCGCACAGCTTACCGAGGCACAGCACCGGGCCGAGACGGCGAATGTCGCCAAGAGCACTTTCCTCGCCAACATGAGCCACGAGATCCGCACGCCGATGAACGCCATCGTCGGACTCACGCATTTGCTGCGCAATGCCGATCCAACGCCCAGGCAGCTCGATCGGCTGGAGAAGATCGACGCCGCGGCGGCGCATCTGCTCGAATTGATCAAGAATATTCTCGACCTCTCCAAGATCGACGCCGGCAAGATGGAGATCGAATACACGGACTTCACGCTCGATTCGGTCATCAGCCCGGTACGCTCGATGATCATCGACGAAGCGCGCGAGAAGCGGCTCGGCGTCGTGGTCGATCTTGGCAACACCCCGGTCTGGCTGTACGGCGACGCGACGCGGCTGCGTCAGGCGCTGCTCAACTTCGCCGCCAACGCCGTCAAATTCACCGAGCGCGGCCAGATCATCGTGCGCACCCGGCTCATTGAAGCCGACGAGCGTGGCCTGTTGATCCGCTTTGAAGTCGAGGACACCGGCATCGGCATCGATCCGGAAAAAGTGAAGAGCCTGTTCCAGCCGTTCGAGCAGGCCGATCCATCGATCACGCGCAAGTTCGGCGGCAGCGGCCTCGGCCTGGCGATCACGCGCCGCCTGGCCCAGTTGATGGGCGGCGACGCGGGCGTCAAGAGCGCGCCCGCTTGCGGCAGCACGTTCTGGTTCAGCGCCCGTCTGGAACACGGGCGTGGTGTCATGCCGCAAATCATTGATGAGGACGGCATCGACCTCGAGGAAGAACTGCGGCGCCAGTGCAGCGGCATGAAGATCCTCTTGGCCGACGACGTCGAGGTCAATCTTGAGGTCGCCCAGTTGCTGCTGCACGGCGTCGGCCTGCAGGTCGATACCGCGTGCAACGGGCGCGAAGCCTTCGACAAGGCGCGCACGACAAGCTACGACCTCGTGCTGATGGACATCCAGATGCCCGAGATGAACGGGCTCGACACAACGCGCGCCATTCGCCGCGTTTTCGGGCGAACGACGACGCCGATCCTGGCGATGACTGCCAACGCCTTCGACGAAGACCGGCGCGTGTGCCTGGAGGCCGGCATGAACGACTTCGTCGCCAAGCCGGTCGATCCGAGGACGCTCTATTCCATGCTCCTCAAATGGTTGCCCCGCCCGGACAAGGCGCCGGGTACGGTGTGTGAAGGACAAAGCGTTTTGCCCGTACCGGTGAGAAACGGCGACGGAGCAGCGACTCCGCACGAAGCCACGGGCATGCGGCAACGCCTCGATTCAATCCCCGGACTCGACGTGGCAAACGGTCTGGCGCGCGTTCGCGGCAACGAGGAGAAGTTCGGGCAGGTCATCGAGCTCTTCCTCAAGGGGCACGAATTCGATCTCGAGAAGATCCACGCGGCACTCGAACGCAACGACATGAACGCGGCGGAACAATTGACGCACGCGCTGAAAGGCTCGGCCGGCCTGATCGGCGCAACCTTCGTCGCCGAGTCTACGACCACACTGTTGACACTGATTCGGCAGAAAGCCCGCACCGGCGACATCGACAAAGCCTACGTCGCCCTCACGCCGCGCCTGACCGGGCTGATCGACGGGCTGCGCCACGCGCTGGCTGGCAAGGTCGCGGATGCTCTGCCACCGCCCGCCGATCAGGATCGCCTGCGCAGCATCGTCGCGCGCCTGGAGCACCTGCTCGCCGTCGGCGACATGGCCGCCTGCACGCTGGCGCGGGAGGAACGGGCGTTTCTCGAAGCCTCACTCGGCACGCACGGCGCGACGATCATCGCATCGATCCAGGTATTCGCCTTTGACCAGGCGCTAAGCGGCCTGAAGAACGCGATGGAAGAATTGTCCGGCGCCGGAATCGTCTCCTGACACCAGGAACGGTGCAAATCGTTACCCCGACGAACACGGGGTAACGAACGCTCCGATCGTTGCTAGAAGTGCAGCGGCCGGCCGTCGCAGGCCAGCGCGGCTTCGTGCACGACTTCCGACAAGGTCGGATGCGCGTGGCAGATGCGTGCCAGGTCTTCGCTGGCAGCACCGAATTCCATGGCGACCACGCCTTCGGAGATCAGCTCGGAGGCATTCGCGCCGACGATATGTACACCGAGGATTCGGTCACTTTCCGCGTCGGCAAGAATCTTGACGAACCCTGTGGTATCTCCCATGCCGAGCGCACGCCCATTGGCGGCAAACGGAATCTTGCCGGCCTTAAAGGCAACGCCGGCATCCTTGAGCTGCTGCTCGGTCTTGCCGACCCAGGCGATCTCCGGGCTGGTGTAGAGAACCCACGGAATCGTGTCGAAGTTGCAGTGCCCGGACTGCCCGGCCATCAGCTCGGCAACCATCACCGCTTCCTCCATCGCCTTGTGCGCGAGCATCGGGCCGGAGACAACGTCGCCCACCGCCCACACGCCCGGCAGGTTGGTGCGGCAATGATCATCGACATCGATGCGCCCGCGCTCGTCGAGCTTGAGGCCGACGGCCTCCGCATCGAGCCCCTCGGTGTTCGGAACACGGCCGACCGAGACGATCAGGCGATCGGCGTCGAGCTTCTGCGCCTGCCCGTCCTTGTCCGTGTAGGCAATCGAGACACTTTTCTTCGCCGCCTTGACCTCGCCAATCGTCACGCCCAGCAGGATGTTCAGCCCCTGCTTGCGGAACACCTTGGCCGCCTCCTTCGCCACGTCGACATCGGCCACCGAGAGGAAATCCGGTAGCGCTTCCAGGATGGTGACCTCGGCGCCGAGCCGGCGCCAGACGCTGCCCATTTCGAGGCCGATCACGCCGGCACCGATGATGGCGAGTTTCTTCGGCACCGCGTTGATTTCGAGCGCCCCGACGTTGTCGCACACCAGCACGTTATCCACCGCCACGCCCGCCAGATGGCGCGACCGCGAACCGGTGGCGACGATGACCTGTTTGGCCTCGACCAGTTCTTCGCCAACCTTGACCTGCCAACCGCCAGCGCTCTGCGCAACGAAACTGCCATGACCATTCAAGAGCGTCACTTTGTTCTTCTTGAACAGGCCCTTGATGCCGGTCGTCAGCTGTTTGACGATGGTGTTCTTGCGCTCGATCATCGTCGGCACGTCGATCTTCGGCGTTCCGACGGTGATGCCCTGCGCAGCGAAGCCGTGGCTTGCTTCCTCGAACAGATGCGACGTATGCAGCAACGCCTTCGACGGAATGCAGCCGACATTCAGGCAGGTTCCGCCGAGACGCGGCTCATCCTTGGGGTCGGCGTAGGCGTTGGACTCGCAGCAGGCGACGCTGAAACCGAGCTGCGCCGCGCGGATCGCCGCCACGTAGCCGCCGGGGCCACCACCGATAACGAGCACGTCAAATTGCCTGGACATCTTGTTTTCTCCCGGGGATCAGACGCCGAGCAGCAGACGTGCCGGATCTTCCAGCGCTTCCTTCATCGTCACCAGCGCCAGTACGGCTTCGCGCCCGTCGATGATGCGGTGGTCGTAGGACATCGCCAGATAGTTGATCGGGCGGATGACGATTTCGCCATTCTCGACCACAGGGCGGTCCTTCGTCGCATGGATGCCGAGGATTGCCGATTGCGGCGGGTTGATGATCGGCGTCGACAGCATCGAGCCGAAAACGCCACCGTTCGAAATCGAGAAGGTCCCGCCCGTCAAGTCCTCCAGCGACAGCTTGCCGTCCTTCGCCAGTTGGCCGAACTCGCCGATCTTCTTCTCGATGTCGGCAAACGACATCTGGTCCGCGTCGCGCAGGATCGGCACGACCAGGCCGCGCGGGCTGCCAACGGCGACGCCGATGTCGATGTAGCCGTGGTAGACGATGTCGTTGCCGTCCACCGAGGCGTTGATGATCGGGAACTTCTGCAACGCAGCGACCGCGGCCTTGACGAAGAAGCCCATGAAGCCGAGACGCACGCCGTGCGCCTTCTCGAACTTCTCGCCGTATTGCTTGCGCAGCGCCATGATCGGCGCCATGTTCACTTCGTTGAAGGTGGTCAGGATGGCATTCGTCGATTGTGACTGCACCAGCCGCTCGGCAACGCGCGCGCGCAGACGCGACATCGGAACGCGCTGTTCCGGCCGGTCGCTCAGGGGGATCGCCACGGGGGGCGCGGGAACGAGGTTGAGCGGCGACACGGGTGCCGACGCGGGCGCCGGGACCGCCTTGCCACGCGCGGCATCAACCACGGGAGGCGTCGCCGCGGCGGAAGCCGCCAGCGCATCGGCCTTGGTGACACGGCCACCACGACCGCTGCCAGCGACGTCGGCAGCCGCGACGCCCTTTTCATCCAGAATCTTGCGCGCTGCGGGCATGGCGACGCCAGCCACCGGTTGCGCCGCAGGAGCAACCTCGGGTTTGGCGGCCGGCGCCGCCTTCGGCTTCTCAGCCGGTGCCGTTGCTGCCACCGTGGCCACGGCCTCGGTGTCGATGCGTGCAATCACTTCACCGGCAACGACCGTATCACCATTTCTCTTGACGATTTCGACGAGCACACCGGACGCCGGCGCCGGCATCTCCAGCACGACCTTGTCGGTTTCAATGTCAATCAGGTTTTCGTCCCTGGAAACGGCCGCGCCGACCTCCTTGTGCCAGGAAACGAGCGTCGCTTCGGCGACCGACTCTGACAGCTGCGGAACTTTGACGTCGATGATCATGTTGACTCCGGATTAGGCTAATTTGTATGGGCCAATTTCGCCCAGTGCGGACTCGATCAGCGCTTTTTGTTGTGCGTTGTGCTTGCTGTAGTAGCCGACCGCGGGCGACGGCGACGCGGAACGCGACACCAGGAGCAGGCGCTGCTTGCTGTTGAACGAGCGATCGAGGTGCTGGCGCGAGGCGATCCAGTACCAGGCGCCCTGGTTGCGCGGCTCTTCCTGGCACCAGACGATCTCGGTAGCCTTCGGGTACTTGGCCATTTCCGCCTGGAAGGCTTCCTGCGGGAAGGGGTACAGTTGCTCCAGCCTGGCGATGGCGATATCGGTGATGTTCTTCTCACGTCGCGCCGCCAGCAAATCGTAGTAGACCTTGCCCGAACAGAAGATGACGCGCGTCACCTTCTTGCCGTCGATTGGGTCGACTTCGCCGATCACCGGCTTGAAGCTGCCCTTGGCGATGTCGTCCATCGTCGAGACCGCATCCTTGTGCCGCAGGAGCGACTTTGGCGTAAACACGATGAGCGGCTTGCGCTGCTTGCGGATGGCCTGCCGGCGCAGCATGTGGAAGACCTGGGCCGGCGTCGAGGGCTGGCAGACTTCCATGTTCATTTCGGCACACAAGGACATGAAGCGCTCGATACGCGCCGACGAGTGCTCCGGCCCCTGCCCTTCGTAGCCGTGCGGCAGGAAGACGACAAGGCCGCAGGCGCGCCCCCACTTCGATTCGCCGGAAGCGATGAACTGGTCGATCACCACCTGCGCACCATTGACGAAGTCACCGAACTGCGCTTCCCAGACGACGAGGTCGTAGGGGTTCGAGGTCGCGTAGCCGTACTCGAAGGCGAGCACCGCTTCTTCCGAAAGCACGGAGTCGAAGCACTGGAACCGGGCCTGGTTGTCCTGCAGGTTGGCGAGCGGCGAGTAGGTGCCTTCGTCCCAGTTCTCGCGGTGCTGGTCGTGCAACACGGCGTGACGGTGGAAGAAGGTACTGCGCCCGACGTCTTCGCCCGAAATGCGAACGCCGTGCCCGGAAACGAGCAGCGTCGCGTAAGCGAGGTTCTCGCCCATGCCCCAGTCGATCGGCAGACTCCCCTGTCCCATCAGGCGACGGTCATCGATGATCTTCTTGACGCGGCTATGCAGCGCAAAATCCTCTGGATAGGTTGCCAAGCGCTCCGACAAGCGCCTGATTTCCTTGACCGGCACCGTCGTGTCGCAGTTGTCGATGTACTTTTGCGTCAGGAACGGCGTCCAGTCGATGAGGATCGGATTGGTGTAGCCGGCGATGACCGGGTTGTACAAGAGCTCGCCGCGATCGAGGTGATCGCGGTAGTTCCGGATCATGTCGTCCGGCCCGTCGCTCGGCAGCACGCCTTCGGCGACCAGCCGGTCGGCATAGAGCTTCCGCGTGCCCGGATGGGCGGCAACACGCTTGTACATCAAGGGCTGCGTTACCATCGGTTCGTCTTGCTCGTTGTGCCCCAGCTTGCGGAAGCAGACGATATCGACGACGACGTCCTTCTTGAACTCCTGCCGGAATTCGACGGCCAGACGCGTCGCCAGCGCCACTGCTTCGGGGTCGTCGCCATTGACGTGGAAAATCGGCGCGTCGGACATCTTGAAAATGTCGGTGCAATACAGCGACGAGCGTGAGTCGCGCGGATCGGACGTCGTGAAGCCGATCTGGTTATTGACGACGATATGCACCGTCCCACCCGTGCCGTAGCCACGCGTCTGGGCGAAGTTGAGCATCTCCTGATTGACGCCCTGGCCGGCCACCGCGGCATCGCCGTGGATCAGCACGGGCAGCACCTTCTCCCGTCCGTTGTCGCCGCGACGGGTCTGGCGGGCATAGACGGCGCCTTCGACGACCGGATTGACGATCTCGAGGTGCGACGGATTGAAAGCCAGCGTCAGATGGCATGGGCCGCCCGGCGTCATGACGTCGGACGAATAGCCGAGGTGGTACTTGACGTCGCCCGAGGTGAGATCCTGCGCCTTCTTGCCCTCGAACTCGTCGAACAGCATCGCCGGCGCCTTGCCCAGCGTGTTGACGAGCACATTCAGGCGACCACGGTGCGCCATGCCGACGACGATATCGTCAATGCCGCTGCCGCCCGCGACGCGAATCACTTCATCGAGCGCGACAATCAGCGATTCGCCGCCTTCAAGCGAGAAGCGCTTCTGCCCGACGTAGCGCGTGTGCAGGTAGCGCTCGAGCGTCTCGGCAGCCGTCAGGCGTTCAAGCAAGCGCAACTTCTGGCTTGCCGTGTAGGTGCCCTTGCTGTGAATCGGCTCGATCCGCGCCTGAACCCAGCGCCGCTCGGTGATGTTGTTGATGTACATGTACTCGACGCCGACCCAGCCGCAGTAGGTTTCCTTGAGCGCATCGAGGATTTGCCCGAAGGTTGCCCGCTCGGGGACGCCCTTGAACGAACCCGCGTTGAACGGCGTGTTGATGTCGGCGTCGCTCAAGCCGTAGAACGACGGTTCGAGTTCGTTCAGTTTGGGACGCGGCTGGCGCTTCAGCGGATCGAGATTGGCCCAGCGCGCGCCCAGCGTCCGATACGCGCTGATCATCTGGAGGATGCTGACCTGCTTCTTGTCGTCCGCCGGCCGCCGAACAGCCGCCTTGTATCCGCCGTTCTTCGCCTGTTCGGCAAAGGCATGCACTACCGGCAAATGCGGCACGTCGCGCGCAATCGTCCCCGGCAACTGGGCCAGCTTGTCAAAATAGTCGCGCCACTCGCCGGGAACGGACGCCGGATTATCGAGATAGTTTTCGTAGAGTTCTTCGACGAACGGGGCATTGCCGCCGAAGAGATGAGACGTTCCGAACAATTGATTCATCATGACAGTGATCTGCGCTCTGGTTGCAGTGAAGGATTCGGGTGCGTTGGCTCACAACACGGGACGATTCCAATTCGGCCGGCACAAAAGCCAAGAGCTGCGGACACTGCCGCAGCCCCTTGCATCCATCACTCTTCGCGTTGATGGATCGGCGGTACGTCGCGCATCGGCGTTCCCATATAGAGCTGGCGTGGGCGGCCGATCTTGAATTCGGGATCCGAAATCATTTCTTCCCACTGCACCATCCAGCCAACTGTACGGGCCAAGGCGAAAATGCAGGTAAACATCGAGGTCGGGATGCCGATCGCCTTCTGAACGATGCCGGAATAGAAATCGACATTCGGATAGAGTTTCTTCTCGATGAAGTATTCGTCTTCCAGCGCGATCTTCTCGAGCTCAAGCGCCAGCTTGAACAGGCGGTCGTTCTGCAAACCAAGTTCCTGCAGCACGTCACCGCAAACCTTGCGCATGATCTTGGCGCGCGGGTCGAAGTTCTTGTAGACCCGATGGCCGAAGCCCATCAGCTTGAACGAGTCATTCTTGTCCTTGGCGCGCTTGATGTACTCCGGCACGCGCGACACGTCGCCGATTTCTTCGAGCATCTTGAGGCAGGCCTCGTTGGCGCCGCCGTGCGCCGGCCCCCACAGACAACCGATACCGGCCGAAATGCAGGCGTACGGGTTGGCGCCCGACGAGCCGGCGAGTCGCACGGTCGAGGTCGAGGCATTCTGTTCGTGGTCGGCGTGCAGCGTGAAAATGGTATCGAGCGCGTGGACCAGCACCGGGTTCGGCTCGTATTTCTCGCAGGGCGTACCGAACATCATGTGCATGAAGTTGGCGGTGTATCCGAGATCGTTACGCGGATACATGAACGGCTCGCCGACCGTGTACTTGTGGGCCATCGCCACGATCGTCGGCAGCTTGGCGACGATGCGGTTGAAGCTGATGTTGCGGTGCGCGGCGTCGGAAAAGTCCTCGGCTTCGTGGTAGAACGCGGACAATGCGCCAACGACGCCGACCATGACCGCCATCGGGTGCGCGTCTCGCCGGAAGCCCTGGTAGAACTTGGCCATCTGCTCGTGCACCATCGTGTGCTTTTTGACGATCGAAACGAACTCGCGCTTCTGGTCGGCATTCGGCAGGTCGCCGTGTTTCAGCAGATAGGCGACATCCAGGAAGTTGCAGTGCTGCGCCAGCTGTTCGATCGGATAACCGCGATACAAGAGCTCGCCCTTGTCGCCGTCGATAAAGGTAATCGTTGACTGACAGGAGGCCGTCGACAGGAAGCCCGAGTCGTAGGTAAACAAGCCCGTCTTCGCGCCGAGCGTGCGGATGTCAATACAATCATTGCCATGCACTGGCGTCAGGACGGGGAACTCTACGGGATCTCGCCCCTCGATCGTGAGTACGGCCTTTCGTGCGTTTGTCATAGTCATCTCCCGTTCAGGTTATTGAGCTACTAAATTGATCAAGCCCCAACACTAGGTCTCTTCCCTTACTTTTGCCTTACGTTGCGCAGCATTGCCAGGACCTCGACCTGTACGGAATCAGCGCACGCGCGCTTCCCCATGATCATGGGCCATAGATCGTGATCTTCCATCTCCGCCAGCACGACGAACGCGGCGACCTGCTCCGCGTTCAAGTTCGGAAATTGCGTGTCAAGAAAGCTTCCCAGCAGCAAGTCCATTTCCAGTAGCGCACGGTGCGTACAGCGCCAGCGCAAACGATTCATCTCAGAAACTTCCATCAAACTGGCCTCCTGACCATCATTGCCATGATCTTTCGTTCTATTACATGGCCAGACCAGATTCAAGCTGCGGGAATGGCCATTTCGATTTGCATAAACAGGAAAAGTTCAAGCGAGCGCTGCGGATTTAGCCGCTCGCCCCATTCCTTTGACAGCGAGTGTCACCCGAGCTCGTTGTGGTAATGAAAATGCTGCGTCGAATAGAAGCCCCTGCGCCACTCGACCGGTTTATCGGCGTATGTAAACGTTACCCGTTCAACCAGCAACAGCGGGCTCCCCTCGGGAACCTGCAACAACCCGGAACTCAATCGATCGGCAGAAACCGCGCGCAAGCGCTCGTCGGCACGAATCATGCGAACACCGAATTTGGTCTCGAACAGACTGTACAGCGACATCCCGCCGGCCTTCAGGACATCCAGCGTGAGATCCGCAAACAAGTCTCCCGGAAGATAAATCTCATCGAAAACGGCAGGCTCGTTACCAAAGCGCAACAACCGGCGAACGATGATGATCGGCGCCCCGGGCTCAAGCGCGAGCGTTCGCGCCACGTCCGAACCGGCCTTCGCTCGCCAGCACTCGATGGGAATGCTCTTCAGCGGCTTCAACTCGCCTTCGTTGGCACCAATGCGCAGAAAACGGAAGAAGGAGCGAGGATCATTGTGCGAAGCGACGAAAGTCCCCTTCCCCTGACGCCGAACCAACAGATTCTCCGCGGCCATCTCGTCGATGGCCTTGCGTACCGTCCCCTGACTTACGCCGAAACGCACCGCGAGTTCGGACTCGCTCGGGATGAGGTCACCCGGTCCCCATTCGCCGGATTCAAGACTGCGCGTAATCAACCCTCGGATCTGGCGATAGAGGGGACTGAAAGTGGGTGAATGCGAGGCGGCTTGTCGACTCATGGCTTTGGATTGCAGCACATTTTCACTGGTCGGTCCACACAAAAATAAGCATCATATATATAACATAAGATAATGATTCCTGCGACAGTGTACGATTGACACTCGCGGTTCTTAGCTCTTATCATCCCGCGTTGATTCGCCCAGTCCGGGCACGCCGTCTCAGCACTCGATTCCCTTTCCGTTTTTTTCTGTCCTATTTTTAATCCGTTGTTTTTCTTAGGAGTTTTTCCATGTCCAAATCCCCAGTCCGCGTAGCAGTCACGGGTGCAGCCGGCCAGATCGGTTACAGCCTGCTTTTCCGCATCGCCTCCGGCGAAATGCTCGGCAAGGACCAACCGGTCATCATCCAGATGCTCGACCTCCCGCAAGCGCAGAAGGCTTGCCAAGGCGTCATCATGGAACTCGACGATTGCGCGTTCCCGCTGCTCGCTGGCGTGTTTGCCACCGACGATCCGAACGTTGCCTTCAAGGATGCCGACATCTGCTTGCTCGTTGGCGCCCGTCCCCGCACCGCTGGCATGGAGCGCGCTGATCTGCTGAGCGCAAACGGCGCGATCTTTACCGTCCAGGGCAAGGCCATCGCCGAAAACGCCAAGGAAGACGTCAAGGTTCTCGTCGTCGGCAATCCGTGCAACACCAATGCCTACATCGCTGCCGCCACTGCCAGGAAAGTTGGCCGCACCAACCCGGCGAACTACCACGGCATGCTTCGCCTCGACTACAACCGTGCCGCGTCGCAACTGGCCGCCAAGATCGGTCGCCCGGTTTCGACGATCAGCAAGCTCGTGGTCTGGGGCAACCACTCACCGACGATGTATGCCGACTACCGCAACTGCGTTTCCAACGGCGACAGCGTCAAGGCCCTGATCAACGATCCGGTCTGGAACAACGACGTCTTCCTGCCGACCGTCGGCAAGCGCGGCGCTGCCATTATCGAAGCCCGCGGCCTCTCGTCCGCTGCTTCGGCCGCCAACGCAGCGATCGGCCACATGCGTGACTGGGTTCTCGGCTCCGATGACTGGGTCACGATGGGCGTTCCGAGCGACGGCTCCTACGGCATTCCCGCCGGCATCGTCTACGGCTTCCCCTGCGAGTGCAAGGGCGGTTCCTACAAGATCATCCAGGGCCTCGAAATCGACGAGTACTCGCGCGAGAAGATGAACAAGACCCTCAAGGAACTGACCGACGAAGCCGAAGCCGTCAAGAGCATGCTCTAAGCCGGTTCGTGTCGCCGAAGCCGCAGCGACGCTGCGGCTTTTTTTTGCCTTCGCGCAAGACACAGAGCGTTAGAATGGCGCTCCTTGAGTACTCGACGGAAGAATCCCATGCGACACCCTAGTGACGTTCTCTTTTCCGGGGAGAAGCTCTTCCCGATCCTGCCGGTAGTCGACCACTACGCCGGTTCGGAAAAACTGATGAACAAGGCCATCCAGCTACAGAACGACCTGGGGCCCGTGTTCGATGTCACCTGCGATTGCGAGGACGGCGCCCACGCTGGCGCCGAACGCGAACACGCCGAGATGGCCGCGCATGTAATCATGAGCGATGCCAATCGCTTCGGGCGTGTCGGCGCTCGTATCCACGACATCACGCACCCGAACTGGCAGCAGGATCTCGATATCCTGGTTTCCATCGCCGGCACCCGTCTGCCTTTCATTACCTTCCCGAAGCCGCGCAGCGCCGCCGATGTTCGAGCCCAGGTCTCTGCGCTGCGCGATGCTGAAGCACGAACGGGGTTAAAACAACAGATTCCGGTGCACGTACTGATCGAAACCTTCGGCGCCCTGCGAGAAGCGTGGGAAATCGCCGCGCTACCGAGCGTGGAATCGCTTGACTTCGGATTGATGGACTTCGTGTCCGGACATCACGGCGCAGTCCCGGGGTCAGCGATGAAGAGTCCGGGGCAATTCGAGCATCCGCTTGTAGTCCGGGCGAAATGCGAGATTTCAACCGCTGCACTCGCCAACGGCGTCGTGCCCACGCACAACGTAACAACCGAACTCAAGGACATTGAGGTCATCCGAAACGATGCGCGACGGGCGCGCGTCGAGTTTGGCTATCTCAGAATGTGGAGCATTCACCCGAACCAGATCATGCCCATCGTCGAAGCGATGCGACCGGACTTTTCCGAGGTCGAAGTCGCCACGGAGATTCTGGTCGCAGCGCAGGATACCGACTGGGGCCCCATCGCCCATGACGGACGACTCCACGATCGTGCCTCGTATCGCTACTATTGGGAACTGCTCGCACGTGCCAGGGCGACAGGCATGACCCTTCCTGCCAACGCGGCAGAGCGCTTCTTCGGCTGACTCGATGAGCATGCGGTCACTGATCAAGGATTTGTTGAAGTTCCGGGACGAACGAAACTGGTCGCAGTTTCACACGCTGCGCAACCTGATCGTTTCACTCAATCTCGAAGCGGCCGAGCTACTCGAACTCACGCAATGGAAGTCGGACGAAGAGATATCGCGGCTCACCGAAGATCCGAGGTCAGATGAAGCGTTGCGTGACGAATGTGCTGATATTCTGCTCTACCTGCTCTTGATTGCCGAAAAGGCCGGCTTCGACCTTACTGAAGCGGCACAAGAGAAAATCACAAAGAACGCAGCGAAGTACCCCATATCCAAGAGTTACGGATCAAGCCGGAAATATACGGAATTGGGCGTCGATAACTGAGAGCACAGTCGACCTTCGCCCTCTACGCCAAACGTGAAAAGGGCCAGTGGATTTGATCCACCGGCCCTTTCACTGTCTCAACCGCTACAACGATTCGGGTTGCTAGCACTCGCCGGGCGACACCAATCCGCGTGTCGCCGGACCGCTAGAGCGAGCGCAGGAGGGAGAAGGCGCACAGGGACATTAACGTTTGCGGGAAAAGGCCCAGCGCGGCAATGGCCAAACCGTTTGCCGACATCAGCACCTTGGCACCCACGGGCGCTTCGATCCGCGATGCGTTCGCAGGCGGTTGGTCGAAGTACATAACCTTGACGACGCGCAGGTAGTAATATGCGCCGACCAGCGAGAAGAAGACCGCGGCAATCGCCAACCAAAGGTAGCCCGCGGCCACGACCGCTTGCAACACCGAGAACTTGGCGAAGAAGCCAACGAAGAACGGCACGCCCGCCATCGAGAACATCATCATCATCATCATTGCGGCTAGCCACGAACTACGTTTGTTCAGTCCGGCGAAGTCGCTGATTTCCTCGGACTCGAATCCGGCCTTCGACAAGAGCATGATCATCCCGAAGGTACCTGCACTCGTCAGCACATACGTGATGATGTAGAACATCGATGAACTGTAGGCGTTCAGCGCGAAGCGGGCATCGCCATCGACGACGCCGACAACCAGGCCGAGAAGCATGAAGCCCATGTGGGAAATGGCCGAATACGCCAACATGCGCTTGAGGTTGGTCTGCGCGATCGCTCCAAAGTTACCGACGGCCATCGAAAGTACCGATAGGATGAGCAGCATCGCCTGCCAGTCTTTCGATACCACGATCAATCCGCTAACCAGCATCCGGATGACGATTGCGAACGCGGCCAGCTTGGGCGCACTCCCGATGAAGATCGTCACCGCGGTCGGAGCGCCGTGATAAACGTCGGGTATCCACATGTGGAAGGGCACCACGCCGAGTTTGAACGCGATTCCGGACACCAGGAAAACAACACCGAAGACCAGGATCGTCTTGTTCCCGTCACCCGCGAAAAGCCGCTCGGCAACCGTGGAAATCTGCAGCGAACCCGTCGCACCGTAAATCATCGACATGCCATAAAGAAGCAGGCCTGATGCAAGCGCGCCAAGAACAAAGTACTTCATTGCCGCCTCGGTCGCGGTCGTCGAGTCGCGGTTCAAGGCAACCATCGCATACAGCGAAAGCGACAGCAACTCGATGCCGATATACACGCTCAGGAAATGATTCGCCGAAATCATCACCATCATGCCGAGAGTCGCGAACAGCGTAAGCGAGTAGAACTCTCCCCGCGCCATCTGCGGCCGCACGAGCACGTAGCTTCGCGAGTAGCACAGAACGACAATAACCGTCAGATAGACCAGCAGTTTGAGCAGGTCGGACAGAAGATCTCCGACGAACATGTTGCTAAACGTGTAAAGCACCTGGCCGCTGCTCGTGTTGAACGTAATAACCGCTGCGCCGAGCAGCGCGATCACAGTCAACACGAAGGTCGCAGTACGTTTCTTGTCTTTGACGAAAACATCGGCGATAAGGATGAGACACGCCATCGCCAACATGAAGATCTCGGCGCTGGCGAGGCGGAGATCCGGCGGTACAAACTGCATTTCAGCAAGCGTCATAGCGAATACCAATTAGAGGATCTTGCTTACGGAGACGTGGCGCATCAGTTCGTTGACCGAGCTATGCATCACTTCCGTGAATGGCTGAGGATAGAGGCCCATACCGAGGGCGCAAACGGCGAGCAAAGCGAGCACCAGGAACTCCCGTGCGCTGATATCCGAGAGTTCTGCGACGTGGTGATTCCCGACCGAACCGAATACGACTCGCTTGTACATCCAGAGCGTGTACGCCGCACCGACAATCATCGTCGTCGCAGCAGTCAGCGCAATCCAGAAGTTGTACTTGACGGTTGCCAGGATGATCATGAACTCACCGACGAAGCCTGAGGTCGCAGGCAAGCCTGCATTCGCCATGGCGAACAACATGAAGAATGCGGCAAATTTCGGCATCGTATTGACGACGCCACCGTAGTCCGCGATTTGTCTTGAATGGACGCGGTCATACATCACGCCGATACAGTAGAACATCGCGCCCGCAATGAAGCCGTGCGAGACCATTTGAACGAGCGCGCCCTCAATGCCCAGCGCACTGAACATGAAGAAGCCGAGCGTGACGAAGCCCATGTGCGCAATCGAAGAGTACGCAACAAGCTTCTTCATATCGACCTGAACCAGCGCCACCAAGCCGATATAGACGATCGCGATCAGGGACAAGCCGATGATCCAGCCTGAAAGCTCCTGCGATGCATCGGGTGTAATAGGAAGTGAAAAGCGCAAGAAGCCGTAAGCACCCAGTTTGAGTGCGATTGCCGCCAGCACGATCGAACCGCCCGTCGGCGCCTCGACGTGAGCGTCAGGCAACCACGTATGTACCGGCCACATGGGCACCTTGACGGCGAATGCGGCAAGAAACGCGAGGAAGATCCAGATCTGGGCCGTGCGCCCGATCGGCAGCTGATGCCAGTCGAGAATCGAAAAGCTTCCACCGGATTGCACAAACAGGTAGATCATCGCAACCAGGAAGAGCAAGGAGCCCATCAGCGTAAACAGGAAGAACTTGAATGCTGCATATACGCGATTCGGCCCGCCCCAGACCCCGATGATCAGGTACAAGGGAATGAGCGACGCTTCGAAGAAGATGTAGAACAGCATGCCGTCGAGCGACGCGAAAATACCGTTCAACAGCCCGGACATGATCAGGAAGCCCGCGTTGTACTGCGCCACCTTGCTGTCAATCACTTTCCAGCCAGCGAGTATCACGATGACCGTGATAAAACTATTCAGGATGACGAAAAGCATCGAGATGCCATCCACCCCAAGATGGTAGTTAATGTTGAATCGCGGAATCCACGCAGACAACTCGACAAACTGCATTGCCGACGTCGTCAGATCAAATTGCGTATAAAGAGGCACGGTAACGAGCAGGCCCGCAACCCCGCCTGACAGTGCGAGCATTTTCGCCAAAGGCGCATTACGGTCTGATCCTGTAGCCAGCACAAAGAGACCGGAAAAAATCGGCACCCAGATGGCAAGTGAAAGAAGTGGCATTCCTAACATGTTGTTCTCAGTCTCTCAGTTCGGATCAGGCACGCAACAGCCAGAATGAAAGAAGCGCGCAAACACCAAAGATCATCGTAAACGCATAGTGGTAGATGTGCCCCGACTGGAAAAACCGGACAAGCATCGAAATACCGCTGACTACGCGAACCGCCCCTCCAACGATCAATCCGTCGATAACGCCGGCGTCCCCGCCTTTCCACAGCCCGCGGCCGATCAATTTTGCCCCGCCGGCAAGCACTTTCTCGTTGAACTTGTCGAAGTAATACTTGTTCTCGAGAACGGTATAAAGCGGACCCGAGGCAGCCTTGATGGCAGCGGGGATTTCCGGGCGTTTCAGATAGAAGAACCACGACAGCGCGACGCCGGATACAGCGAGCCAGAACACCGGCGTCTGAATCGAGTGAAGCGCCATTGCCGTCGCCCCATGGAATTCGTGAGCCAGCTCTGCCATCACGGGATGGGCCTCAGCGTTGATGTGAATCGCCCCTAGGAAATAGTCGCCGAAGAGCATCGGCTCGATCGCGAAATATCCGATGACGACCGAAGGAATCGCCAGCAGAACAAGCGGCAAAGTAACAACCCACGGCGTCTCATGCGGTTTCTGCCCAGGCTTGAGACCGTGATGCTCGTGTACATCGTCGGCGCTACCGTGGTCATCATCGCCAGCATGCTTCGCATGTGCATCGTGATGGGCGCCGTCA